>JAZLKH010000062.1:0-13702 GCA_045597545.1 Fibrobacter sp.
GGTCCTTTTCGAAGAACACCACCTTGGCGTCCTGACCACCCAGTTCAATGGCTACTCGAGTTTCGGGGAATGTGGCACGTACGGCCAATGCGTTGGCGACCACTTCTTGTACGAAGAATGCCTTGGTGGCTTCTGCGAAGGGCTGACCGCCGCTACCGCAGAATGCAACTCTGAAATTCTTGCCCGGGAAAAGTCCGTGGGCTTCACGCAGCACCTCATGGACCTTTTGGGCCTGCATGGCGTTGTGGCGCTGGTAGGTATAGTGCAAAAGCTTTTGTGTTTCAGGTTCGACGACGGCAATCTTCACAGTGGTAGAGCCAACGTCAACACCAACCCATAAATCATTGTTATTTGTACTCATAGTGGGCGCAAATATAGAAAAAAGCGTAAAGTAGACAGTAGAAAGTAGACTGCAGACTGGATATAGTATGGTGTGTGCGCCGGAGAGCCTTGCTAAAAGAACCAACTGCTGTCTACTGACCACTAAATGTTCTTTTTCTATATTCCCTTTTATGAATTATCTTGGTCTTGACTATGGTGAACATCGCGTTGGCGTGGCCTTCGCTGATTCTGAATTCAAGTTTGCCTTTTCTCGCGAAACCATTGACCAGAAGACCACAAACCTCTTTGTGCGTCTCGATGAACTGGTTAAAATCAACAAGGTCGATGCCTTTGTGGTGGGCATGCCCTATCACCCTGATGGTCGAGCCAACGGCAAAAACGTGGTGGTGGAAAAGTTTGTACAGGAACTTAAGGACCGTTTCCCGGGAATGCCGATTTATACCCAGGACGAGTCCTATTCCAGCGTACAGGCACAGGAACGTACCGCTCACTTTAGCAAGAAGAAAAAACAGAAGAACAAGGCTGTCATCGACCAGTTGGCCGCGGCAATAATCTTGCAAAGATGGCTAGACGAAAGCGGCGTAGTCTAGGGAGTTTTGGAAATCGCGACTATGGCAGAAAGAAATCTTTCATTTGTTCAAAATGTAGAACGCAGTATCTCTCGTACATACCGCGAACGTATCTGGACTCCTTTCATTACAGCCATTAAGCGTTATCAACTCATTGAAAGGGGAGATAAAATTGCCGTCTGCATTTCGGGTGGCAAGGATTCCATGCTGCTGGCCACCTTGATGCAGATGCTGATCCGCCATAGCGATGTGCCCTTCGAGGTGAAGTTCCTGGTGATGGACCCTGGCTACAACGAAAAGAACCGCGCCCAGATTGAACTTAATGCTAAACTTCTTGAAATTCCTATAGAAATTTTTGAATCCAATATCTTTAACGTGGCGGACAATTCGGGGCGCTCTCCCTGTTACCTTTGCGCCAAGATGCGCCGCGGTTACCTTTACCGTTTTGCTAAGGATATGGGCTGCAATAAAATCGCCCTGGGACATCATTTTTCTGATGTCATCGAAACCACCTTGCTGGGCATGTTCTACGGTTCCCAGCTGCAAGGCATGATGCCTAAGCTCAAGAGCCAGAACTTCGAGGGGATGGAGCTGATTCGCCCTCTCTATTGTATCCATGAGCAGGACATTATTTCTTGGAAGAACTACAACAACTTAACCTTCATCGACTGCGCCTGCCGCGTTACGGAGCGCAACGCCCTGGCCGAAGTGGGCGAGGGGGATCACGGCAGCAAACGCCACGAAATCAAGCTGTTGCTTAAGGATTTGAGACGTTCCAATCCCAACATCGAAAAGTGCATTTTCAATAGCATCCATTCTGTGTGCATAGAAACGTTCCCCGCGTATAAAGCCGAGGGAGAGCTTCACAGTTTCTTGGAACACTACAAAGACGAAACTTAACCCTGAACGAATCGGCTCAAGAAGGCGCTCAGGCGCTCGTTGCCGGACTGGTTGAATACAAAATCAGGGGTTCCTTGCTCTACAATTACGCCTTGATCCATGAAGATTACTTTGTTTGCGACGTCTCGGGCGAAGGCCATTTCGTGGGTCACAATCACCATGGTCATCTTGGTTTCGGCGAGGCTCTTGATGACCTTGAGAATTTCGCCGGTCAGTTCCGGGTCCAGGGCGCTGGTGGGCTCGTCGAAGAATAGAATCTTGGGTTTCATGGCAAGGGCGCGGGCGATGCTTATGCGCTGCTGTTGACCGCCGCTGAGTTCGCAGGGATAGGCGTTGGCCTTGGCTTCAAGACCCATCTGGGCCAAAAGTTTCATGCCCAGTTCACGGGCGGCAGGGCGCTCCATTCCGAGGACTCGTATGGGAGCCATGGTGATGTTCTGCAGCACCGTCAGGTGAGGGAACAAGTTGAAGTTCTGGAACACGAGGCCCGTAGAAAGGCGGATGTCGCGGAGTACCTTGGCGGGGGCGTATTTGGCGGGCTTGGAGTCGGGAATCACCATGTCCATGCCGGCCACCTGCACGTCACCTTCGTCCAAGGTTTCCAGTTGGGTAACGCAACGCAGAAGTGTTGATTTGCCGCTACCGGAAGGCCCGATAATGGAAAGGACTTCGCCCTCGCTCAAGTCGAAGGAAATGTCCTTGAGCACATGGTTGTCGCCGAAGGATTTCTTCAAGTGGGAAACGTTCAGAATTGCATTACTCATTTTACTCAACCTGTCATTGCGAACGTTGTGACGCAATCGAAGACTTGCTTGTTGTGAATACTCGGCTTTGATTGCTTCGCCTTCCTGTCGGGACCTCGCAATGGCATCAAAAGGGTTTTACTTATAATAGTCCAGTTTCTTTTCGACGTAGGTGAAAAGGCAGCTCAGCAGCAGGTTGGCTACGTAGTAGAAAATGCCTGCCACGAACAGCGGAAAGATGCTGGCGTAGGCGGCCTGTTGTTTTTTTGCCAAGGAAAAAAGTTCCGTCACCGCAATTACCTGGGCAAGGGAAGTATCTTTCACCAAGGTGATGACTTCATTTGCGCTGGCAGGAACGACGCGTTTAACCACCTGGGGTAGAATAATGCGGAAAAATGTCTGAGACTTGGTAAAGCCAAGCATAGTGGCTGCTTCGTACTGGCCCTTGGGGATGGACTGGATTCCGCCGCGGAAAATTTCAGCGAAGTAGGCTGCGTAGTTCAGGGAGAAAGCCATGATGACCGCGGGGAAGCGGTCAAAGGAAATCCCCATGTAGTAGCTGCCGAAGTAGATGGCCACAATCTGCAGCAGCAGCGGTGTTCCGCGCATCACTGAAATGTAGAAGGAGACCGGGTAGCGGATAATGCGGAACTTGCTCGTCTTCAGGACTGCCACCAGCAGGCCCAGGGGGATGGAAAAAAGCAGGGTCAACACGAAGATGGCCATTGTGGTACAAAAGCCACCCCAGAGAATCGGAAGAAGAGTAGTTAAATCAGACATAGAAGCAACGAGCGGTGAGCAGTGAGTTGTGAGTTATGAGTTATGAGCTATGAGCGTTGAGCAAGTCATGACTCATAGCGTAGCGGGCTCACCACTCATAGGGCGGAGCCCGGACTTAATGCTATTTTCCGAACCACTTGGAGGAGATTTCAGCGAACTTACCGTCGGTCTTCATCACGTTCAGGATGCTGTCCACGGCGTCGCGGAGCTTCTGGTCGTTCTTGCGGAAGCCGATGGCGTATTCTTCGTCGCTTAGGCCTTCTTCCATAACAACGTAGTCCTTGGCGTTCTGCACAATCCAGTACTTGGCCACGATTTCATCCAGGAAAACAGCTTCTACGCCGCCCTTTTCCAGGTCCATCAGAGCTGTCTGGTTGTCGTCGAAGGGGATGATTTCCTTGGCGGCCTTGCCCGCTTCGGAGGCTTCCAGGAGCTTCTGGGCGGTGGAGCCGTTCTGGACGGCAATTTTCTTGCCCTTAAGAGCGGCGAGGTTTGCAAGAGCCTTGTCCTTTACGGTAAAGATCATGCGGTTCTTGAGGTATGGAGAGCTAAGGTTCATGGCGGCGGCGCGGGCCGGATCCACACTCATGCCGTTCCAGATACAGTCGATCTTGCCGGTGTTCAGTTCCTGTTCCTTGGCATCCCAGGAAATGGGCTGAGTCTTGAGCTGTACACCCAGACGGGCGCAAACTTCGGTAGCCAGGTCAATGTCGAAACCCACGATTTTGTTGTCCTTGTCGCGGAAACCCATGGGAGGGAAGGAGTCGTCCAGACCCAGTACGAAAGTGCCTGCGGACTTCACCTTGTCCAGGGAAACGTCGCCCTGAACATCTTCTTTCTTTTCGTTGCAACCAACCAACAGAGCGGCGCTGCAAGCCAAAGCAGCAAGACCAGCCATAAACTTATTCATTTTGTACCTCTTATTACAGAAAGTGAAAACTTCCAAAAACCAATGTAGTAAAAACCCAATGTCACCCAGGAAGGAGATAAACGATGGATAGGGTCCATATTGCAAAAAAACAATGTCACCCTGGAGGAAGTGTTGCGACCGATAGGGCTCATTTGACGATAATTTTTCTACAATATGAAGCACAAAAGGATTTGTTATGGAATATGAATATCATGTGACGGGGCGCGTATTTTCTAACGCCTTGGAAGGGTTTCCTCGTGAATTCCCCTTTGATGGTTTTGCATTTAATTTATCTATAATGCAATGTGGGGAAAGTCGCAAAGTGGTTATGGTTTCGCTCCCAAGGGTAGAAGACCGTTCAAAGGTCTCGGTCGAAACTGTATCGGCGCTCTGTCGTGAACTATCAAAGAACTTTGACTGTAAGGTCTTTGTCTGCTGTGGTCGCGAGGATTACGGCAACGCCAATGTATTTAACGGCGGCTCCGATTACGAGGTCGTTAACGAAGAATGGTTCCTCTGCATGTTCGAAAAAGGGGAGAAAGTCCTTGAAGAACGCACGAATCACTGGAACGAGAAAATTGTCGAGCTGGAAAATTGTTAAATTTCCGCCGTTCAAAATTTAATCCCTTTGATAAAATAAGGTAGATACAATGATTAACGTCAATATGCCCGATATGAATGACCAGGTGAAGGCCCGCCTTGACAAACTCGAAAAGTTCAAGGAAATGGGTATCGAAGCCTATCCCCACAAGTTCAACCGCACTCACGATTCCAAGGTCCTCAAGGAAAACAAGGACGCTTTGATGGCTAGCGGCGAAGAAGTTGCCTTTGCAGGCCGTGTGGTTCGTTTTAATCGTAAGGGCAAGATGTGCTTTATGCACCTGAAGGACCGTTACGGCCGCTTGCAGGTGGTTTGCGCTCGCGACGAAGTTGGCGAAGAAAACTACGAAATCGTAAAGATGACCGACCTTGGCGACTTTATCGGCGTAAACGGTACCATGTTCGAAACCCAGAGCGGCGAATACTCCGTACGCGTGAAGAAGGTGACCATGCTTTCCAAGGCTGTGCGCCCGCTCCCTGTTGCCAAGGAAAAGATTGACGAAAACGGCAACAAGGTGGTGTTCAACGAATTTGCCGACGTGGATACCCGCTACCGTCAGCGCTATGTGGACATGGCCCTGAACGACGACGTGAAGGAAGTGTTCATCAAGCGTTCCAAGATCATGCAGTCCATCCGTGAATACCTCATCGAAAAGGGCTTCATCGAAGTGGAAACCCCCACACTGCAGCCCATTTATGGCGGTGCAAACGCACGTCCGTTCACCACTCACCATAACGCTGCCGACATGACACTTTACATGCGCGTGGCTCCGGAACTTTACCTGAAGCGCTGCATTGTGGGCGGTATGGAAAAGGTCTTTGAATTTTCCAAGAACTTCCGTAACGAAGGTATGGACCGTACCCATAGCCCGGAATTCACCGGTCTGGAATTCTACGAAGCCTACGCCGACTACAACGACATGATGGTTCACTTTGAAAACATCTACGAACGCGCCTGTATTGCTGCAAACGGCACCACCAAGATCATGACCCAGGGCAAGGAAATCGACTTCAAGGCTCCGTGGCCCCGCTACACCATGAAGGGCGCTATCGAAAAGTTCGGCGGCATCAAGGTGGACGATTTGTCCGACGACCAGATCAAGGCCAAGATTGACGAACTGGGTGGCCATCTGGATGGCGAATTCAGCCGTGGCCGTGGCATTCTGGAACTGTTCGAACTGACCGTTGAAGAACAGCTGATCCAGCCCACCTTCATCATGGACATGCCTACTGAATCTACTCCGCTGTGCAAGAAGCATCGTACCCAGGAAGGCCTCATCGAACAGTTCGAACCCTACGCAAACGGCTGGGAACTGGGCAACGCCTATACCGAATTGAACGATCCTCTGCGTCAGCGCGAACTTCTGGAAGACCAGGTCCGCCGTGGCCGCGGTGGTGTAGGCGAAACTCACCCCATGGACGAAAACTTCCTGCACGCTATCGAAAGTGGCCTGCCTCCTACCGGCGGTGTGGGCTTCGGTATCGACCGTATGGTGATGCTCCTGACTAACCAGGAAACCATCCGCGACGTGCAGCTCTTCCCGCTGATGAAACCTGAAGTGTAGCAAGGTATTGAGTGATGAGAAGTGAGCCCGCTGCGCTGTGAGCCCTGATGCGCTCAATACTCATAGCACATCGCTCACAACTCATAGCTCGCAACTCATAGCTCGCAACTGTGTATGAATAAGCTTGAATTTCTCATTGCATGGCGTTACTTGGGGGCTCAGCGTAAGAGTCTCTTTGTTTCGCTTATCGGCATCTTCAGTATGCTAGGCGTGTCCATCGGCGTGTTTGCGCTGGTGGTGGCTTTGGCTGCTGTTAATGGCTTTGAAGAAGAAGTCACTGCCCAGATGATTGGTAAAGACGCACACTTTGAAATCATGGCCTACAATGGGGAACCCATTGCTTCTTACGACAGCCTCATTAGGGAAGTTCAAACTCGCGAACCTCGCGTGACTGCGGCGTCACCCTTTATCATTTACAAGGTGGGAATTAGTTCCAAGAAGGTGAACGACGGTATCGTGATTTACGGTATCGACGGTGAAACCTCCAAGGGCGTTACCGACATCCACAAGTACATCAAATGGGGTAATTACTCCGTAGATAGCCTCGAGGATTTGAGCGGCAAGATGCGTCCGGGAATTCTTCTGGGTTCTGGCCTTGCAAACCGCCTGCGTGTGGTGGTGGGGGATAAGCTTGTGCTGCAGACCTTCCAGACGCCTGATGCGGCAGTGAGCGCCGGCGGACCCAAGATGATGATGTGCGTTGTCAGCGGTATCTTCGAGACGGGCACCTATGAATACGATGGCCAACTTGCCTATGTGGGTCTTTCCGAATTGCAGAAACTCCTAGGCTTTGGCGACGCCGTCACTGGTATCCAGTTTCGCATGAACGACCATTGGGCTGCAGGGGAGGCTGTAGACAGTCTTGCCAACTGGCTTACCTATCCTTACTACGCCATGGACTGGAAAACAAAGAATATCACCTTGCTCAAGTGGATGAACTACGAAAAGTTCATTGTGGCTGCGGTAATCTGCTTGATTATCCTGGTGGCAGCCTTCAATATTATCAGTTCCTTGATCATGGTGGTCATCGACAAGACTAAGGAAATCGGCATTCTTCGTAGTATGGGCTTTAGCAAGGCTGCTGTGATGCGCGTGTTTATGCTCATGGGCAGTTTCATTGGTGTTGGCGGCACCGTCGTAGGTGGCTCCATCGGCTTGGTTTTGTGCAAGCTGCAAGAAGCCTACCACTTTATCAAGCTTCCCGGTGATGTTTACGTTATTCCATACTTCCCGATTTCTGTGCATTTGCTGGACGTGGTTTTGATCTTTGTTATCGGTATTGCACTTTGCGTCTTGGCAACCTTGCTTCCCGCTTGGAAAGCTAGCAGACTTGATCCTGTGGGAGCGATTCGTCACGAATAGCGATGAGCTATGAGTATTGAGTTGTGAGAATATCGAGTTATTTAGGTAGAACATGAGTTTAGATGCAATGATGGACGTTCCTCATAGCGCTGAAAGCGCGGGCTCACTGCTGAAGGCTGAATACTTATTAGAAACTCGCGATTTGCGTCGAGTCTTCAGTGAAACAGGCGAAAAACTTGAAATCCTGAAGGGCGTAAACTTCTCCATGAACGTAGGGGAACTTGTGGCTCTTACTGGTTCTTCGGGTTCCGGCAAGTCCACCTTCCTGAATCTGGTGGGAATGTTGGATACGCCTACTTCCGGAGAAATCCTCTTCAAGGGCAAGGCTCTTTCCAAGTTCAATGATATGGAAAGGGATATGTATCACCGCGCTCAGGTGGGATTTGTTTTTCAGTTCCATCACTTGCTTTCTGAATTTACGGCTCTCGAAAATGTTTGCGTTCCTGGCCGTATTTTGGACAAGAGTGAAACTGAGTGTCGTGAACGTGCCGAAATGCTTTTGGAAACCGTTGGCCTTAAGGACCGTCTCAAACATTTGCCTCGCGAGCTTTCTGGTGGTGAACGTCAGCGTATTGCCATCGCCCGCGCCCTGATGAACGAGCCGGATTTGGTTTTGGCTGATGAACCCAGCGGCAACCTGGACGAAGCCAATTCCGCAAAGCTCAATGAACTCATTGGAGAACTGAACGAAAAGTTCAATCAGGCATTCCTCATTGTGACACACGATGAAAAACTGGCAAGCTTTGCCAAGCGCCGCGTAGTGATGCACGGCGGCGTGATTGCGTAAGTGTTATTGATGAATCCGCAAGAAACGAACAGTTCGGATTTTTAAAAGAATGTCTCGAAAGGGACGTTTTTTTTAGATTGTCAATATGATTCTTCAAGTAGGCATGCGCACGGATATTCCCGCCTTTTATTCCAGGTGGTTTTATAACCGTGTGAAGGCCGGCTTTGTTCTGGTACGCAATCCCTACAACGCAAGTGCGGTGACCCGCTATAAGATTTCTCCCGACGTGGTGGACGTTCTTAGCTTTTGTACCAAGAATCCGGCTCCCATGTTTGATGAATTTGACCTGATCAAGCCTTTTGGGCAATACTGGTTCGTGACCATCACGCCCTATGGCAAGGACATTGAGCCCAACGTTCCCGATAAACATTTGGTCATGGAAAACTTTAAAAAACTTTCTGAAATGGTGGGGGAGAACTGCGTGGGGTGGCGTTACGATCCCATTTTCATTTCAGGGAGATATTCCCTGGAATATCATTTTCGGGCCTTCGAAAAAATGTGCGCCACTCTTGCCGGGGCGACTCGCGTTTGCGTTATCAGCTTTATCGACTTGTACGAAAAGGTAAAACGCAATTTCCTGGAGGTTCGGGAGGTGAGCGTTGAAGACCGAATTGCCATCGGTAAACGCTTTGCTGAAATCGGGGCTCGCTACGGTATTGAAATTCGTGGATGCGCCGAAGGTCGTGAACTTGAACGCTTTGGCGTGAACTGCGATGGTTGCGCCACTGCGGCCACCTACGAAAAAGCTTTAGGCTGCAAGCTGAATGTTTCTGGCCGACCCGCTGCCCGTAAGGAATGCGCCTGCATCATCGGCTGTGACATCGGGGCCTACAACACCTGTGCTCATTTCTGCCGCTACTGCTACGCCAACTACGACCGCAACGTAGTACGCGCCAACATGAAAAAGCACGACGAAAATTCGCCCTTTCTCATAGGCAATTCTCTCCCCGGCGATATCGTTCACGAAGCCAAACAAAAAAGTTTCCGGATTAAGGAATCCCCGGAAGCTATGCAATTTGATATATTTTAATCAAGGCTATTCAGTTTAGCTTACTTTAGAAAGGGGTGCAGAACTTTTTCAGCTTCGTCACCTTCTGCAAAACGCACATCGCTTATGGCGCGGTACTCGAAGTTCTTGTATTGCAAAAGTTGCAGGGCTGCGAACTTGTGATCCTTGGAATAGCATAGCGAAAGTTGCATACTTCCATTTTCGGTAGTTACGGGACATTTGCCGTTTTGAAAATCTTCTTCTATCTCGTCGGCGGATTCTGCCATGAGTTTCTTGACTCTTTCGCCGTTGGTGCTGTCGTATTCCAGGCATAGCCCAACAACGTCTGAGTTTGAGGGGGTGTAGGTTACTTTTGTCATAAGCCCGAAGAACTTCTTCTCGACCTTGATGCAGTTCTTTTGGAAGATGGCGCTTGCCATTTCCATGTTGTTGATATTGTCCATGTTGTTCTCTTGTGTTTCTTTAATACGATTGCAAAATGTCAAATTGATTGTGTAGTTACAAGATTGATTTTTACTATTTTCTCGCCAATAGAAATTGAGGTGCCAATGACTGAAAAAGAAAAGATGTTGGCTCAGAAACTTTACGATGCCAACTACGATCGAGACTTGGAAAACGAACGCCTGGAATGCAAGGCCCTTTGCCAGGAATACAACAACCTTCCCATAAAAAATCTGGAGGAACGCCACCGCTTTATCAAGAAAATTCTCGGAAAAACGGGTGAGGCGGTTCACATCGAGCCTAACTTCTGGTGTGATGCCCGGCGTTACCATCGGCGACAATGTGGTCATCGGCGGCGGTAGCGTAGTGGTGAAGGATATTCCCAGCAATTCCGTCGCGGTAGGCAACCCCTGCAAAGTCATTCGCCCAATCACCGACGAAGACAAGAAGAAGTGTTGGGATAGATAAACTAAATTTGCTATCTTTTCCCTCGTATGAGTGATATTAACGGTATTTTTTCGAAAAAGGCCAAGGCTGTTTTGCAGGCTGCCCGTATGGCGGCGCGTAACCTTGGCAGCGATTGCATTAGCACCGAACATTTGCTTTTGGGCCTGGTCCGCGAGGATTCCGGCTTTGCAGCTGATACCCTTAAGGCCTTGAACGTGAACTTGAACGACTTGGGTGAAACCGTTCAGCGAGCCTTGACTTCTAACGGCGGCATTATGACGGTTGGCGATGCCCATGGCGCGTTGCTTTCCTTTACCATTCGCTGCAAGGCTGCTCTTTTTAACGCGGCAAAGATCGCCAAGGAAGAAGGTGACCAGTACATTGGTCCGGAGCATTTGATGCTGGCCATCTTGCAGCAGAGTGAATCCCCTGCCGCAGGTACCTTGTCTACCTTTGGTGTGACTTATGAAAATTTCCAGGCTGCGCTGCAGCAGCTGAAGCGTGAATCCATGGATGAACCTATGCCTGGAGAAGGCGAGAGGGAACCAGGGGAACGCGGTGGAAATGAAGCGCCTCGTGGTGCAGGTGAGACTCGCCAACAGGTTCGTTCCCAGTCTCGCTCCAAGACCCCTATTTTGGAACACTTTGGCCGCGACTTGACGGCTATGGCTCGCCAGGGTAAGCTGGATCCCATTATCGGTCGTGAAGCCGAAATTGAACGTTTGATCCAGATTCTCTGCCGCCGTAAGAAGAACAATCCGGCACTCATCGGTGAACCGGGTGTGGGTAAGACCGCCATTATCGAAGGTCTTGCTCTGAAGATTGCCCAGAAGAAGATACCTGAACTTTTGGCCAACAAGCGCGTGGTGAGCCTGGATGTTGCTGCCATGGTTGCCGGAACCAAGTACCGTGGCCAATTTGAAGAACGTGTGAAGGGCTTGATCACGGAACTCCAGCGCGTGGACAATTCCGTGATTCTGTTCATCGATGAATTGCACACCATCGTAGGTGCTGGCGGTTCCGAAGGTAGTCTGGATGCTTCCAACATTTTCAAGCCGGCTTTGGCTCGCGGTGAACTCCAGTGCATTGGTGCAACTACCATCGACGAGTACCGCAAGTATATCGAAAAGGACGCCGCCCTGGAACGCCGTTTCCAGACTATTGTGGTGAACCCACCGTCTTCTGAAGATTCCATCCAGATTTTGGAAGGGTTGCGCGCCAAGTATGAACAGCACCACAAGGTGCGTTACACTCCCGAGGCCATTCGCTCTGCGGTGACCTTGGCCGAACGTTATATCAGCGATCGTTTCTTGCCGGATAAGGCGATTGATGTGCTGGACGAAGCTGGTGCCCGTGTCCGCCTGAATTCCATTCGCACTCCTCAGGACCTGAAGGAGATGGAAGATGAATTGGCTGAAGCCAACCAGAAGAAGGAAGACGCCATCGCCGAGCAGCAGTACGAGACTGCGGCCGCCCTCCGAGACAAGATTGAAGAATTGACCAGCCGCATTGCCGAACGTCGCGAAGCCATCAACAAGGAAGATTCCAAGGAAACTCCGGTGGTGGACGAAAACGAAATCCGCGACTGCATCAGCAAGATGACGGGCATTCCCGTAAGCCGCCTGGCTGGCGAAGAAGCCCAGAAGCTTTTGAAGCTGGGCGACGAAATCAAGGAACGTGTTATCGGCCAGAATCAGGCTGTGGACGCCGTGGTGAAGGCTATCCGCCGTACCCGTGCTGGCATCCGCGACACCAAGCGCCCCATGGGCAGCTTCTTGTTCCTGGGTCCCACCGGTGTAGGCAAGACGGAACTTGCCAAGGTGTTGAGCCTTAGCTTGTTTGGTAGCGAAGATTCCATGATCCGTATCGACATGAGCGAATACATGGAAAAGCATAGCATTAGCCGCCTCATTGGCGCGCCTCCGGGATATGTAGGCTTTGAGGAAAGCGGTGGACAGCTCAGCGAAAAGGTTCGCAAGCGTCCGTACTCCGTAGTTCTCTTGGATGAAATTGAAAAGGCTCATCCCGATGTGTATAACTTGCTGCTCCAGATTCTGGACGACGGCATTTTGACCGACAGCTACGGTCGCAAGATCAATTTCAAGAACACCATCATCATCATGACCAGTAACGCCGGCGCCCGCGAGGTTCGTCACAGCTCTGGCATGGGCTTTACCAAGATGGGTGAGACCGACGACTACGAGCGAATGGAAACCGCCATCCGCGAAGAGGTGAAGCGTGTGTTCTCTCCGGAATTCCTGAACCGTATCGACGAGCAGATTGTGTTCCGCCCGCTGTCTAAGCTGGACCTCACTTCTGTGGTGGATATCCAGCTCACCTTCTTGCAGAAGAACTTGTCTGAACGAGGCATTCTGCTGGAAGTCTCCAAGGAAGCTAAGGAATTTGTGGTGAACCACAACTACGATTCCGCCCTGGGCGCTCGCCCCATCCGCCGTTCCATCCAGCAGCTTATCGAAGATGAAATCGCCGAAGGCCTGCTGCTTGGGCTGTACTCCGATTTCTCTACCATTTCGCTGGATGTGGTTGATGGCAAGCTGAAGTTCAAGTGTGAGAAATTGCCTAGCACTTAACTTTTACTATATTTGTCACAAACAATCAAACTAACCACGAGGTTATTACAATGGCTAAGATTCCTGCAGTTCTTATCTTTGGCGCACCGGGTTCCGGCAAGGGCACCGTTGGCGCAAAGCTCGCTGCTACCACATCTCTCAAGCACCTTTCTACCGGTGACATCTTCCGCGGTATCGCTCCTTCCAGCGAATCCGGCAAGCTCCTTGCTTCCTACTCCAGCAAGGGCCTTTTGGTTCCCAACGAAGCTACCGTTGAAATTTTCGGTCGCTATGTTGAAGGCCTCGTGAACACCAACAAGCTGAACCCCGAAAAGGACATGCTCCTTCTGGACGGCATTCCTCGTACTGTTGAACAGGTCAAGCTCATCGAATCCATCGTCGACGTTAAGCACATTTTCGTTCTCGACATCAAGGACGAAGCTACCATCGTTGCTCGCCTCCTGAACCGCGCAAAGATCGAAGGCCGTAAGGATGACGCTGACGAAGCTGTTATCAAGAACCGTCTCAAGGTTTACAAGGAATCTACCGCTAAGGTTCTCTCCAAGTACAACAAGAAGATCATTTCTCACATCGTTGGCGACAACACTCCGGACGAAGTGTTCTGCGACGTGCTGAAGGCCTACGTTGACTTCTGCAAGGCTTCCGCCCCTAAGGCT
>JAZLKH010000063.1:0-9324 GCA_045597545.1 Fibrobacter sp.
CTCCTTTGTCCAGATGATGAAAGACGCCATGGCGGTCCCCGAAAGCGACTGGCCCGCACGCCTGCCCAAGGCGCCGCCACCGCCCATCGTCCCCAACTCCGACCTGCTCTCCGTACTCAAGCAGTGGCGCGACGACAAGGCCGCCACCCTGAACATCGACGCAGCACTCCTCGCCAACAAGGCGCAGCTAATCTGGCTTGCAGCCCCCGGCACCACGCCCTGGGAAACCCGCTACGACGAAGCCAAGCTGCAAAAGTGGCAGCGCCGCATCTGGACCGAAATCCTGCAGGAGAACCTCCCCACGGCAAAGCGCGTCGGCGACCCCGACTAGGCACGCCCCGCCTCGAAAACAAACCGCAGAAAAAACCGTAAAGCAAACCCGGGACCCCAACCGCCCGCAAACCTGAACGCAGGCATCAACATGGAATACATCTTACCCATAGCCCTCCTGATTTTCGTAGTCGCCTCACGACCGCTCTTCGAGAAAATCTTTCGCAAGAACGAACCCGGCGACGAAATGATCAAGAACCCCTGGTTTGAAATCCACGCCATTCCCGGTTACACCGCCGCAAGGCAGATCGCCGCCTTCTACCCGCTAAAAGGCGAACCCAACATCATGCCGATTTTGGAGCAGCTCTGCGAAGAAGGCCGCCTGCTTCTCCCCCGCGTGACAGGCCCCACCACCATGGAATTCTACCCCGTCAAGAACCTGCGCAAGGACCTGGCGAAAGGCAACTTCGGCATCATGGAACCCCGCGAAGGCCTGGAACCCTACCAGGGCGAAATCCCCGTGTTCCTGGTTCCCGGCACAAAATTCAACCTAGACGGCAAGCGCCACGGCCACGGCAAGGGCTACTACGACCGCTACCTGGCAAAGCACCCCAACGCCTACAAGGCAGGCATCGCCACCCCCAGGCAAATCAGCAAGGAACCCCTGGAGCAAAAAGAAACCGACATCCCCATGAACCAGGTCATCGTTTGCAGGGAAAAGTATTAGTTTGGCGCCCACGCAGAGCACTCACGTCAGTGCAGCAAAATTTTGAAAGAGGAATTCACTATGGCATTCGAAAAGAAACATCGCGAAGGTTTTGACGGCGAAGTCCGCCGCTTCGACAACGGCCCCCGCCGCGGCTTTGGCCGCAGCCCCCAGCAGAACTTCAAGCCCCGCTTCGACAACCGCGACGAGCAGCCACGCAGCAGCTTCCGCCCCGAAAATGAATTCCGCCCCAAGAACAACGTGACCGAAGACGGCGTTGTCGCCGCCGTGGGCGATGCCGACGCAGCACCCCAGGTTGCCGTGGGTGGCATCAAGGAAGTCACCGAACTGTTGACCAAGAGCCCCATGCAGGTGCACCGCGTACTGTTCATGCACCAGTCCGGCAACCCCAAGCTCTACGAGCTGCAGAAGTTGGCCAAGCGCGCCAAGGTTCACGTGCAGCAAGTGGACTCCAAGATTCTGAATAGCTACGCCACGCCCAACCACGGCGTCGTGGCGCTGATGAACGAAAAGGAACTCCTCGTATGGGAGGACATCCGCGAGGAATTCTTTGCCGCCAAGGAAAAAGGCGAAAAGAAGCTGATCGCCGTGGCCACCAACATCGAAGACCCCCGAAATCTGGGTGCTTGCATTCGCAGCAGCCTTGCGCTCGGCGTAGACGTTTTGCTGCTCCCCGCCAAGGGCATGTGCGGCATCACCCCCAGCGTGGCGCGCACCTCTGCAGGGGCCCTCGAAAAGATGCGCATCTGCCGCCCCAGCAACCTGGAAGCCACCATCGGCGAGTTGAAGCTGGCAGGCTACCAGGTGCTGGGCCTTGACGCCGACACCGAAACCAACCTAGCCGACTTCAAGTTCGCAGACCAGGTGGTTCTTGCCGTCGGCGGCGAAGACGCGGGCCTGCCCCCCTTCATCAAGAAACAGTGCGACGCCATCCTCCGCATTCCCATGATGCCCGAAGCCCACTCCTACAACGCCTCCGTGGCCCTGTCGCTGGGCTTGTACGAGTACGCAAGACTCCGAATCAAGTAGCTTAAGCAAGTAATAAATTCCAAGGTTCGTAAGGTTAGGCAAAATGATTCGCATTCCGTTTAACAAGCCACCCTTCGTCGGTGGTGAATTGCAGTACGTGCAGCAGGCCGTTGAAAGCGGTCGCATCTGCGGCGATGGACAGTTCAACCAAAAATGCCACGCCTGGTTGCAGCAACAGACGGGATGCGCCAAGGCTTTGCTCACCACCAGCTGCACCCACGCTCTGGAAATGGCCGCACACCTCTGCGCCATCCAGCCCGGCGACGAAGTCATCATGCCCTCCTTTACCTTCGTCTCCACCGCCGACGCCTTCGCCACTCGCGGCGCAAAGTGCGTATTCGTAGACATCCGCCCCGACACCATGAACATGGATGAGAAGCTGGTGGAAGCGGCCATCACAGAAAAGACGAAAGCCATCGTTCCCGTGCATTACGCCGGCGTGGCCTGCGAAATGGACAAGATCAACGAGATTGCGCGCAGGCACAACCTGCTAGTGGTTGAAGACGCCGCCCAAGGCATGATGGCCACCTACAAGGGCAAGGCCCTGGGCACCCTGGGCGACTTCGGCTGCTACAGCTATCACGAGACCAAGAACTACAGCATGGGCGAAGGTGGAGCCCTCCTCATCAAGGACCCAAAATACGCCGACACCGCCGAAATCATCCGCGAAAAAGGCACCAACCGCTGCCAGTTCCATCGTGGCGAAGTGGACAAGTACACCTGGGTGAACCTCGGCTCCAGTTACCTCCCCAGCGAACTGAACGCCGCATACCTGTACGCAGAACTGGAACAGGCCCAGAAGATTTTCGACAACCGCATGGCCAGCTGGAATAGCTACCGCGAACATTTGCAGCCTCTAGAAGATGCAGGCCTTTTGCAGTTGCCTTTTATCCCGGCGGAATGTCAACACAACGCCCACATGTTCTATGTGAAGATGCCTGACTTGGCGGGCCGTACAAAACTGATAAAGCATTTGGTGGACAACGAAATTCTAGCCGTATTCCATTACGTGCCCCTACACAGTGCCCCTGCGGGACTTCGCTTCGGCGAATTCCGCGGCGAGGACAAGTTCACCACCAGCGAAAGCAATCGCCTGCTGCGACTGCCCATGTTCTACGGATTACAGGAAGCGGACATAGACTTTATCTGCAAAACGATCTTTGATTTTTTTGGAAAGTGAGTTGTCTTTATTTGGTGCCCACGCATAATAACTCTCGCAGGTCATATGAGTGTTGAACAAAAACGTCTTTTGCTTTTAGGTGGCGGCCATGCCGAAATCCCGCTGATTCAAGCAGCTAAGTCTTTGGGCTACTACGTGATTACTACAGGCAACGCCTGCGAAGGCCTGGGCCACCCCTACGCCGATAAAAACGTTTTTGCGGACTTCAGCGACAAAGAAGCCATGTTGCAATTGGCCCGCAACGAAAAAGTCAGCGCCGTATGTTCCGGCTGCAACGATTTCGCGCTGCTGAGCACAGTCTACGTATGCGAAAAGCTGGGCCTCCCTGGCCACGACAGCTACGAGACCTCGCTGCAGATTCATCACAAAGACAAGTACCGCGCCTTGGCCGAAAAACTGGGCATTGCAACGCCGCGGGCAAGAGTTGTCCGCAACTTGGAGGAATTCAGGGAAGCCATTGGCGTCGACGCAAATCCCGGCGACACGCCCCTTCAATACCCGCTGATTGTAAAGCCAGTGGACCTCACCGGCGGCAAGGGCATTCACCGCGTCAACAACGTAGAAGAAGCCTTAGCAGCTTACAACGATGCAATAAGCCGCACCCGCGAAGACCACATCGTGGTCGAGGAATTTATCGTCGGAACCAACCACGGATTTTCCGCCTATCTGATGAACGGCAAAGTGGCATTTTACTTTGCCGACAATGAACAGTATTTTTTGAACAAGTACATGGTCAGCGGCGCCAACACTCCCAGCACAACAAGTGCAGCGGGTTTGGCGCAACTCGTAGCGGATTCCGAGAAACTGGCGCAGCACTTGAAACTAGTAGACGGCATTCTTCACATCCAGTACATTGAAAAAGCCGATGGAACTCCGGTGATTATCGAAATCTGCCGCAGACCCCCAGGTGACTTGTACATCAAATTTGTGAAGTACGCCACCGGCGTTGATTACCCATTGGCGTTGATCAAGGCCGAGACGGGAACTGCCGAGGCGGTTGAATCGAGTACCCTGGCCGCAGTTTCACCAAAACCGTTCCTTCGCCATTGTATCATGGCAGAACGCACCGGCACTGTTCGCGACATTGCCTTCGCACCCGAAATTGTAAACAACATTGTGGAAAAATTCCTGTGGTACAAGGAAGGCGAAAAAGTAGAAGACATCCTCTACTACAAGGCGGGTATTGTCTTTATGCAATTTGACACCGTCGAAGAAATGCAAGCCAAAACCGCCAAGATGACCGAATACATCAAGGTTATTATTGAATAATATCCTTTTTATTGTATATTAGCAGTATGCAGCAAGAACCTTACCAGATCGCGTTTATCGGCGGTGGCATCAATTCCGCCATCGGAGAAGTTCACAAAGCCGCCAGCCAAATGGACGGACACTTTAAGCTTGTGGCCGGTGCTTTCAGCACCCACAGCGACGTGAACGCAGAAACCGCACGTATCTGGGGCGTTCCCGCCGACCGCACCTACGCCAATTACAAGGATCTGCTAGCCGTCGAAAAAGGCCACCTTGACGCCGTAGTCGTTCTTGCTCCTACAGATTTTCACAAGGACATCATCATCGAAGCCCTGGACGCAGGCTTCAACGTCATCTGCGAAAAGTCTCTCGCCACAAGCGTTGAAGAAGGTGAAGCCATCGCCGCCGCAGTCGAAAAATCCAAGAAGTTCTTCTGCACCACCTATAACTACACCGGCTACCCCATGATCCGCGAATTGAAGCAGATCATCGCCGATGGCAAGCTGGGCAAGATTCAGCAGGTGCAGGTGGAAATGCCCCAGGAAGGCTTTTTGCGACTGGGCGCCAACAACGAGCCGCCCAAGCCCCAGGCCTGGCGCCTCAAGGACACGGTGATTCCCAAAATTTCCCTGGACCTGGGAAGCCATCTGCACAACATGGTGTACTTCCTCACCGGCGAACGCCCCACCCGCATCGTTGCAGACCAAGCCACCTTCGGCCTCTTCGGGCAAATCGTAGATAACGTAGGCGCATTGGTGCAGTACACCAACAACGTCCGCTCCCAGATTTGGTTCAGCAAGACAGCCCTCGGCAACCGCAACGGCTTACGCATCCGCGTATTCGGCAGCGAAGGCAGCGCCGAATGGTTCCAGCTGGAGCCCGAGACCTTAAAGACCTGCGACCTTCGAGGCAACGTTTGTCTCAAGGACCGTACCGGCGACGTAAAAATTGCCAACCAGCAGCGTTACAACCGTTTCAAGGCCGGCCACCCCGCAGGCTTCATCGAAGCATTCGCCAACTACTACCACGACATCGCCAAGTGCCTCGCCCAATTCAACGAAACAGGCGCGTTTGACAGCCAGTACGTTTGCGACATCAAGACTTCACTAGAAGGCCTCGCCATGATGCAGGCTGCCGCAAAATCCGCCCACAGCGGCAAGTGGGAAAACGTTTAGAATCGGATGTTTCTAATTTAAACCTATGGCTAAAATCAGTTTTGTCATTCCCTGCTACCGTAGCGAAAACACCATCCGCACCGTTGTAGATGAGATTCACAGCACCGTCGCCGCCCATAACCAGGCCGGCGCAGCCTCCGCGGCGAACTACGAAGCGGACGACTACGAAATCATCCTCGTAAACGACAGCAGCCCCGACGGCGTGTGGAATGTCATCAAGCAGCTCACCTCCGAAGACCAAAACATCAAGGGAATCTGCCTGGCCAAGAATTTCGGACAACACTCCGCACTCATGGCAGGCTACGGCGCCGCCACTGGCGATTACGTGGTGAGCCTAGATGACGACGGACAAACCCCCGCCAGCGAAACCTACAAGCTCATAGACAAACTGCAGGAAGGCTACGACGTAGTCTACGGTTACTACCAGCACAAGGCCCAGCACCTGTTTCGCCGCTTTGGCAGCTGGATCAACAAGAAAATGGCAGAAGTTATTATCGGCCAGCCCAAGACGCTGAACACAACGAGCTTCTTCGTGATGCGCAAGTTCATCGTCGACGAAATCGTTCGCTACCCACACCCCTTCGCCTATATCAGCGGCCTGGTATTCCGCGCCACCAAGAACCTGGGCAACGTAGAAGTACAGCACCGCAACCGCTTGGAAGGGGAATCCGGCTACAGCATCCACGGACTCATCCGACTTTGGATCAACGGTTTTACCGCGTTCTCCGTAAAGCCCCTGCGCGTCGCCACCTTCATCGGCATCCTCTGCGCCCTGGTGGGTCTTGTCGCAGGCGGATTCGTTGTCTACGAAAAACTGGTCAACCCCGAAATCCCCGTAGGCTACACCAGCCTGCTGGCAAGCATGCTCTTTATCGGTGGCATGATCATGCTGTTGCTGGGTCTTATCGGCGAATACATCGGTCGCATTTATATAAGTATTAACCAGTCGCCCCAATACGTTATTCGCGAACGCGTCGGCCAAGGTTCCACCCAGATTGAAGGTAAGTAATGGCAGAGGAGTGGACCACAGAGATAAAACCCAAGACCAGCCTGCTCCAGGTGGACTTCAAAGAGATCTGGCAATACCGCGATCTTTACCGCATGTTCGTGAAGCGCGACATCGTCACGTGGTACAAGCAAACTATCCTTGGTCCCCTGTGGTTCTTTATCCAGCCCATCATGACCACAATCATGTTCATGGTGGTATTCGGCGGCATCGCAAAAATCAGCACCGACGGACTCCCGCAACCGCTATTTTACCTGGCCGGCATCTGCCTCTGGCAGTACTTTGCAGAATGTCTGAACCAGACCAGCAAAATCTTCATCGATAACGCCAATGTTTTCGGGAAAGTCTACTTTCCGCGCCTTGTGGTACCCATGGCGACTGTCACCAGCAATCTAGTTCGCCTCGCAATTCAGATGGGGTTGTTTCTTGCGGTATTTGCTTACTACATGATTTTCACGGACGCTCCCGTACATCCAAATTTGTACGCGCTCCTGACCCCGGCACTTATTTTGATTCTCGCTGGTCTAGGACTCGGATTCGGCATCCTTTTCAGCAGCCTTACAACAAAGTACCGCGACCTTGTATTTCTGCTCAGCTTTATTGTGCAGCTCTGGATGTACGCCACCCCGGTGATTTATCCGTTAAGCACAATCACCGACCCACGCCTTAAAATGCTGATGCAGGCAAATCCCCTCTCCAGTATTCTTGAAACATTCAAGTTCGGGATGCTGGGCGTTGGAGAATTCAGCTGGGCAGCACTAGGCTACAGCGCAGGATTTATGATTGTCCTGTTGGCGTTGGGCATTATCGTGTTCAACAGAATCCAAAGAACATTTATGGATACGGTGTAACTACCATGAAGAAGTTCGTTCTGTATTCCACCCTGCCTTTACTATTTTTAGTAGAGCTTTTCATCATAAAGGGAATTCCTGTTTTAAAGGAAACCTTCCCTATGGACAAAATTGAGGCAACATTATTTGCCTTGACGCAAAATATAGACGGAAGCCAAGACTTCACATTATCTATGATAATGCGAATATTTTCCAAAGCTCTAGTTGCATTAGGCATTACAGCTTTAATTGTAACGGCAATTCTTTTAATTGCAAAATATCTACGAAAAAAAAGACTTCTTACATCCAAGAAATTTCCAACCTACCTGCAACTCGCAAGTTGTATCACTCTAGCAACGTTCGCTTATTTAATCTATCAAACATTCACTCAAATACCCATAATCAGCTACTACCTTGCCTTAGATGATGTCGATGCAGTGCCGGAGCATTCCGAATTTTACCAAAGAGAATACGTAAACCCGGATTCTGTAGAAATCAAGTTCACCAAAAAACAGAACTTGATTTTGATATTCCTGGAATCAATGGAATACAACTATCAGGACTCCGCAAATGGAGGCAACCTTCCTGTAAATTTGATTCCCGAAATCACCAACTACATTCAAAATGAGCAAAGTTTTATTCCTGGTGGATTTCCCGCCTACGGTATGGGTTGGACCATGGCAGATGCTGTTGCAAAAACATGCGGAATCCCGCTAACATTTCCGCCTAGCATCAGCAATAGCTTTACCCCTCTAGAAAATTTCCTCCCTGGAGTAACATGCCTTACCGACATTTTGACAAGGGAAGGATATAATTTCGTTGTGTCAAAGGGAGCGAACTTAAAATTTTCGGGAATGGACAATTTTCTAAAAACACATTCCAATCCCAACGCTTACGGACTTTTAAACTACGTCAAGGACCCCCGCGTAAAAGAAAATACTATATCAGAATGGGGTGTACGAGATTCTCTTCACTACGAAATCGTAAAGGAACACATACAAAAACTTGCTGAGCTGGAAAAGCCTTGGGGATTATGGATGTTCACCGTAGATACACACACTCCCTACGGTTACCTTGATCCAACATGCAGTAAACCAGACAGCATTCCCGAAAGCAAGCAATTTCCTTATGTAGTAAGCTGTGCCTCTCGCCAGGTAGACAGTTTTATCAAATGGGCAAAGAAACAAGAATGGTTCAACAATACAACCATCGCAGTAATGGGAGACCACGCCTCTATGGCGGAACCAGAAGTCGTTGGAATCACAGAAAAAAATATAATCCACTATTGGCTAGATTTTTTCATCAATTCTGCAAAAAAAGAACCCATCCGAAGCCGCAAATTCACGTCTCTTGATTTTTTCCCAACCATTCTAGAATCTATTGGAGCAGAAATTCCAAATGGAGCCCTCGGTTTAGGAAGATCGCTATATTTCAAAGCTCCAACCCTGTTAGAAAAATACGGTAAAGATTCACTAAACAACGCCTTGAAAAAAAGAAGTCTTGAATACAACTACTTTTTGTACGGAAATCGATAAATTCACTCATTAGAATTTTTTTCGTTTTCTGATGAGCATTAGATAGATTTCCCTTAGCAATACGCACAGGTTTTACAAAACAGAAAACTTCAGCACTCCCTCGATCAGCTCGTGATAGACTTCAGGGTATTCAATGTCGTCTATCGTTGTCACGCGTTTTCCTGCATCTTTTGAAGATGCTCCACAATGGAACATTTTTTCGTGACTCGTTTTGTAATCCAATACGATATAACGATCATGGAATATACCGCCAGCAGGCCTCCGCACAATATCCACATCAGGCCTAGCAGCCTTGAAGTCGTCAATCATCGTTTGAGTCAAAGC
>JAZLKH010000064.1:0-22064 GCA_045597545.1 Fibrobacter sp.
GTTTTACAAAAACTGCACCGATGTTCAGTAAAAATGGCGGTTTTTCATTTGAAAGAACGTTTTTCCCCCTTTCGACTTGGGCGCCTAGTATAAAAAAGCTACATTTGGCACGGAATTTTTATAGGCGGCTCATCGCCTATCTAGAGAGAGGTAAATAAAGTGCAAGACGCAATCGTTACAAAAGCGGCTGACAACGTTCGAATACTTTCCGCTGCCATGGTGCAGGAGGCCAAGTCCGGTCATCCGGGTGGAGCCATGGGCGCAGCTGACGCCATTTCGCTCCTTTTCGCAGAATTCCTCCGTTTCGACCCCGAAAATCCCAACTGGGAAGCCCGTGACCGTTTCTTCATGGATCCGGGCCACATGTCTGCACTGCTTTACTCCGAACTGGCTCTGCAGGGCAAGCTCAGCATGGAAGACCTCAAGAACTTCCGCCAGCTGAACAGCCGCACTCCGGGCCATCCCGAAGTGGAAGTAGCCCTTGGCATCGAAAACTCCAGCGGTCCCCTGGGTATCGGTCATGCGGTTGCCCTGGGCAACGCAATCGCCGAACGCTTCATGGTGGAACGCTTTGGCGACATCCTGGAACACAAGGTGGTCTGCCTTGTTTCCGACGGCGGTCTCGAAGAGGAAATCGCCTACGGTGTGGGCCGCGTTGCCGGTCACCTCAAGCTCTCTAACTTGATTTTCTTCTACGACGCAAACCAGGTGCAGCTGTCCTGCCGCTGCGAAGACGTGATGAGCCACGACTTCAAGAAGCAGTACGAAGCATGGGGCCTCCGCGTTATCGACGTGGCTGACGGTTCTGACATCGCCTCTCTCCGCGAAGCCTTCAAGGCCGCCTGGGCAGAAACTGAAAAGCCCACTATCGTCATTGGTCACACCACCATGGCCAAGGGCGCCATCGCCGAAGACGGCAAGTCCTTCGAAGGCGCTGTCTCCACCCACGGCCAGCCGCTGAATGCTGCAGGTGCCTCTACCGACGCTACCGTCAAGAATCTCGGTGGCGATCCGGCTGATCCCTTCAAGATTTTCCCCGAAGTTGCAGAAGCTTTCGAAGCCCGCAAGGCCGAACTCCGCAAGGAAGTCGCCGAATGGAACAAGGCCAAGGCCGCCTGGGATGCTGCAAATTCCGAAAAGGCTGCAACCCTCAAGGATTGGCTCTCCGGCAACGCTCCGAAGATCGACCTTTCCGGTCTTACCCTCAAGGAAGGCGTTGCAACCCGCGTAACTTCCGGTACCATCCTTGGTCACCTGGCCGAAAACGTAAAGAACTGCATCTGCTCCTCTGCAGACCTTTCTAACTCCGACAATACCCAGGCATTCCTCAACAAGACCGGCATCTTCCGCGCCAATGACTTCAAGGGTGCTTTTGTCCAGGTGGGTGTTGCTGAACTGACCATGGGCGCCATCTGCTGCGGTATCGCCCTCCACGGCGGCCTCTACCCGATCTGCGCTACCTTCTTCGTGTTCAGCGACTTCATGAAGCCGGTGCTCCGTATGGCGGCCCTCATGAAGCTCCCGGTGAAGTTCATGTACACTCATGACAGTTTCCGCGTTGGCGAAGACGGCCCCACCCATCAGCCCATCGAACACGAAACTCAGATCCGTTTGCTGGAAGGCCTCAAGCGCGAAGACGGCAAGTCCGAGATGCTGGTGCTTCGCCCGGCCGACGCCTTTGAAACAGCTGTTGCCTGGGAAATGGCTTTCGAAAATAACGACAGCCCCACTTCCATCATCCTTACCCGTCAGAATGTGAATACCCTGCCTGGCGACCGCAAGGTGGATGCAGCCAAGTGCCGTAAGGGTGCCTACATCGTCAGCGACAACTGCGGCGATGCCCGTCCGGACCTCACCTTCGTGTCCAACGGCTCCGACGTTCTGCTGACTCACGACGCAGCCGAGGTTCTCCGCGGCGAAGGCCTCAAGGTTCGCGTGGTCTCCATGATCAGCCCGGCCCTCTTCATGAGCCAGAACAAGGAATACCGCGACTCCGTCATTACCCCCTGGACTCCGGTGTTTGCCAAGTCCAGCGGCCTCCCGCTGCTGTTCGCCCAGGTTGTGGGCGGTTTCGGCAAGGTCAGCGGCCTGGAACGCTTCGGTGCATCCGCCCCGGCTGGCGTTCTCGAAAAGGAATTCGGCTACACTCCCGATGCAGTAGTTGCTGCCGCCAAGGAATACCTGGCCGAATACAAGGCAAACGTCGAGGAATTCAAGAAGAATAACTAGCTATGAGTTTTGAGTTGTGAGCCCGCCTTGCTTGCAAGGCTATGAGTTGAAAAGGCCTTTACGCGAATCGATTCTTATAGCTCATTGCTCATCACTCACAACTGACTGCCGATATGATCTGCCCCTACTGCAAAAAGGATAACGACAAGGTCGTAGATAGCCGCGCTATCGGAGCCTACATCAGGCGCCGTCGTGAATGCGTGGAATGCGGCCATCGTTTTTCCACCCGCGAGTACGTGGAAGTTCAGCCGCTGACCGTGATCAAGCGCAGCGGCGAACGTGAACCGTTCCAGCGCGAAAAGTTGCTGAAGGGTGTCATCAACTCCTGTAAGAAGCGTCCCATATCGGCCCAGGCCATGGAAACTCTGGTGGACAATGTGGAAAACGCGTTGACCGTCACCGAGAATCTTGAAATCAGCTACGAGCAGATTGGCAACCTGGTGATGCAGGAGTTAAAGAAATTGGACGCAGTTGCCTACGTCCGCTTTGCGTCGATTTATCGCGAATTTAAGGAAGTGGGCGAATTCGTCGACCAGATCAAGACCCTGGATAAGTAGCCAGTTCCCTTAAGATCGGAGTCAGGTGACCGTCGCTATTCAAATGGCGAAGGCGTACCCTGGCCTGGTCTCTGAGTTGGCGAATCCTTTCGCGGGAAAGTCCAAGGATGTGGCTTTCTTCGCGGATGCTCCTTACGTTCTCCCTGTTGATTCCGTTGAGATCCTGCATGATCTGCTTTTCGCGGACGGGGAGCTTGTTTAACAGTTTATTTGTAAATCGTTGAAGGAATTCCTGGGCGGTGGAGTCCTCTGGATTTTCCGCGTTGTGGTCTGCCAGCAGGTCCTCAAGGCGAACGTTGCCCTCGCAATCCAGCGGCATGTTCAGGGAGACGGCCCTGCCGCCGATAGCGTCCAGCTCCTGCATCCTGGAGTTTAGCTTTTTACCTTGTGCGCAATCTGCCTTGGCCTTGTGCAGCAATGTCTGCTGGTTCAGGGGCAGGCGCACCATGGCGCCCTTTTCGCTGATGGCCCTGGTGATTGAGGCCTTGATCCACCATACGGCATAGGTGATGAAACGGACTCCGCGAGTGGAATCGTAGTAGTCCAGGGCTCGCCAAAGTCCGATGGCCCCTTCGTTGATTAGCTCTTCCTGGGAGAGGGTTTCGTTATGGTAATTTGCCGCAACCTGGATCACGAACTTCATGTTGGCGCGGAGCAGCTTGACCTTGGCCGGGGTATAGCCTTTTTTGGCAAGTGCGAAAAGGGAATCCTCCTCGTTCTTGGTCAACGGGTGTTCGGCCTTGAACTTTTCCTTGATCCACTTTACAGTATTGGTCTGCAGGGACTTTGTTTGTTCTAACATGTTTTCTCCTTTCTTGGTGGGCAGGTTTCTCACGTCTGCTCGCCTTATAAATACGGACTTGGTAGAAGTTTCGCCAATCTTTTTTGTAATTATTTTTTTAGCTTTGGGCCATGCCCAAGACTGTTGCCGAAATCAAGAACCTGCTGGCTGCGGCCAACGAAAAACGCAGTTCCCTCCTTGACGTGACCGACGCCTATCGCGTTGTAAACGGCGCCGCCGACGGGTTCCCCGGCATGACTCTGGACCGCTTCGGCAGTCGCTTTCAGATACAGTTCTTTGGCCCCGAGTTGCTTTCTCAAAAAGCGGCTGTCGCAATGGCAATCGGCGAATGCTTCGGCCCTGTCTGCCTCGTCGCCAAGGAACGCCTTTCCCGTTCCGGAAAGTCCCTGGAAAATCCCCCCATGGAAGTTCTCATTGGCACCGCCGCCGATTCCCTGGGAACGGTATTCGAAGGCCCCGCCACCCTCAACGTGGATCTTCTGGACACGGTGAATCCGGGGCTGTTCCTGGACATGCGCCATGTGCGCCTTGACGTGGGCAGGATGTGCGAGGGCCGCCGCTTTTTGAACTTGTTCAGCTACACCTGTACCTTCTCGGTACACGCTCGCCTGGGCGGTGCGGTTATCGCCACCAACGCCGATATCAGTGGAAAGATTCTGGACAAGGGTCGCGAGAATTACGGGTTGAACGGCCTGGATCTAAGGCCCGGTGAATTTTTCCGCGGCAACGCGGTGGAGTATGTCCATTGGGCGCAGAAGAAAGGCTTGAAGTTCGACGGCATCGTACTGGATCCGCCTAGCTTCGCCCGTTTCAAGGGCGCGAACTTCAACGTCCGCGAACACTTGATGCCCCTGGTCGCCGATTGCGCCACCTTGCTGAACCCGGGCGGTTTCTTTATGGTCAGCTCCAATTACAGCGAATTTAACTTGTCTGCATTCTCCCGCAGCGTGCAGGAGGCTGTAGCTACGGTCCACGGCAATGCGCGCACCTTGTGGAAGCGTTCCCAGGATGTGGATTTTGTGGGGAGTGGCTCTACCAAGGACTCCTGCCTGGTAGCGACCCTGGTGGAAGTCTAGTCTTCGCCGCCTTCCATTTCAATCTTCAGTTCCTTGAGCTTGCGCCAGAGGGTGGCGCGGCTGATGCCCAGTTTTTTGCAAACTTCGGACTTGTTGTTCTTGTAGACGCTGAGGGCGTTCAGGATATGTCTGCGTTCCAGTTCCTCTAGCGTAAGGATGTCGCCGCTTGCCGCTGTAGAATTTGTGGCGGAACTTGTTGCGGAACCGGAGGCGTTCTTCGCGTCGACCTCGGCAGAAACGCTGGCGTAGCCGATGCTTCGTAGCTCGTCTACGGCGCAGACCTCTGCGGAACCTTCCGCAGCCTCGGCGTTCCCCTTCATGTGGGGGATGGCCATGGCCTTTTCCTTGGCGCATTCCTGCACGTTCTCCGGCAGGTCCTCGAGGCGGATGATGCCACCTTCCGAAAGGACGATGGCGTGTTCCAGGATGTTTTCCAGTTCGCGGATGTTGCCCGGGTACTGGTACTTGGTCAGTGCGTATAGGGCCGCCGGCTCCAGGTCCAGGATTTCCTTGCCCTGGGATTCCTTGTTCTTGAGGATGAAGTACTTGATCAGGTTGGGCAGCGCCGGCTTGCGGTCGCGGAGGGGCGGCAGCTGCAGGTGGAATGTGTTCAGGCGGTAGTAAAGGTCCTCGCGGAAGTGACCGCTAAGCATGCGTTCCTTGAGGTTCCTGTTGGTGGCTGCGATAATGCGAATGTCCAGGTAGCGGGCCTCGGTCTCGCCTACGCGGCGGATCTCGTGGCTCTGCAAAAAGCGAAGCAGCTTCACCTGGGTGGCGGGGGAGAGTTCGCCCACTTCGTCCAGGAACAGGGTGCCGCCATTTGCGGATTCGAACAGACCCTTCTTGTCGGTGGTGGAGCCCGTATAGGCCCCCTTCTTGCTGCCGAAGAGTTCGCTTTCCACAAGGTTCTCGGGGATGGCTCCGCAGTTCACCGCAACGAAGGGCTCCGTGGCGCGCTTGCTGTAGCGGTGGATGACATTGGCCAGAAATTCCTTGCCGGAACCGGATTCGCCTGTAATCAGCACGGTGCTGTTCGTAGGCGCGATCTTGTAGACCGTCTT
This sequence comes from Fibrobacter sp., assembly GCA_045597545.1. GTDB lineage: Bacteria > Fibrobacterota > Fibrobacteria > Fibrobacterales > Fibrobacteraceae > Fibrobacter. The sequence goes on from JAZLKH010000064.1 coordinate 5,726, forward strand.
CAGGATCTTGCGCATTTCCGCGGTGTTGCCCAGCAGGCTGTCCAGCACCTGGGATTCCATGAGCTGGTTGTTGGACTTGTTCTGCAGCTGCGACTGGATCTTTTGAGCCGTGCTTTCCAGAAGGGAAAGGGTGATGGGCTTCTTAAGAAAACTGTTGGCGCCGCGGGTAATGGCGCTGGCTGCTCCCTGCCAGTTGCGGTCGTCGCACAAAACGATAATCTCGATCCCAGGATGCCGTTCCTTCAGGTAACTTACCATGTCCATGTTGTCCATCATCAAAAAGGGCACCTCGATAAACGCCAGGTCTATCGAATCCTTCTTTACGATGGGCATCAGCGAACTGTCGTCGCAGCAAGTCAGCAGGCTTGTGTTGGCGACGGACCAGGAACGCTGAATGTCGTTGATAAATTTCTGATCAGAATCTGCGATCAGGACGTTCATTTTGCACCAAAATTCCCTTAGGAGTGGCTCTTGATGATTTCTTCGACCTTGGCGCGGAGGGCCTGCAGGTCTACGGGCTTGTTGAAGGTGGCGGCCACGTCGAAGTGCTGGGCGGTTATCAGGTAGTCCTCGGCTGCGGTACGGCCTCCGCCGCTGACGGCGATGGTACGGTCGCTCATGTTCAGGCGGCGCAGGTCCAGGATTACTTCGTAGCCATCAACGTCCGGCATGATGATGTCGGTGATGATTACGTCGTACTTGTTGTTCTGATAGAGAGCCTTGGCGTCGCGGCCGTTGCTGGCGGTCTCTACGTTATAGCCCTTGATTTCAAGGGCCGACTTCAGCATCAGATTGAACTGTTCGTCGTCGTCGATAACCAAAATTGTAGACATTAGTTCTCCTTGCTTTCTGTTTCTAAAGGCCAATATAGATTAAAAGTAGTTCCTTTGCCCAACGTCGTATGCACGGTAAAGTAGGCATTGCCCTCTTTTAGCAGCCTTAACGCAGAGGAAAGGCCCAATCCAAGGCCTTCGCCAGGGGCTTTCGTGGTAAAGAAGGGGGCAAAAATACGTTCCAGGGTCCCCGAGTCCATGCCGGTGCCGGTATCGGCGATGTCGATCTTGGCGTATTTTCCGGGGGGGATGGGCGGGGCGTAGGGGGTGACCAGCTGGTTTTCCAGCTCCACCTGCTGCAGGCTGAAGGCGAGGACGCCGCCCTTTTCCTTCATGGCGAAGAGGGCGTTGTTGGCCATGTTGCTGATAATGCGGTCCAGGGAGGCCACGATGCCGCGGATTTTTACGCCGTGATCCAGGTTCTTGCTGTCGATGGTGATGTTCGGTGGAAGCGTAAGGTTCAGTTTCTTTACCACGTCCTCGATGATCATGTAGGGCGAAATGACGATGGCGGGTGTAGCGGACCTTGCGTTTCCTCGGATGGCGTCCAGTAGTTCCTCCAGGGAACTCTTGCCGCGCTGGGCCGCCTTCAGTGCTTCGCTGATGAACATGTAGGCCTGGTGATCCTGGGGGAGCATTTCCTGGGCCAGCTGGCAGAAGCCGATTTGGGAACCGAGGATGTTGTTGTAGTCGTGGGCGAAGGCGCCGCACATGGTCCCCAGTTCCTCCAGTCGGCTGTGGATGAACTTCTGCTCGCGGAGCATGTTGCGTTCCTGCTCCAGCCTACGCTGTTCGGTGATGTCCACCTTGATGCACAGTGTCTTGAAGGGGGCGTGCCCCTGCAGAATGGGAATGTACATGTTGTCGAAGGTGCTGATGGATTCGCCGTCCTTGGCACGCTTGTTGGCCTCGTCCTGGGAAATCTCGTTGCCGTCCTTGTCCACGAAGGAGGTGTAGACGCCCGCCTCGCCAAGTTCGCGGGCGTTCCTTTCGTAACTGGTGATTTTTTCGGGTGCGTCGTTGATTCCTTCCAGGGATCCCTGGTCGTCCAGGTCCAGCTGGTTTTGCTTTTGGTAAACCCCAAGCTCGTTCTTGTACCAAACCCTAAAGGGGAGCGCGTTGATCAGCGTGTTCAACACATTTTCCTTTTCCGCCTTGATGCTGGCTTCGCGATTCAGACGGTCCTGGTAGCGAACCAGGTCGTGGGTGTATTCCACGTACTGCTCGTTTAAGGTCTTGAGGTCCTTCTGCAAAAGCAGGGTCTTGGACTGGTCCGTAAAGTAGGCGATGTTGAAGTGGGTGGTCAAGGTCTGCTGCACCCTGAAGAAGTGAATCTTGAAGGAGTGCTGCTCGCCGCCGAGATTCATCGTGATGTCGCTGTAGACGATTTCGTTGAAGAAGTTCAGGTTCGGCGGAAACACGCTGCGAATGGACTTGCCTACAATGCGGTCGGCGGACTGCCTCAGCAGCTTTGCCGCCCCCTGGTTCACATAGTCAATTTTTCCATCGTCGTTAAAGTAGATGATGCCGTCGTCCATCTTGCTGATGAGCCTTCTCACAAACCACAGGGAGCTCTTGTTCTTGAAGGTGACGGAGGTGTAGTACTGGCCGCAGAGTACCGTCAACAGAATGGTGAGGAACTGGTGCCAGATCAAGAAGTGGAATGGTCCCAGCCAGGTGTTCTGCTTTATTGAAAAAGGAATGACGATGTCGAAGGCAAATGCGATGGCAACGAAAAATGCGTATGTGCTAGCCATGTACTTGCCGGTCTGGGCCTGCGTCTGGTCCACCGCCTGAAGGGTTCCCTGGAGCAGCTGGTAGATGGCCCCGATAAATGTAGGCAGTAAGAAGATGAGGTAGATGATGCAGAATACGTAAATAATCGGAGAATCTTCAAAGGGATGATATCCGAAAATTTCCAGCGATGATATGGTCGTGGGCTTGGTGGCGAGAACGACCGTCGCTACGATAATGCTGAAGGTGGCCGCATACTCGGAGGCCTCCCTAAAGGAAAGCCGCTTTTGAAAAACAAGCGTTTCCCCGATTTCATAGGATACCAGTCCCACGCGAACCCAGGCGATGGCCTGGAGGCCAAAAAGAATCTGGCGTAGAATGTATGCCGTAGAGCCTGTTTCAATTTTACCGCTAAAGAAGACAATGCCGATGATGCTGCACAGGTTCCAGACGATGTTGATAAAGACCAGCTTTCGAATGGACGTAGGAATCATCTGGACTGTCATCTTGTTTCCCAGAAGAATGGGGAAATAGAACGACAGCGCCAATGCCGCAATCGACAGTATCAGCAGATACGGGGAATTTGAATAAAGGCTTTCGGACATCTACTGCTTCACTCGCTTTATACCGAATGTTTCCGTTTTGTCATAGGAGCTCTTTGTGGAGAACTTGCTTATGGTTTCGGAATCCTTCTCCTGGTTGGGAATGAATATCGTCTCTAGCTGAGCCTTGTAAATGTAGGCTCCCGTACCCACGGCGCGTCCCGACTCGGACTGAATTCCCGTGCCAAGGAGGCTTGCCCATTCAATATAGAACTCCACCTTGCCTCCGGTGGAAAGGTATTGGCTGGAACTTAGGGTAAAGGAACCTGCCAGACGGTTCACGTAGCTGCCCAGATTGGAGTAAATGGGAATGTTGTACTTGAACTTCAGGGAATCCCAGGCGGCAGACTCGCTACCGGGGGCTCCGCGGGGAACGGAAAGTTCGATTTTCCAGAGGGCGCCCTGCAGGCTGGTCTCGTCGATGTCCGATGCCACAACTTGTCCGTTCATAACCATGTCCAGGGTTCTGGTCCTGGGGTTGACGATGTACAGCCGAATGTTCTGGGTACCGGGCACGGCTGAAATGTTTGCTGTGCTGGATACGGCAACCTGGACCGGCATGTTAATCTTGAACTTGACCTTGGGTTCGCCGTTTCCAGAAATGGGAATCCACGGGGCGTTCGTAGTCGGAACGTTTCCTTGCTTGTCGATGAGCGCACCGGTATTCAACGGTAGCATGCGTACAAAGTCGCCTTCTACAGGGGTAAGGTCGCTTTCGGCGCTATAACCTACGGTCAGTTGCATGCTGCCCTGAGAAAACGCCATGGAGAGGGCGTCCTTCTCGTTGATTGCGGTTTCCTTTTCTCCCTGTCTTTGGTTGAAGTAGGGGAGCTGTGCATTGTTTACCGTGACGGGTTCGCTGATGTTGATGCTGAGGATGTTTATATCACCGGACTTTGTGCTTCCGATGTAGGCGGTGACGAATACGGGACCGGCCTTGTCTTCGGCAAGAACGGTGTTGGATTCGTAAGTGGATCCGGCACCCAGGTGCTGGGTGAGCAGGCCTGCGTTCTCGACGGCCTTGCCCATGGAGGCGCCGCTATAGGTACCGCTGGTGACGCCCAGGCTGAATGGGGTCCTCATGTCGATAGTCGCTATCATTTGGGTTTCATCAAAGTTCAGCTGGTTTCCTGCAACCCACAGGGTCTCCGGGGCGGAGATGCCGAAGATGATCGATAGGCTGTCAGGAATGTGGCGCGTATCCACTTCGCGTTCAAAAGTCAGGTCCACATGTTCCACGAGGCCGTCGCTGTCCTTGTCGGAGAGGGCCGCGTAGCTTATAGGCACAGGAATCAGCTTCAGCAGAATCGGCAGAATGGGTTGGCCGCACTCCGTTGCGATCCCGTTGCCGTTCTTGTCCTTGATTGCGCTGTTGTTCAGCAACTGGGCGAACATCCCCTCGGTGACGACTGATTTGCCCGTGGCGTCAAAGTCAATTTCGAATTCCCAGATGTTCAGGGAGTCATTGTAGATCTTGGTGAACCTTACTGTAGGTGCGTCCACCTTGGAAGACTTGTCCTTGCCGAAAAGTTGTACCGGCCAATCGGTCCCCGGCGAAGAAATGGGCTCGCTGAACTGCATATAGACCTTGTCGCTCTTTGCCGTATCCAAACGTTCCAGGACCGAAATGGAAAGCAATGTCGGCGAGATGCCATCCTGATAGAAGTCCTCGTGGATCTTCAACTCACTGCCGACGGTGCTTGTCAGGGTGATGTTTCCCGTGGGATTGGTGTTGATGGATGTATCCGTAAGATTTGCCTTGACGACCAGATCCTTCCCCTTGAAGCTAATGATATCTGATGTGACGACGGTATCCTTGCCATAGATGAAGGAGACCTGCTTAAAGGACTGGTTTGGCTGGTATTCGTTGGACAAGGTGATGTGGATGGCATCGGGAACGTTGTCGCAGTCCGTATCCAGCATCTTGGCGATGTCGATGATGGGCCAGGGCGGAAGTTCTTCGATGATGAGTTCTGCGGAGGCCGGGGTATAGGCGTACTGGGTCGAAGATCCCGCGCGGCCAAAGAGCGTTGTGACTAGCGGTGTTTCGGAGCTTACGTAGAAGGTGGCCTCCCCATTTACCAGGGTGATGTTGGTGATGGGAATTGTTGCCGTTGCGGTGGCCCAGAAGGTGACGTTTCCTTCGGCGGTGCTTGCGGTGATGGTCATGTTGACCGTATCCAGCAGGGCCAAGGCGCTATCCAAAAGCTGTACGTGGACCTCGGCGCGCTTGCCAGTGTAAGCCTTGTAGGAATTCTTGGTGAATACAAGGTAACGCGGTTCCAGCGGTGTTGTAATCGTATCGATTTCCACGTTGGAGCGGACGACGTTGCAGGCGCAATCGTACTTGTTCTCTGTCTTGGCGTTGGCACCGTGGTTGTGCCAGGCGACCCATTCGGTGTAGTTGTTGCCATAGGCAAGAACGGTGTCCTTGGCAAAGACGGCTACATCCGTACGGGTTGCCGGATCGTGCAAGAAGTTCTGGGAGACCCCGTTCATCTCGATGTCATCCAGGTAGCCGATGGGGGACACCGATGCAGATCCTTCGTAGCTTGTCTTGTAGTCGATCTTTTCTACGGAGTAGGCGGGACTCTTGAAAGGCGAGGTGAAATTGAGCGCCACGCTGCGTTTGACCTGGGGGCCTTTTTCCGGGGTGTAGTCCGGCGTGTAGCCGTAAATGTGCTTGTCGTGATAGTAAACCGCAATGTAGGGGTCGCGTACGAATGCAATTTCCTTGACTCCGTTTACCGTTTCCAGGAACGAGGTCTCGGTGCCCTTGTAGTAGGGACCCTTCGTGAGGTCTACGCCGTTGAATTGTTCCGGGTCTTCTTCGTTCAGGTGCGGACGCAGGGACCAGGAGCCTTCGAAATCCTTGAAGGTGGCCGTCTTTACGCTGGGATTGTAATCGTGGAACAGTACCTGGAACAGCAACTGTCCCGAAACTTCCAGGACTCCGTTCACCTTGATGGGCAGGTAGTAGCCGCCCACACCGTCGGGCATCGCAGAGCCAAAGACGATGTCCACGGGGCCGTTCACCACACCGCCGCCGCCAAAGTTCTGCTTGATGTTGCACATGGCACTAAGATCGCTGCTCTTAAGGTAGAGGCGAATCTCGAAGTCCTCGAAGGGAATGGTGTCGTTGTTCGAGATGCTGATGATAAACTGCTTGCAGTCCTGCCAGTCGCTGCAGGCCGCGTCGGTCTGGTAGGAGCTGGGCTTGATGTTGATGTCAAGGTCGGCGTAGCTGGAGTAGGCTTCGGTGGTAAAGGAGTACGTCTGTCCGCCGTTGTCGTCGGTGGTCGTTCCCGAGGAAACGGTGAAGTAGTAAGTGGTGCCTGCCTGCAAATCGGTAAGTTCCGCCTCGTGGAACATTACCGCTCCGCCACCAGCCGATTGTGTTTCCGTGAGGCTGGCCTTGGAGGTGCCGTAGTTGACGAGACCGTTCATACGGTCGCTGCTCCACCAGTAAATCTTGGCGCTGCGGTTGTCCACTTGGCAGATGGTGACACCGCTGATATTCGTATTGGTACTTGTCATGGTGAACTGGTACCATTGGCCATGATTGTCGTCGGTGGTCATGTTGCGCTTGGTGTCCATGCCTTCCAAGAAGAAGTAGTAGGTGACACCTTGCTGTAAACCGTCGATGGTGACGCTGCCACCCTTTGTGGCCTTCTGCTGTTGAACGGATTTTGCTCCGGCGACATCAGGGGTGGTGTTGTAGAATACGGTCACCAGGGCCACTTCGTTGGCGTCCCAGCTGATGATGGCTTCGGTATTCGAAATTGGGGTGCCTGCGATGTTGCTGAATAGGGGACCTTCCGCATCAATGGGTAGCGTCTGTGCCAAGCTTTGTGCGGGGAACAGGAACTGGGCGGTAAAGTCGATGCAGGTTTCTGTAGAGGTGTACTTGCTCCAGTCCTCAATCAAGGTCTTGTTCGGCTCGCGGGCACCCATCAACGCTCCTATGGGGCAACGGTACTTATAGGGCATGCCTCCTGCATTGTAGCCATCTGGGTTGGCCGAACGGTTATGCGGATGCTGCGGGTTCTTGTCTCCGGCTCCCATCAAGAAGGAAATGTCCCAGGGATTTGCTCCCAGGATAAAGTACATATTGTCCAAGGCAACGCGAAGATAGCGCTCGTCGCCAGTCAGTTCATACATCAAGAAGATGGCGTTGGCCGTGCCCATGTTGTAGCGCATTACGCCCCAGTCAAAGCTGGTCCACACAAGATTGTATGGAGTGATGACATGCAGTTTGCTGGATCCCTCGTGGGGCTCGCCCTGGGTTGCCGGATTTTCAAGAACGAGGGAGTCTCCGTCATTGGTGCTGTTGTCAAGAACCTTTCGGAACGTTGCCATGGTTCGCATCGAAAGCGTATCGCGTTCTGTAGGGGAGAGGCCATAAGCTTCGGCCGTGGCAGGGTTGTTCAGTATCAGCTTCTGGAAGGCGAACAGTACGTAGGAGTGGACGTTCTGATAGTCCGTGGCCCAGCCGCCCTGGGTAAATCCACTGGGATTGCCAAGGAAGCCTGCGCCAAAGTAATCCAGGTTGTAACGGTAGTTGTCCGCGTTGTCGAAAATGTTCTTGTTCTTGTAAAGGTCATACTGGTAGGTGGTATCCTTGGTGGCGTACCAGAGGGCAAGTGCTGCTGCGGCACCGTCATCGTAAAGAGGACCGCCGCCGGTATAGAAGCCGGGGAAGTCCGTTGTCTTGCCCGGAAGTCCTCCGCTGATGTAATTGTCGAAGGACGGCATCAAGACGTTTTTGTAGATGTCCTTGGCCGCCTCGATAAGGGAATCCGCATATTCAGCGTCATAGACGCGGTAGCCCGTGGCAACGTTTGCCATGGCTGCGATGAACAAGCCCGCTGTGTTGGATCCGATGCCCGTAAGAACGACTCGGTCCGGCCCACCCTTTGATGGACTTTGTGCGTCCTGGCGTTCCGGCAAGTCCCAGTAGGCGTGGTCCACTTCATCTACGCCGACGGAATGGTACATGTCGCCTTGTTCTATAAGACCATCTGCTTTTGATGCCCTATATAGCTTGAGCAGGTAATCGGTACCGACCTTTGCTTCGTAAAGAATGTCTGGAATACCATCAGTAAATACCGTGTCTGCGTATGAGTTGCCGTAGCGGTCTTCTGCCTTGTCCTGGTAGGTGAGGTACACCATGGAAAGTACGTATGCGGTATAGCCGAGTGTTTCGGAAACCTTGAAATGGTCGCCGCAGTCGTGCCAACCGCCGCTAAGGTCGTGACCAATGGCCGAGCCATCCTTTAGGTGGCAGGCCGCATGGAAATGGGAATTTGTCTTTCCACAGCGCTGGATTCCGAAGAACTTTAGGGAGTTTTCAAGAATGGAGTTGAATATGGAGGGATGGATATGGAAGGTTGCAGAAGTGTCCTTTCCCACCACCACAAAGTATTCGCCGGGAACTGTTGGCGAAAGTCCTGTAAAGTCAGCTCGGAAAAGTCGTTCGGTGTCCGCGTTGTCATCGTCGTTCTTTCCGAATTCATAGACGCTTTCCAGGGAGTTGAAGGCACCGTTGATGTATATGTTCGGTTTCTTGATGGGGGCAGGACGATGGCCTACGACGACGCTGTCTCTTCCGCCATTCGTTTTTTCATAGACAGGGGCATTGCGTATAATTTCTGTTAAGGAACCGCTCCATGCTTCTGCGCCGCTGTTGGCATCGATAACGTAGAATTTGGTGTCCTTGGCGTCGGCCACATAGGCGTACTTGTAATCCTGCGGCCTAAATCCGCTTTGGTTCAGGCGGATGGGGCGCCTGTTGTACACGTTCATGGAGTCTAGGTAACGGCGCTCGTGTACCTTGTCGGTGCGGTCCAAGTTAGGGAGCTGCGCGAAAGCTTCTCCCGCAAACATCAGCCCGAGTAAACTTAAAATGCCAAACACTCTTTTCATATACAATCCGTTTTCTGATATTCCAAATAACACAAAAGAATGTGGATGATCGTTCCACATTCTTTTTCGCCTTGAATGTCAACTAGAAGTCCACTTAGCGCTTACTCCTCTTAAAGCCAAAGGTCTTCGTGTTGGTATCCGTAATCTTCTCGTCCTTTCCGATTTCGCAGCTAAGACCGTCGTCTCGCATCTTGCCGTCAACCGTTTCGGTGCAGTAGGATGTAGCCTTGAAATCAAACTTGGCGATGTAGGGACCGGATCCGATCTTACGACCTGCGGAGGAGACCGGAGCTTCGCCGTCCTTGGCCAGCCATTCCAGGTTCAGGTTAAGTTCGCCACTTTCGCTGATGAAGGGACGCAACTGGTTGAAGGTCGTCGTGGGAATGGAAACCTTCTGGTTGTTGATGAACTGACCCAGGTTGTCGTACAAATCCAGGGCGATGGAAAGCTCAAAGTCGTAGAAGAAATCCTGTGAGTTGCCCGCCAAGGTGGCCGAGGGCATCACCACGGAAATCTTGAACACTGGACCGACCGCACCATAGGTGGAATCCTGCGTCTTGAATCCAGAGGTGCTCCAGCTGCCGTTGTCATTTGTCAAGAAGTTCAGCTTGCCTTCGGCATCGGTTACCGTCAAGACGAAGGGGTAGTCGGCCATTTCCGGCGGCAGGTTCACATAGGGAATCACCATTGGATCGGCCATGGTAACGTTTGCGCCCATGTTCACTACGAAGCGAACCTTTTCCGCCGAGGTACCGTTGACCGTTACCCAGGGGTTCTGTTCCGTAGGAGCGTTGGAAGCCTTGTCCTGGAACTTGGCGTTCATGGATTCGGGAACCAGTCGAATCTGGTCGCCCACGCGGACGGCGTCGCTGGCATCATCCTTGTAGGAGAACGTGTACTTGTTTTCAGAGGCGATGGCGTTGGTGGGTTTCAGGAACCTGTCGCTGTCCATGTTGCCGGTGCGCTTACGTTCAATGTAATCGGTAGAAGGATCGTCGGATTCCAGCAACGGTTCGGACATCTTCACGGAGAGGAAGGCCACTTCGCCGCTGGATTCCTTGGAGGCACTGACGATAATTGGCGGGCACTTGTCTACGACGACGTAGAATTTGTCGAAGAAGCCGCCTTCCGGGCCAAGACGCGGCGTAACGTGACCGTAGCCATCGAAGGGACCGTTTGTAGCGCCCTTCGGATAGGAGTTGCCCGTGGGAATCTTGATGGTGATTACAGAAACGGTGTCGTCAACCAGAATGGAATCCTGGGTGACAACAGGTTCAAGTCCCGAGGAATCCACGTTGGTGACTACATCCCAGTGAGAACCCGTTTCGATAGAGTGTGTCCAGGTTTCCGGCAAGAAACTCTTGGGATTTGCAGAGGCGCTGCCCCATTCCACAACGAAGCTGTCCAGCATATCCTTGTCGCGGAGTTTCTTTTCAAACTTCATGTAGAGTTCATCCGGGTAACCGTCGCCTTCCAAGTCACGCATCTCTGCAAGCGTTACAGGTACCGGCTTGGGCGTTTCAACAATCTTTACCGTTGCGCATGCTGCCGATGGAATCAGCGGGTTGAACGCCTTGTCGGTAACCGTACCCTTGACTACGGCGGTGCCGCCAATGGGCAGGTATAGACCGTCGGTGTTGCCGGTGACCACAAAGAGCCAGCTCTTGCCATCGTTGCTGGTAGAAGCCTTGCCGACAACGGAGATGGGGGCGTCGAGGATTCCCATGACCTCGATGGGGAACGTTGTTGCCGAAGAAAGCATTACCGGTTCCGTGAAGGCAATCATCAAGGTGTCCTGTTCGGATTCATGATTCGGATTTTCAAGAATGGTTACACTCAGCAGCTGGGGCGCGATGCCATCGGTGATGTTTACGCGTTCCGCACTGGTTGCGCCATCTGCAGCCAGGTATACCGTGGCAACGCCGCTGGGACTTGCGTTCGTCTCGATGCCAAGCGATTCGGGCAGGTCGATAAGAATGTCGCTCTGATCTAGGAACGCGGAGGCGTCCAGCTTCAGAGTCATCGTATCGGCCATACCGGATATAAACACGCGGATGCTGTCAAAGCGATACGCCTCATCCAGCGGATTGGTGAACTGCACCAGTAGCTTGTCCGCCTTGTTGTCGCAGTCCGTATCCTGGGCAAGAACCTTTTGAGGTGCCGGATAGTTGGATTCGGAGTAGAAACTCTGCTTGGACTGGTCTTCCTCGTCATCGGGATCCTGGTAAATCACCTGAATCTCGTCACCGGAGAAGAAGGAAATCTGTACGTTGGTACGCTTTTCCTTGGCGATCGATTCTGCGGAGATGAAGTTGGCGCTTTCGAAGTATCCCGGGTTTCCGGATACTTCTACCATCTTCACTTTCAGCGTGTCGCCCTTCTTGTTGTTCACCACGAGGACGTTCAAGTCGCCCTTGTAGTTGGCCTTGTCCTTGTCGGTCAGGTAAATCTTGAACTTGGTGTTGCCCGGTTCTGCAGGACTGCTGATTGCGGCGCCGGCTTCGTCCTTGATGGTCAGGGCCGATGCGGTCAGGTTGCCGCGGGTAAACTGCACATAGTAGCTACGGTTCACAAAGGCGCAGCCACCGTTTTCGCTGCAGGCTTCACATTCGGGGTCGGGGCCTGCAAACAAGGTGATGTCTACCTTGTTGCTTCCGATACCCATCTTCACAGGAATATTCAAGGTCCAAAGGCCAGTGGAATCCTGGTCGTCGCTGCCGAAGCCACCGGAATTGTAGTGGGCGACGATAACGCCCGTGGAGGAGGCCAGGTAGCGTTCACCCTCGATTGTCACAGGCTTTGCGTCCACCAGGTCGCCGTTTGCCCAGATCTTGGTGATAAAGCCGCTTTCCGAAACAAAGGCGTGACCAGTCACGTAAACGATGCTGCTGGTCTGGTCAATTTGGACATAGGAACCATCGGAAACGTTGAACGGAGCGTCGTAGGCAACGTCAATTTCGTAGTGAGCCTTCTTGGTCGACATTTCCTGGTAAGAGGGACTATAACCCCAGATAAACTCATCCTTGCGGTAAACGGCAATGTAGGGGTTCACCGGAATTTCGTTGTCGATGTCACCATAGTCCTTGTCTTCAAGGGGCATGCCTGCGTAGTCTGCCCCATCCTCCTGGAAGGTATGGGGGCGCCAGGACCAGTCTCCGGTGTCGTAGCGGAAGCGCTTCTTGCCCGGTTTGCGAAGAGTTTCGCAAGTCTTGTAACCATCATTCGACATACCAGAGGAGAAGCCGAAGTCAATACGCAAACGAGACTGCGACTTGATTGTGGAGGATCCCAGTGGAGCGGGGAAGTAGTAGGAGTACTTACCAGTCTTCGGATCGTAGGTGTCGTCCAGGCGAACGGGCAATGCGGCGCGGAGCAGGTCGCGAAGCTCTCGGTCATTTTCGCAGGGCTTGTTGAATCCTGCTTCGTCATAGGCCTGGCAAATATCAGAGTCAATCAATGTAGCGCACTTTTCCACCTCTTCGGGAAGAGCGGTGAAGTAGAGGCGCAGGGTCAAGCTATCGAACGCCCTGGCTTCGTTGTTGTAGACATTGGCGTTCAAGAAGTCCATGCCGCCGAATTCATACTGGTAAGTACGTACGCTAAAGTCGTACCACATTACCGGTGTGGTGAACTTCAAAAGGTTGCCTTTTTCATCCACGTTGGTTTGAACACCGTTGCTTTCCACCATATAATAGTAGGTGGTCTTTTCCTTGAGTCCGCCAATCTTCACATAGTGGAACTTGGTGGGAATGCCAGAGACGTCGGCGTTGCCTTTTCCGGAGTTGAATGCGTATTCGCTGGCAGAGGCATGGGCCACCGTATCCCAGTAAATCTTTGATTCGTATTCGCCGTTGGGGGTGTACCACATGATTTCGGCGCTGTCTCCCTGCAGGTTACAAACGGTGACGTTTGCAATCTGGGCGCTTTCCACGGTGTTCAGCGTGGTGAACGTGTACGGAGCCTTGGTGCTGTCCACCATGTACTTTTCCGTGAAATTCATCTCGTTATAGGCGTTTTGGCCGATTGCGTAGAAGTAGTAGGTGGTTCCGTTGTCAAGTCCGCGAAGGATAATTTCGTGCTGGGTTCCCTTTTCTCCGTCTGTAGCGGACAGGGTGTACTGGCCTTCGGCAGTGCCGTAGGCGATTGTTGCTGTACCGCGGGTGGTAAGCTTCACCATCACAATGGCGGAGTCCATGCTGACGTGGCGGATCTCCACGCTGACCTTGGGCGCAGCGGTGCGGTCGAACTTGGCTGCAGCCAGGGCGCCGGAGCTAACCAAGGTTGCTGCTGCGTCAATACAGGTTTCGGACTTGTGGTAGTCTTCCCAGCTCTTGTTGTCGGGAACAATCGAATTGTCAAGCCCCGGAGTCACGCCACCGTAAAGGGCGCCTACCGGCGGATTGTACTTGTAGTTTGCACCGGGCTGATTCTTGCCCTCGGGATTGGCTGCACGGTGGTGAGGATGGGCGTCGTTCTTGTCGCCGATGCCCAGAATGTAGGAAACGTCCCAGGGGTTTACGCCAAGCAGGTAGTTCAGCTGGTTGATACCCAACTGGTGCATCTCGTCGGCTTTCCAGTCGGGAGAGCCTAGATTCGGAAGGACAATGCCTTTCTCCTGGATGTCTTTTGCAACGTCTGCATAAGCGAGAACTTCAAAGATGTTTCCTGCCTGGTAGCGGTTGTAAATCCAGGTCTGGTCCGTCTGCATGGCATACCACAGCGGGTCATAGCTCACGGAGTTGCCCTTCCAGCCAATACTTTGTACCATGTAGTTTGCGGGATCCTTGCTGGGCAAGGTGATGGTTGCGGTACCGGCGCTGACGTCGCTCAGGTTGTGGATCATGCTCATGACGCAGTCTTCAATAGCGTCCTGCCATTCCTTTTCGGTAAGGCCGTATTCGGTCAGAGCCTTGTTCTTGTCGGCGAGAATCAGCTTGTAAAGGGCGTAGGTGGCGTAGGCGTAGGCGTTTGCCCAGCTGGTATTCTTGTTGTTTTTCAAGAAACCCTTGTTGTCGGTTACGAACCAACCGCCTTCAAAGCAACCGACGCAGTTTTCCATAAAGGACTGGGAAACGGTGGTGCCGAGGGTCTTGGAACGGATGGCATCGTCTGCGTATTCCTTCTTTCCGGTTGCATACCAGAGGGCTACAGAAGCGAGAGCCATGTCATCGAAGTATTCGTTGTTGCCGTTGTAGGCGGGAGAGCTCCAGCCCGCCGCTTCCTTGTTGTTGACAAAAGGTTTGCCGCCGTCGTAAGTGGACTTGCCTGTTGCAAGAGCCTTGGCGAAGTCGTACATCTTTTCTGCCACCATAAGGCAGCTGTCTGCAAAGTCCTTGTCGTATTCGGCGTAATTCTTTGCCAATATAGCAAGGCCTGCTGCGGTTTCACCGCCGATGTTGGCGCCGATCTCGCCCAGGCGCACCGTACGCGAAGCAGGACCGCCGCGGTCCGTAGCGGCTGCGGAATTGTTCGTCGGAAGCTTGTCCTGGTTTTCGGGACGTCCCCACCAGCCGTGGTCGGAGCCGAAGTTACCGACGGAAAGGGCCATGTCGTCAATGACGCCCTTTGCACGTACATAAGCGCGGAGAACGAAGTCTGCGCCATGCTTGGCTTCGCGGAGCATATCAGGGATACCGTCGGTGTTCAGGGCCTCGTTTTGGTTAAAGGCGTAATAGTCGTCGTCGGCATCAGGATTGGTTGCCGCCATCACCGCAGCTACCATGAAGGCGTACATCTGAGTTTGGGATTCCTTAAGATGGTCGCCGCAGTCGTAGTAGCCGCCTTCCAAGGTGCCTGCCAGGGACTGGTTGAAGGGACCCCTCACATCATCGGCTCCGGTAACAACAGGACCGCCACCATCCAGGGTGTGACTAGGACCGTGGAACCAGGAATCGCCATTGCCGCTGCGGTTGATGCCGTAGAACTTCAGGGCGGCGCTTCGCACCATGGAATACACCTTGTTGCTAATGATAAAGGTGCTGGAGAAGTCGTTGCCCACCTTGATACGGTAACGCGTGTCGGTCTGGAGTCCAAGGGGTATGTTGCCCCTCTGGACCATGCCGGACTGACCGGTAATGTCGACTTGATAGCGTTTCTGGTCGTTGGTGGCCGCATTGGTACCCGCGATAATCGTCCAATCCGAGGTTATGGTGCTGCCCGTAGGGGAGAATGTTCCCGTAACGGCGGGGGAAAGGGACTTGCCGTCTACGTCCACCACTTCGAAGGTTGTTGCGGAACCGATGTAGTAGAATTGCCTTACGTTGTCATCTTCCATGTAGCCAGCCTGGTTTACGCGGATGGGCGACATGCGTACGTTCATGGCGTCCAGGTAGGCCTGGTTCAGGGTATCTGGGATAATCTGATTTGGAGCGTAAGCGGCGGGCTTACGGTTTCTGGGAACCATGTTGTGCTTGGTGGTAACCGTTGTGTCGAACCTGTCGAAAACTGTGGTGTCCCAGGTCAAGGGCCATACCGGCCTAATCAAGTCATAAGGAGTCGCCTGGCCATTGTCGGCAGCCATCAAAGTCGAGGCGGCGAACAGGGTTGCTAACAAATACTTCTTCAATGGCACGGAGGCCTCCTTTTTATACAAAAAAACTGCAGACATCAAAATGTCCGACCTAACGCCCAATACACTATGGGTATAAAATAGATTTATAAAAGAAAAACGTCTCACGTAGGGTTGCGAAAAGGGGCAGAAAGTGTTCCTAGACTGCTCCCAGGTGTGGGCTTCTATACGTTTTACGACTTTTTGTTTCCGAAAGTTTACGAAATTGTGGAATGCAAAAAAATAACACCGGCTGTTGGCCGGTGCTATCTAAATGCGATTTCGAACGCTTGGGAGCGGTTCCGCTTCTAAGCGAACATTAGTCCTTGCCGGTGAAGATGATCACGAGCACAGAAGCGATGAAGGCTGCGGAGACAATCAAGAATTCCCACGGATTGTCCATCACGGAGCTCTTGGCGGCGCCGCTGGATTCGCGATCGGCCTTAGCCTGTTCTTCGGCTTCGGCCTTTGCCTGGGCTTCGGCCAGCTTCTTTTCTTCTTCGGCCTTGGCGAGGGCGGCGGAGTCTACCGGTGCTTCTTCGGCCTTGGCTTCGAGAACTTCAGCCTTTGCGGTGTCGGCAGCGGCGGCTTCGGCAGGAGCAGCTTCAGCGGCAGGGGCGGCGGCTTCGGCGGCGGGTGGAGCTTCAGCGGGAGGGGGCGGGGGGGCGGGTTCAGCAGGGGCGGCGGGAGGGGGCGGG
>JAZLKH010000065.1:0-4985 GCA_045597545.1 Fibrobacter sp.
TCACTCGCAAGGAAAAGATCGCTCAGGGCCTTCCGAAGCCGGCTAAGGTTAAGAAGAACTCTCTGCGTAAGGCTAAGGAGGCTTAATCCATGGCACATAAGAAAGGTCAAGGTTCTGTTCGCAACGGTCGCGACTCTAACGCCAAGTATCTCGGTGTTAAGAAGTATGCTGGTGAAGTTGTCAAGGCTGGCAACATCATCGTCCGTCAGCGCGGTTCTCACTTCCACAACGGCAAGAATGTGGGCCTGGGCAAGGATTTCACCTTGTTCTCCCTCGTTGACGGTGTTGTGAAGTTCGAACGCCTCGATGCAAAGCGTCAGAAGGTTTCCGTCTACCCGGAAGAAAACTAATCTGATTCTTAAATCGGTTTTGAAAGCCGGAGTCCTTGGACTCCGGTTTTCTTTTTTGCTACATTATCAATGATGATTTTGCGTTACTTAAAGTTCTTTCTGCTGGCCCTGGTAACAGGACTGTTTTTTGCATGTTCCGATGATGAAAGCGAAGGGGAGTTCCTCTTCGACCGCGAGGTGACGGAGCTTTCCGTAATCCGCAAGTGTGCCTCCGATGCGGACAGCGGCGCCTATTGCTTCCAGGTGCGTTATCGTTATCCGATCGAGACCGAGGATCTCTCCAAGATTTACGTCTGGGTGGACTCCCTGTACATCGGCGATACTTCAAAGACGGTAAACGACGACAAGCTGAAAAACGCCACCGAAGTCATAGAATACCAGAAGGGTACCACAAGCCTCTACGATACCGTGGATGTGACACAGTACATAAAGGAATATGTAAAGGAGCGCGACAGCCTGCTGGTGGCCTTCTTCTGCGAGTACAGCGACCGCGAGGAACCCGGTGCGGTCCAGCGAATTTATCTGCACTTCGGCGACGACATTCCCCCCTCGGCTGTAGCCATCCGCGATTCTGTATGGACGACCGGTGCCATGTTTGAATGGAACCGCCCAACGGACCAGACGGACTACTATGAGACCGCCAATTTGTCAGGTCCTATCGTCGGTTATAATATCGTCATCTATTCCTCTGACGTGGACGAGGATATTCGCGACCTTAAGGTGACGGTGAGCAATGCCCAGGTGACCGATGTCTACGGAACAAAAATTTACAAGCGCCATGCTAGAATTCGTTCCAACAACGATTCCGTGTGGGTGGATTCCGTTGCCCATGGCAATAACGTAAAGAACTACCTGCGCCTGATGATTAAGGATGGCATGGGCTACGATACGACGGACTTCGATGCCAACCGGTTCCGATTGGTAATCGAGGGCTTGCGAGCCCAGAGCGAATACACCATCGGCTTGTCTTCCTGGGACTCCAGCGGTAACTCCACCGGTACCGAGGGTACTTCCTCGGTAACTACGAACCAGCTGTTCATTACCACGGATTCCATTGCGCCCTTGATGCCCACGAATATTTTCACCCTTGAGGATACGTTGTACCCGGGAATGGCCCGTCTCGACAGCAATAACCGTCTGCGCATTTTCTGGAACCGGAGTGTTGACCCTATGTACAAGGATCACGGTATCCAGGAAGATTCCGTGCTTACCATGCCGGACTCCTGCATTTATCCTTTCTGTTACGACACCGTGGCAACCTATTACATTGACTACTATGACCGCAACAGTAGGGACTGGGTGACCTATTCCTACGCAGGCGGCTCAGGCCGCTATGGGACGCTGTACGAGCAGAAGGGCGACACCATGGCAATTTCTTCCAGGGGCACGTTTGTTACGGACACCATTCGCTGGGTGGCTCCG
The DNA here is from genome assembly GCA_045597545.1 of Fibrobacter sp. Lineage (GTDB taxonomy): Bacteria > Fibrobacterota > Fibrobacteria > Fibrobacterales > Fibrobacteraceae > Fibrobacter. The sequence goes on from JAZLKH010000065.1 coordinate 1,773, forward strand.
GGCGATACATTGATTTTGCGAATCCGCTCCAGGGACAAGTCAGGCTATTATTCCCGTGCCTTGATTGATACCATCGCGGTCTCTCCGGGGGTCCTTGCAAATGAAGTGGATTGCCCCGAGGGTTTTGTACCTGTAAGCAACACAAATACGGGTACCTTCTGCATGGAGCGCTTTGAACATCAGGACGACTCGGGCAAGTTCGTCTCCAACGTTTTGCATTCCGAGGCCTTGGCCGCTTGCGAGGCGGTTTCTGCCAGTGGCTTTACGGTTAGCCTCTGCAACGAACGCGACTGGGAACTGGTATGCCTCTCTGGGGGTACGCTCTCGTATGGCGTCATCGAAGAGGAACTTTCCAATTCCTCTGAATACCTGTTCGCCAACTGCAATGTGTCTACAAACGATTCTGCATCTGCGGCCGATATTTCCAAGCGCAGCTCCCACTGCATGAATCCCATGGGCGTTCGCGACATGCCGGGCCAGTATCAGGAATGGGTGCGCGGACGCTCCGAGGATACTGTTGCCGTAGTCAAGGGCGGAAGCTACCGAATCTTTGGCGGACTTGATCGGGAGACCCAGGCTCTTTGTACCAACCGCAGCTTCCCGTACTATACGCGTCCCGACTATACGACGGATCCTGTATATCTGTATCGTGAAGGTACAAAGGTCGATACGGTTTTCTCTGCCGATACCTCCAGAACGTTGTATATGAAGCTGACCAAGAAGGACTTCAAGGATTCCCTGCAGTTCTTTACAGTCAAGGATTCTAGCGGCAATACCATCGGTACGGATTACGCCCTTTACTCTGAGTACAAGAGGGGTGGGGATGAATGGTTGGAGACTCTTGCCAATGGACTGACTTACGAGCCCAACCATGTCGAGGTGGTGTTCCTCAAGAAGGGGAAAGTAGCCTACCGTCAGGCGGCGGCGTTCTACAAGTCGTCTTCCATCGGCTTCCGCTGTTGCGCGTATCCCGAGGGTTCTGGCGACGGTGCCGATGAGTAATCTCGCCATAGCTTATTCCTATGGACAACTGACTGTAAATGTGAATTGCCGAGAGCGGTTCACATTTTTATTTTTAGGTCATGATTAAGAATTTGCCTAAGTCTATTGCATTGGAATTGGTTCCTCGTACCTTGGAAGGCCTTGTGGATGAATCCAAGGATTGCTTGTCTAAGTTTCATCTGACCACCATCAACGTGCCTGAAATCCGCACGGTGTCGGTGAAGTCCTACGAATCTGCGCTTACACTGTTGGAAAACCACATTCCTGTGACACCCCATTTCCGCATGGTGGATCGTTCCTTGACGGAGCTGATTGAAAAACTGGGCGTGCTTACGTCCATGGGCCTTAGGGAAGTTTTGGTTATTGCAGGTGATCCGCCTAAGGATCTGGGATTCCAGCCTTCGGGCCTGACTTCTGTGCTGGCCATTCGCGAAATCCGCAAGCTTTTCCCCACACTGAAGATCTTTGCTGGTCTTGATCCTTTCCGCACCTCTTTTCGCGAGGAACTGGATTACGCCAAACGTAAGCTGGATGCCGGTGCCGATGGTTTCTATACCCAGCCCTTCTTTAGCGTAGGTATGCTTGAACAGTGGATGGAGCAGCTTCCCGAAGCAGAAGTTTGGTACGGCATCGCCCCGGTGCTTTCTGAAAAGTCCAAGTTTTATTGGGAGAATACTAACAAGGTTGTGTTCCCGCCGGACTTTGACATTACTCTCGAAAGTAACGTAAAGACGGGTCGCGCCCTTTTGAAGTCCATTGCCGATGCAAACCAGCGCGCCTATCTGATGCCTGTCCGCGTAGACGCCGCCGAGTACGTTGGCGCCTTGCTGGAAGACTAGGGGAACCTTGTCCACTCTCATGGGATCGTCTGTAGTCATCGTGTAACAGTCACCCTGGCCTTCGAGCCGGGGTCTTTTTTTTAGACATTTTCTATCTTGTGTTTCATGGAAAATGTTTCTGAATTTTTGAAGGTGGCAGAGGATCTTGCTCGCAAGGCGGGGGAGATCTGCCTGGAGCTCCAGAGCAATTTGGGTGATGTAAAGTACAAGACCGTAAAGGACGTGGTGACCGTCGCCGACGTCACCAGCGAGAAGCTGATTGTGGATGGCCTCCGCGCTGCATTCCCTGAACATTCTATCCGCACTGAGGAGGCGGGCGTCATTGAAGGTTCAGACCCGCGCTATCGCTGGATCATCGACCCGGTAGATGGCACCGTTAACTTTAGTCGCGGCATTCCTCTGTGGGGAATTTCCATCGCATTGCATTTCGAAGGCAAGCCTCTCGTTGCCGTAGTGAATCTGCCGAAACTGGGGGAGATGTTCACTGCCATCAAGGGTCAGGGAACTTTCATGAATGGCAGGCCTGTTCACGTGAGCCGCGAAAGTAATCCCACTCATGCCATCTGCAGTAACGGCGACTTCAACGTCGGCGACGCCCAGAAGATTAACGCCCAGAACTCCAAGAACTTTGCCGCCGAAGCGGTCGCCTTCGAACGCGTCAAGTGCTTCGGTTCCGCCGTTATCGAAGGCTGCTTTACCGCCTGCGGTCGCCTGGATTGCTTTGTCATGACTATGAGCTACCCCTGGGATATTGCGGCAATAGCACTCCTTGTGGAAGAGGCCGGCGGAAAGTCCTCCCACATCGACGGTTCCGAGATGCAATTCGTTGATGCTGAACAAGTTATCTTCAGTAACGGCCTGTTGCACGACACCTTGGTGAAGGTTTTGACATAAAGTGTAAAGAAAATCCCGGTTTTAGGTATGTTTTTAGGGCAGTATCGTGGCCCTAAGACGAATTTTAGGTGAGAAATTTCGGTTTCTCGCCATCTTTTTTGCATATTATAGTGTAAAAAGAAATTTACAGTTTTAATTCAAAATTAAAACTTACAAAAATGTAAGAAGATGAATGCTTTTCTTTTGAAATTTACGCAAAAAACGCCATTTGGAAATATTGCAAAAAAATAACTTACAAAATTGTATGTTTTTTACGATTTTTGCTCTTGACCCCTTTTATTTTTCCAATAATTGTTATCTTTAAAACCGTAACAGGAATACCACGTTGAATGGTATAAACGTTAAAACCACATTTTTTTTAACTCTCATCGGAGATAATTATTATGGCAATCCAGAATGCTTACCTCAAGTCCGTCTACGAAAAGGTCGTCGCTCGCGATCCGGACCAGGCTCTCTTCCACCAGGCTGTTCGTGAATT
>JAZLKH010000066.1:0-5970 GCA_045597545.1 Fibrobacter sp.
AACTGGTGAAGCAGGCCGACATCGTCGTTGGCGCTGTAGGCAAGCCGGAATTCATCAAGAAGGAATGGATCAAGCAGGGCGCTGTAGTTGTTGACGCCGGTTACCATCCGGGTGGCGTTGGCGACTGCGAAAAGGGCATGCAAGAAGTTTCCAGCGCATATACCCCGGTTCCGGGCGGCGTTGGCCCCATGACCATCAACACCCTCATCTACCAGAGTGTTGAATCTGGCGAGAAGTACATTCTCGGCTAAATCCTTAAATTGCTAAAAAGGCGGGGTTCCAGCAAATTTTTAAGCTGGAGCCCCGCTTTTTTCATTCATTTATACTCAACCAAACGACTTTTTTCGGCTTTTTCGGTAAGAATTTTGCGAAATTGACCGATTTTTGTTGATTTTTCCACAAACAACTAAAAAAACAGCAGGGTTTTGAGACAAAACAGCCCTACACCCCGCCTTTTTCCATTTTTAAGAGTTGGAACTATTTTTCTTCCTCCGGTGCAGCCGCGAATTCACCTACCTCTGTCTCGATCTTTCCAGTTCACGGGCGTGGGCTTCGGGAGATTCCGGCGACAGCATTTCCCGCACGACTTCCCCGACATAGCCGGCACCTATCCCGATCAACGTCCCCGAAAGAGAATTGTTATTGACCGGCCCTCCCATATTATCCAGGGCCCCATCCATGGCAGAGTTCTTTTGGTCATCCATCAACATGGCGGGAGAAGGGACTGTCACCTTTATACTGTCGGACTTTTCAGGAGGCTTCTGTGGCATCAACTGGGCACAGCAAATACATTCAGCGCAAAGCATAATCAGCAGAATATTTTTCATGGTCTAATCCCTCTAACAGCAATATACAATAAAAGCCCCTAGCAGAACTCTGCTAGAAGGCTAAACAAGGAAGAAAGAAAGATGAATATTTTTAGAAGCTCCGCGAAAATCGCTGTGGAGTTTGATTACTTGCGGACGCGAATGGACTGCATGGACTTGCCCGCACCATAGCGCATGATGTAGACACCGTCGCCAAGGCCCGCATTCACGCCATTCCAGACGCCACGCACATCGGCAGCAGAAACCGTAGCAGTCTTCAGTAAGTTGCCGGTCACGTCAAATACCTTTACCTGGAACATTCCTGCCGCGCCAAGGTGAACCTTGCCGACAACGCCCTGGGAATTGTCGCCCGGTTGTTCACCAGGCTGCATTCCCGGATCATCACCGGGCAGCGTACCTTCACCGGGATTTTCTGCACCTGGCAGCGAGAACTTGATCCAGTCCACGTTCAGATAGTTGTCGTTGATGGTGAGGCGCAACTTGTTGATGCCCGCAGCCAGTTCAATTTCGCCGGTAGATTCGGAATAAGTGTCCCAGTCGTCCTTGCTGACAACAGCGACCTTCGCTTCCTTGGTGCCAGCTGAAATGGTGACGGAACCATCGGCGGCGTTACCCGTGGCGCCGTTCACCGTAACAGTGTAGGTGCCAGCAGTCTTTACGTTCACCGTGTACTCGAACCAGTCCTTTGCTGTAGTGTAGCCAAGACCGTAACCTGCGCCAGACTTTACAACGCCAGCGTCATCGGCGCGGTAGCCGGTAGCGTCACTTTCGGTACTATTGCGGCTAAAGGCGTACTTGTCATAGTTCTCCGCTTCTACAGTTCCAGGCAGAGCCACCGTATCCTTGAAGGCACCCTGGAATTCAGAGGCGTCGCCACCGGCAACCTCCAGTTCCAGGGCCATAAAGTCAATGGTATAAGTACCGTCGGAATTGGGGGCGATGGGCTTGCCCTTCTGCACCACGGTCTTGCCGGAAGCACCGTCGATCTTCACCTTCATCATCACGCTCTTGGGCATGGCGGAATGGGGCGAAGTCCAGCTGAACTTGAAACCCGTTGCGGTGGTAGTTGGGGAAACCTTGTCCAGGGTAAAGTGGGCACGGTAGTAGGCGGCCACAACGCCAAAGGGAGCAATCCAAAGGCCCTGCTTCTTGGCTTCGTCCATAATGGACTTCATGTCGTTGGTAGAAATGCCGTACTGGTCGCTGGTGCCCACCGTATGGTTCAGCTGCACCGTCCAGCCCTTCTGATTCTTGGCGGAGGCCATGTTGCTCTTGGCGTTGTTGGTGCTGTTTCCGCCCTGAGTGTAGCAGTTGGAGCTGATGTCCATCCAGTTGGGTTCGGTGCCCCAGCCGTAGTACTTGGCACCGGCGCAGTTGCGGTTGGCGATATGGTCCTTGCTGATGGCGTTTGCCACGTTGTTGTTGCTTGCGCAGTAAGGGGTGGCAAAGCTGAACACCTCGGGGGCGCCCTTCTGCAACAGGCTAGACTTCCAGCCGCTGGTTTCGGTAGTCAGGTCGCCGACCGTGGTCATGTCCTTATGGCTCTTGGAATGGTTTCCGATTTCGTGACCCTTCTTGGCGTAGCCCACATAGCCGCTGATGTCGCCTGCGCCCGCGTACATGGCTCCGGTAATAAAGAAGGTCACCTTCACATCCTCGTTGGCGTCAAAATAGCTGCCCAGCTGCTGCAACTGATCGTTGCTGCCGTCGTCGAAAGTGAAGGAGACTGCGCCGTCATGGCCATTCCAAGGCACCGTTGTAATGGGGCCGGCCCAAACACTCAAAGAGGCCATGGCCATAACAGCTGTTAAAGTCAAGATTTTCTGCTTCATGTTACACCTTATCCGATTGCCTCTACCGGACAATCTCACTCCTTAGACATAGATTTACATTATTCTGTTCCAATGTGGAATAATTCGCCGCAGTTTGTGTTGTACACAAAAACAACATGGTTTGGAGCCCACTCCGATCCGCTCTCGCAGCGCAGCTAGACGCAGGCCAGGAACTCCTTGGCGTCGCAGCATTCCACCAGGTCCTTTCCCAGCAAATTTTCCAGTCGATTCAGGTCCGGGTGGTCCTTTTGCTCGAAAACAACCACCTTTTTAAAACGTTCCCGGTGTCTAAGCAGGAATTCAAGGTTATTTGTATCGGATTTTGGGAACCCGTAACCGATAAAGTATATCTCTTCGGCATTTTTCAGGTAATAATCCGCCTTACTCCACAGCAAATTGAACAAACTTCCTCGCAAAAAGCTCTCTTTTGCGTGGGCCATGGGTATGTAAATGGGAGTATCCTCGCAATAAATGGGGAAACTGCGGTCCTGGGGTTCCACCTGGCACACGTTGCGCAGGTCAAGCTCGTCGGAAACACCCTTAAGGGGGAACCAGTTGAGGGAGCCGTGGAGTTTCAAAAGATCCACGGTGTGACTATGGGCCTCCCGCACCGCGGAACGGTCCGCTGGCTCAATGCGAACGCCATAATCCACCGAAACATATTGGGAAAGCTCCGGGTCGGCGGAGATCGCAGACTCGATAAGCGTATCGTAGTTGAACGTCAGCAGCAGGGTGTTGCGACAACCCTCGCTGGAGCAGTTCAAGGCGGACTTCAAAAAAACACGAAGCACGGCGGCGGCCTCCGCAGATAGCGCCTCATCGTGGCGGATGACGCTTGCGATGAATCGCAGCAGTTCAAAGCGCAAGCTGGCATGATACAGCCTTTCGCGCTCGCCTGGGAAAATCCTCGCCGACAAAATGGACGTAGCCAATGTCTCGATGCTCAGATATTCGCTCTGGCCGTTGCAGAGGTCCAGAAAGCGCTTGCAGTAATCGCGAAAATGGGGGAACTCCTCGGGAATGCCGAAGGGAATCAACTCGTTCAAATCCCTAAGCGTAGGCATCTGGGGCAAAAAGGACTTGCTGAAGCCCGACCCCAGCACAAAAATACGGCGATATGCATTCTGCGGAACTTTCTTTGCTACTTCACTCATACCCCTAATGTATATAAAAGTAGGGGCAAGCGGATAATTTAAAGAATCATCCCGACGGCGTTACAGGCAAAGGTTTGGAAAATCGCTAGAAGTACAGGTTTCCGTCTTCAAGGCCGGTAACGGCGACGATGCGTTCGCGGCAGTGGTTGCCAACGGGCAAGCTCACGTCCTCGACAAAGGCGATACCGCTTAGGAAGTTCATCCAGATTCCAGGCGTAAAGCTGAACTTGCAGAAGTGCGCAAGGCAAGGCACAATCCAGGCGTCGTGACTGGCAAAGACGTTGAAGCGGGCATTCCCCTTCTCCAGCATCATGGAGCGTATTTCCTCGGCGCGATCGTGGAGGTTGTAATAGGCCGGGTGATCCCCGTCGCGAATCCAGTCGCAGATGCTGGGGTAGAACTTTTCGTTGAGCACCGCCAGGTACTCGTCAAAGTTCCTTACGAAAAAATCTCCAAGGGGGTCCAGAATTTCTACCGGTGCAGGTACTGGGCCACCAACAGATTCACGGCCAAGGCCTATGCGTTGAGCTGTTTCGAAGCAGCGCCCCACCGGGCTGGAAAAGTACACCGCATCCCCTTCGGCAGGGAACAGCGTCCCCAGATTGAAGGCCTGTTCACGACCCCTGTCGGTAAGGCCCACATGGGCGCCCCCGTCGGAATCCTCGGGGGTAATGTGGCGGCGTTCACCGTGACGCACTAACAGAAAAACGCGCTCGGTTTCCTTGAGCGTCGTAAAAAAATCCCTGGCCGTTACATATAAATTCATAAGAACCGTGCGTAGGCACCGAGACTAGAACACCAGCATGGGCAGCAAATCCGCCAGCAGTATCGATAAAGGCCACCAAATCAAGTGGGCAATAAGGAAGCAGAGCACCCCAAAGATGAACCCGAATACGATATCGGTAAACCAGTGTACCCCAAAGTACACGCGGAGCAGGCCCCAGCTCAGGGGGAACAGCATCATGACCCAACCGTAATAGGGGGCGGCAACTGTCACCGTCACCGCCACGGCCAGGTTGTTCATGGTATGTCCCGAGGGGAAACTGTACTTGTCCATGGGCGGCACCTGGGGCTTGATGGAACTGAGCACCACAAAGGGACGGGGGCGCTTTACATTCAGCTTGATCAGCTCGTAAATTCCAAGGGCCACACCTGTCGCGATTCCCGCCTCCAGCACTACCGGAATAAAGGCGCGCCAGCCGATATGGATAAACAGGATAATGGCGAAGACAATCCAAACGTAGCCGTCACCAAGGCGAACGTAAGACCTAAGGAACCTCTTGGTCTTTTCGGAAAAGTGCCTATTGTTCCAATACCAATAGAGCGAGATACGTTCGTCGAATTTCTGTATTTTCTCCAACATTGCCCGCAAATTTAGCTTTTTCGCAGAAATTTATTTTCTTATTTTTTACCCGCAAGATACGAAATTCAGGTTGCCGACAGCAAGAATCACGTAAAAAAAACTACTGTCTACTTCCTACTGTCAACTTTCTTAGAGGTTATTATGCAAGTTCTCGTTCTCAACTGCGGCAGCTCCTCCGTAAAGTTTGCCGTCATTGATACCGTTTCCAAGGAAGCTCTTTCCAGCGGTCTCGTCGAAAACATCGGCGTCAACGGCCACTTCAAGGGCAAGGGCCCCGTAGACAAGCAGGACTACAACTTCGACTGCCCCACCCACGCCGAAGCCGTGGCAGCAGTGCAAAAGTACCTGGGCGACCAGAAGCTTATCGACTCCATCGAAGCCATCGGCCACCGCGTCGTGCACGGCGGCAAATACATCAAGAGTGAAAAGGTGACCCAGGAAGTTATCGACTACATCCGCAGCATCACCTTGTTCGCACCGCTCCACGAACCTGCACACGCCACCGGCATGGAATGCGCCACCAAGTTCTTCCCGACGCTCCCCCAGGTCGCCGTGTTCGACACCGCCTTCCACCAGACCATGCCCCGCAAGGCATTCCCCTACGGCATCCCCTACAAGTTCTACGAAGACGACGCTATCCGCCGCTACGGCTTCCCCGGCACCAGCCACCGTTTCGTGACCGCCGAAGCCTGCAAGATCCTGGGCAAGAGTCCCGAAGAAACCTGCCTCATCACCGCCCACCTGGGCAACGGCTCCAGCTGCTCCGCCATCCTCAACGGCAAGTGCGCCGACAC
>JAZLKH010000067.1:0-18143 GCA_045597545.1 Fibrobacter sp.
TGAAGCCGGCCTTGGCTGTGACGCGGCGGTCCAGTTCCATGATCTTTTCTTCGTCGCCGTTGAACAGGTCCATGAAGGAAGCCTGGGTACCGGATGTGCCCTTAACGCCGCGGAACGGCAGCACTTCGTTGAGGACGTTCAATTCTTCCAGGTCGATGAGCATGTCCTGGAGCCAGAGGCAAGCACGCTTACCAACGGTAGTGAGCTGGGCAGCCTGGAAGTGGGTTGCACCCAGCTGAGCCATGTCCTTGTATTCCATGGCGAACTTGCCGAGCTTGTCCATCACGCGGCAAAGGCGCTTGCGGACGATAATCAAAGCCTGCTGCATCTGGATGAGGTCGGTGTTGTCACCCACGAAAGCGGAAGTTGCACCCAGGTGGATGATGCCCTTGGCCTTGGGGCACTGGACACCGTAAGCGTAAACATGGCTCATCACATCGTGACGGCGGCGCTTTTCTTCTTCTTCGGCGACTTCGAAGTTAATATCGGTTGCGTGGCTCTTCAGTTCATCCACCTGTTCCTGAGTGATGGGCAGGCCCAGTTCCATTTCGGATTCGGCCAGGTAGATCCACAGCTTGCGCCAGGTCTGGAACTTGTACTGGGGGCTGAACAGGAAGCTCATTTCCTTGGAGGCATAACGGCGAATGAGCGGGCTTTCGAATTGATCACGCATATTAACGTCCTTTTTGAAATTTACGAAACAAAAATAGCAAAAATAATCCCCCAGACTTCCTTTCGGGGATTAGGTGTATGATATATCGGAACGATTTTCAGGATTTTTAAAGGGGCTTGCGCCGACGCATGGCGCGAATATTCAGCGGCAGGACTTCCTTGTGCCACTTCGTCCATTCATCGTAGTAAATGTACTGTCTTTCCCGCTTACGGAAATTGCGACCATGGACAATACGACGACCGCCTCGATCCTCGGGAGGAATCACAATGTGCAAGCACTCATGGTAGACCACGCCGGCAACGGCGTATTTGGGGCAGTTGGCCGCATCGTAGCCCTTGCTTATACTAATCAGGTGGAATTCCTCACCCGTAAGGGGGTCCGTTCGCACGGAATGGTAACTTAGACCACCGACGCGGTTGCTCCAGGTGATGCGGCACTTCAGCGAATTTTCAAAATACGTCTCGTTGATGGCTGCAAGGACATCATTCAAATCGTGGTATTTTCCAATGGGACGAATGGGTGGCAGTCGACCCTTGCTCGATAAAGGAGCCTCGCCATTATCCGCAAGAATCTGATCCACCACGGTCCAAAAACGGTTGACCAAATCCTTGATGATTTCCTTATTCTTGGCGGTCTTGCGGCGAATGGCATGCTCCGCCCACTCTGCGGCCAGTTCACGAGCCTGTGCGAACTCCTCTCCCTTCATATAGGCAGGCAGAATCACCTCAGGGTGTCCAAAAAGTACACCACCCTTGCAGCGAATGCTCTTCTTCATCAGCGGACTGTACTTAAAATGCACCAAACCATTTTCCGAGACGCTACTAGGCACCTTCGGCTTTTCCGGCTTAGGCGCAGGGGCGCCAAACAAGTCCATCTGGATTCCGAACAAATTCATCAGACAGAATCACTCCCCAAAACGCCTTCGTAACCATTCAGGGCCAGCAAGCCGCCAAAGTAGCTTTCGGGCAAGTCCAGCAAAGCGTAATGCTCGGAAATTCCGTAGACCGCATCCTCGATGACATCCGGTAGATAGACGATGTAGCTGTCGTTTTCTGGTTTCTGCAAGTGCTCCGGAGTACAGAACTTCGGATCGGTTTCGCTAAAGTACATGCGGCAGCTTACCGGACGCAGCTTGTAGACGCCACAATCCCCCTTGTAATCAGAAAACGGACACGGCTTCCAGGCAGAGAAATAATCGTGGAGGGCCAGATCCTCGGCCTTGTCGTCAAACTCGTCCTCGTCGGGAACACAGCTAACCTTTGCAGGATCCGCCTGGGATTCAGCACGCAGCGTAGCCAAGTCCTCCGCCTTGCGCTTCTCGTAGAAACGATCAAACGCGGTGGAACGTACCTGACACGCTTCCATAATGTCCAGTAAATCCGGTCGCTTGCGAAGCTCGCTATACAAGAAAATCAATTCAAAGGGTTCCACCGACATGGGATAATGGTGGCAGCAGTTTCCGCAGGCCGGTCGACACTGGATCGGCCTAGGCTGCTGTGGCAAAACCGCCTTCAGGTACAGTTCAAAGGCGTCGTGGTACTTTTGGGTAAAGGAGAGGATGTTCGGCAATTCCTCCAGAAGGTTGTCTGGACCAATAGCGGATTCCCTTCCCAATTTTTTTGCAAGTTCATCCAACCGGTCCCGTTCGGCACCCAAAAGAGTGCCTAGACGCAATTCTGCCAGTTTAAAAGCCTTCGTCGGGAAATATTCGCGGTAAGATTCCATGGTCCAAATATAAATTTCTTGCAAAAAAAAGGAAATACTCCAATAAAGTCGGCACAAAAAAAGGATTCATACATTTTTTTGTAAGAATAAAGTTATCTTTTTAAAAAAATTTGGAACCCTTATGATGAAAAAGCAATTTCACAAAAAATTAGCGCTTTCCGCTTCAATTGCCCTGGCATTGGGCGTTGCCGGTTGCAACATCTTCAACCCGACCGAAGGTGTAAACATTAGCAATGACGATGCTCCCGCCCTCACCTACCAAGGCTATCTGCATTATCAGAAAAACGAATACTCCGTTGCGCGCACCTATTTCGAAAAGGCTATCGCCGCCGACTCCGCCTACTCCGATGCGTGGTACGGTCGCGCCAAGGCAGTCCTGAACATGCAGCCGGGCTTGAATATCTTCGAATTGCTTTCTTACGCCAAGACCGGTGACGGGGCAGACGCGGTTTCCAAATTCACCAACATGCCCGACGACCAGGCTAACCAGTTGTCCAAGGGTATTGACTCGGTATTCTATTTCATCGACCCGTTCATCGAGCGGGAGCGCCTAGGCAAGACCGACGGCAAGGTGAAGTTCGCCCACTTTTCCGGCAGCTATTCCATCCTCAAAATGGCAAAGAGCGGACTTTTGCTCCGCAGCAGCGCCAAGTTAGATATTACCAACATCCTGCAGTTCGACGGTTCCAACATCAACGTAGATATCAATGGTATCCTGGAAATGGGTGAAAACGTCACCGAAGTTCTGGACGCCATGGAAGACCTGGTAAACGCCCTGGCCGAAGAGCCGGAACAAGCCTACAACCTGCTGTCGTCCGTTTATCCCGACGCCATGGAAAACTTCACCCCTACCGCAGTGGAGAACGCTCTTAAGGCTACCGCCAACGGAATCGAGTTCACAAACAAGAACCTCAAGGACGCCGGCGTGGGCCGAGCTACCGTGTTTAGCGCAGGAAACGGCTTTGACGACGACGCCGACGGTTGCGTTGACGAAGAAGTCATGGACGGCTACGACAACGACGGTGACGGAGAAATCGACGAGGACTTGCGCCCCGAAGGTGACATCACCCTTTACGACTACAAGTCGCTTCTTGAATATTATGGTGGCGACTACGAATCCATTTCCCCTTATTTCGTGGAACACCCCAACGACCGAGTCGCCTCTGTCCACTACACCGAAGAAACCAAGTACGTAGACACGGACGGCAACGGTGCTCCGGCCTATCTGGATTCCGCAGAATGGACATTCGTATATTCCGAGCACAGGGACCGCGTAAGCGAACAGTACTACCGCTTCCAGTTCGCCGCAGATCTGAAGTGGGAACCCTCTCCCAAAGGCAAGGAAATCTACTACTACAAGGAAATCCTCCGCAAGGATCCGCTGAACCCGGACTACGACCTCGCCTGGAGGAAGAAGCACATTGGTGGTTGCTGGAACAACTACGCCAGTGAAGAATCCCCGTCCTATATCACCTGGATGGAATCCCATCGTACGCGCGTAGAGGGAGAACTTTAATCATGAAACGAATTCTTACTCTTATCGCAGCTGCCGGCCTTGTAACCCTCGGCCTTGCAGCCAAGGCTCCTACCCACCATTCTCTTAGAGCAGAAGCCATGGGTAACGCCCATGTGGCAGTCGTGGATGACAAGGAAGCCATCTACTTCAACTATGCAGGTCTCTCCCAGATTAACCGCCTAGGCAACTACGAGAAGCGTCCGGAACAAGGCTATTATCCTCGCAATTTCATCGGTGACATGCGCCTGAACTTGGGTGGAGCAGGTCCCTTTGAATCCTACTTCTCCACCTTCAACGACGTTAAGGACTTGCAGTCCCTTTATCAGCGAGTTTCCGATGCTGGCGGCGGCATGAACGGTCTGATGGACTCCCTGAGTGCCCATCCAGAACTAATGAACACCCTGAATTCCTATGATCACAAGCACCTGGACATGAGCATCAAGATGGATGCCGAAATGGCATTCCACGGCTTTGGTGGCGCAATCTGGGTTGACGGAAGCATCGCACCGTATCTGGATGGTGGCTTAATTCTCCCCTACATGGCTGTAGACACCTTCTACATCGATGCTGTGATGCAGGCCGGCGTGGCCTACGGCTTTACAGACAACTTCTCGGTGGGTATCGGCGGCAAGATCGCCAAACGTCAGAAGGTCGAAGCAATCACCCTGGACGTTTTGAACTACGGCACACTCCAGGACACCTTGGAAGACCGATACCATGACGCCACCGATAATATCTTTGACTTCAACTCCATTTCCGTGGGTCTGGACATCGGCGTTCTCTACCAGTGGACTCGCGAATTCCGAGTTGGTCTTTCCGTTCGCGACATCTACTTCAAGGAACTGGCCGGTGATAGAATCCTGCCCAACATTTCCGCAGGTTTCAACTACAGCCCCCGCTTCTTTAACAAGAACACCGGTTACGCCCGCAAGTTCAACTTCGCCGTTGACTATGCCGACGCCCTGGAAGGAGACAATAACTACAAGCCCCTATCTCACCTGAACTTCGGTCTCGAAGTGGAACAGAACATCCTCGCCTGGCCCGGATACAACAACGAAATCCGCGCCTTGGCTCTCCGTGTTTCCGGCGGTTTCAAGGGAGGCTACCCCACCGCAGGTATCGCCCTGGAAGCCCTGCGTTTCTTTACCTTTGAACTGGCAACATGGGCCGAGGAACGCGGTTACTATACCGGCCAGGACGAACAGCGTATCTACATGGCAGAAATCAGTCTGGGTTTCTAAACTCCTTCGAAACTACAAGCTATATATCAAAAGCTCTGGTCCACCGACCAGGGCTTTTTTCAGGTTAAACAGAACGCTGCGATACGGCAGTAAAGTTGCCTTGGTATCGAAACAGTAAAAAGGAATGGGTTGACGAGAGAAAATGTTATCACATGCTCTTTTGTGTACGAATTGACTTGACACAGTCAAATAATTAGTATATATTTGAGCAGTAAACAAATGTTTAGCTTTTTTAGGATCCAGTCATGATAGAACGCGTTCGAGGCATTTTGGCAGAAAAGACACCCACCTTTGTCGTAGTGGATGTAAACGGCATCGGCTACGGGGTAAATATTTCGGCATTCACGGCGGGAAAGCTCCCTGAAGTGGGCTCGGAGATAACCCTCTATACAAATCTTGTCGTACGCGAAGACTCCATGACCCTTTTCGGTTTTGCCGACAACACGGAGAAAAGCGTTTTTCTGATGCTGTTGGATGTTAACGGCGTAGGTCCGAAGCTTGCCCAGCGCATTCTGAGCGGAGTCTCCCCCGCAGATCTGTTGAATATGATCGCCAGCGACAACAAGTCCGCCCTGAGCAAGATCAAGGGACTTGGCAAAAAGACCTGCGAGCAAATGGTGCTCGCCCTTAAGGACAAGGCAGGAACAATGCTGCAGGGGCTTGGAAACCTGGATGGCAGCGGCGTTACTAGCATGGGCGCCCTTACCGGCGCCAAGATGGAGGCGGTTCTCGCCCTGCATACCCTAGGAGTGAAGGACCCTGCCGCAGAGAAGGCTGTGGTGAAGGCCGTAGAAGTTCTGGGTGACGAGGCTGATGCAGCGGCACTTATCCCCGAAGCATTGAAGTATCTGTAGGCGATAGGTTATGGAAGAACAACGCATTATTTCTCCGCAAAAAAGAGGTGGCGACGAAGGCGACATGGAACGCACCTTGCGTCCCCCTACCCTGACGGAATTCACCGGCCAGGACAGTATCAAGGAAAGCCTCTCCATCGCCATTGAAGCAGCAAAGCACCGTGGTGACGCCCTGGATCATTGCCTGTTCTGCGGTCCTCCGGGCCTGGGAAAGACAACCCTTTCCAGCATCATCGCCAAGGAAATGGGCGTCAACATCCACATTACCAGTGGCCCCGTACTAGAAAAGGCTAGCGACCTGGCTGGGCTTTTGACCAGCCTACAGGAGAACGACATCCTCTTTATCGACGAAATCCATCGGCTGAACCGCGTCGTAGAGGAATACCTCTACCCGGCCATGGAAGATTTTCGACTTGACATTATGCTGGATTCCGGCCCAGCGGCCCGCAGCGTGAACCTGCCCCTGAAACACTTTACGCTGGTTGGCGCCACGACTCGCAGCGGCCTTTTGACGGGCCCCCTCCGCGACCGCTTCGGATTGCAGTACAGGCTGGAACTGTATAACGAAAAGGACATTGTACAGATTCTTATGCGCAGCGCCAAGATTCTTGATGTAGAAATCGAGGAAGACGCAGCAAGGCTCCTGGGAGGACGTTGCCGAGGAACGCCCCGTATCGCCAACCGCGTACTGCGCCGCTGCCGCGACGTGGCCCAGGTTCGAGGCACCGGAGTCATCGACCTGGTCTCCGCCGGCAAGACCTTGGATATGCTGGGCATCGACGGTGAGGGCCTTGACAGCATGGACCGCAAGATCCTATCCATCACCATGGACAAGTTCAATGGAGGCCCCGTAGGTCTTGGAACCATCAGCGCAGCCCTCGGCGAAGAGCCAGACACCCTAGAGGAAGTCTACGAGCCCTACCTGATTCAGAAGGGACTATTGGCAAGAACTCCCCGCGGTCGCATCGCCACCCCCACCGCCTACAGGATGTTCCACAAGACGCCCCCCGCCAACTCCGCGGCAGCCCAGGGCATCCAAGAGGAACTAGCTCTGTAAGGAAAATTTCCAAGAATTGACGCTGCAGGGAACGTTTCAGAATTCTATTTGAATTCCGGAGCAATGGTCATCACCAGGTTCACGCCGTGAAGCCCATGAAAGCCCAGCTGCATTCGGAACAAATACATGTTTGGCTGCCGGACACGAATGCCGAAGCCCCAGGAGTTGTAGAAGCGCTTAAGAGACCACTTGTCAAATTCCGGTGCAATCAGAGCGTATTCGTCGAACAGTACTCCGTCAACAAAGCGGTCTACAGGCCAGCGATATTCCCAGCTAAAGCTCATCATGTGGTGTGCGGCCCAGGCATCGCCATACCCACGCAAAGGCGTTCTGGCATTCATCTTGATAAAGGCATTGTAGGGAGCTCCACCGTCTTCCATTTCCCACAGGTCTACCAGTCGATACTGGAAGGCGACAACCCTGCGTTCAAACAGCGTATTCATCACGTTTTCCGGGCGCCATATTCGCATGGCCTCGTCCCAGCTAAAGTCCGTATAGAACTTACGATTTTGGCGAGCCTCCCTGGCGCTCAGGATATAGCTCTCCGAGGAACCCATGTAAAAATAGTGTTGAAACATGAGTTCCGTTTTAATAAAGTCATGATTCTTTCTCTCCGTCCCGAGTTCATAATCCCGATCCAATTCACTATAATCCCCGACGATGTGATAGGAACCGGTCAATCCTAAGCGCGTTCCCCTTGAGGGAGCATAGGCATAATCCAAATTGTCATAAAATATCGCAATTTCAAGGGGTATCTGAATTGAATTCTGGTACAATCCGCGATCGTGTATGGAGAATCGGTCGCTAACCAGGATGGAATCATCTACATCAGGCAGCGAGGCGTCCTTAAAGTCGAGTTCCGCGGAAATTTCAACATTCCAGGTAGCAGCCTTGTTCAAAGGGTGCCCCAGACGCCAGGTAAAGGATACGCTGGAATCTGGCTGCGTGTACGCCTCCTTGGTTTCGGGAACGATAAAGGAGTCGTCTCGATCCCAGTCCACATCAAAGCGGAACGCCCCAAAAAAATTACTTCCAAATAGACCGTGCTTCGAATATCTGGCCGTAAAATCCATGTCGCCATTGGCATAGTATCCGGCCTGCAAAACAAGATAGTCCCGATCGAACAGCAATCCGCGATGGCGATAATTCGCGCCCAGCATGGTATTGGAGCCGGGCTTGAAATTAAAGCTAGGATAAATCAGGATGTTTCCCCGTTCGCCAAAGGTTATCAAGTCCACGGACTTCTCAATAACGCCGTTTTTCACGATATAGTCAATAGGCTTGGCCATAGGATAAATCAACCCGTTCAAAATCGGCTGAACTACCCTATCAAAGGGCCATATCCAAAGATCCGCCAATCTGAAATCAGAACTTTCCGCAGATTCCACCTTGGAAGAGTCATTACCAGACGCATACGCCAAAGGGGAGCTCACCATAAGCACCCACAAGAACGCTATAATCAACCTGGTCTGTGACTTGGGCAAAAACATCTGCTCCTAATATAATTATATTAAGTCCATGTTTTCGCTCTTTGCAAAAATTACCAAACGAATTGCCCAATTTCCAAGACTGATTATTGGAGTTATCGTCGCCCTGGCAATTTTATGCATCTACCCCATCGAAAACTTGCGCTGGGAAATCCAGTTGCAGGACACTCTGAAGGGCAAGGGAATTCAGCAGGACTACGAGGCCATAGAAAAATCCTTTGGCGGACTGGGCAGCCTGACCATTGTTCTGCAATCAGACGACAGCCTGGTCAACTACAACCTGGCCGAGGATTTCGCACGGAAATTTTCCGAGGACACCCTAGTCCACTTTATCGAATACACCGCGGACGTTGAATTCTTTGAAAAGAATAAGCTACTCTACGCCAGCGAGGACGATCTGGACCAGGTCATCGATTTCATGGACAGTGTCCATCAGCGAGAAATCCTAAAGCACAATCCACTCTTTGTTCAACTCGAGGAAGAATCGGAGACCGCGAAGAGCACCCCCGACAGCGCCAAGGGAACGTCATATACATCCGCGGGCATCATCGACAGCATCGAAGGCAAGTACTTCAACAACCTGCAGCAAAGCTACTCCAATCCCAAGGGGACCATAAGGGTCATCGACATCTACCCCACACACTCCATATCGGACCTGCAGGCCAACCGCGCCCTGTACAACAAGGCAAAGGAATTCCTCGACAGCAAGACAAAGGGAAAAAAAATCAAGGTTCTCTTTGCAGGAAAGGTGTACCAGTCCATTCAAACGGGAAGGATGCTGCTTCCCGAAGCCAAGGCTGCCGGGCGGGCCGCGAGCATCGCCATCCTGATCCTACTTATCCTCCATTTTTACAGGCAGCCGCAACTTATCTTCATTTCGGCGCTTCCCATGGCCATACCCACGCTGCTCACCATGGCAATAGCCTTCTTGCTCTACGGAAGAATCAGCCTGTTCACCCTGTCACTATGGCTATTGCTCCCCGGACACGCCTGTCAGATTATCACCCATGTACTGACCCGCTACTACCAGGAACGAGAAAATAAGCTGGGTCCCGAACTCAGCGCCGAAAGCGCCATTCTGGGAGTTGGTCCCGCAGTAGCAGCATCCTCCTTGATCATGGCGACACTTTTCATCTCGCTGGTCCTGATTCCGCTGCCAGGTCTTCAGGAATTTGGGGTTCTCGGAGCAATAGGCAGCCTGTTGAACCTAGGAATCTGTCCGCTGGTATCCACGGCCTTGCTGCAAATCCTGCAGCGCAAAAAGCCCTTTGACGTGCACATTCCCATCTACGTCAAGAGGCGTGCCATGAAAATGTTCCCCAACAACGTGAACTGGGCGATTATCGCCATCCTCAGCATCCTGAGCCTCGCGGGAATCATTTACAGCGGAACCAACCTTTCGTTCCTCTACGACTTCAAGCAAACCGAAATCCAGCATGACGAGCGGGCAACCCTCGATCTGATCAGGGAGACGGGTTTCGCCCCCTACGACCCGGTCATCGTGATGCTCCCCGACTCCTCCTACAACGACGACATCGCGCAAAACTTCCTGCATCTGCAAGAGCGCGGAGCCATCCCCGACCTGGGCCGAATCTACACCCAGTACCAGTTCCTTCCCAAGGTTTCCACAAACAAGAGGGAGCAAATCGAGAAGATCCGCAGTCTCGCCCGCCCTGAATTTCTTAGCAAGCTGGGAACAAAAGACAGCGCCGCCATCGTCGACATGCTCAACAACTACGACAACAACGTGAAGGATTTCGAATTGTCGGAAAACATCCGCAGAAAGTTCTCCGACATCAACGGAAATTCCGGGGTATTCGCCTTCATCATCCCCAATACAGACCCGAACAACGGCCTCGCCTGCCGGCACATCGACGCCCAGGTCAAGAAGTTCGAGGGCATCCAAGACGAAAAGTTCAAGATCTGCGGCACCCCCATTTTACGTGCGGCCATTCTAGACACCATCCTTGCCAACGTGAACAAGTCCATTATCCTGGGTACGGCCTTGTTCTGGGTTTTGCTTCTGCTCTACTATAACAAGCTAAGCCGAGCCTTCTTTACCATGCTGCCCTCCATGTTCGCCATGAGCTGGGTCACAATGATAATCCACTTTAGCCACATACAGATATCCGCATACAGTTCGCTCGCATTCGTCCTCCTCATAGGAGCAAGCGTCGACGGGTCTCTGCAGCTATGGTCCTCCTATTACGAGAAGCAAGGGGGAACGGCGCTTACGGTACTGCAAAAGAATTTCACATCCATCGTATTCGCCCAGCTTGCGGCCCTTATCGGCAGCTTCGCCCTGCTGTTCTCCTCCCACCCGGGCATTAAGGGAATGGGACAAATTTCCCTGATTGGCATGCTCTGCATCTTTGTTTCGCAGTTTACCATCTACCCGCTGATTGCAGGCACCTTGGATAAATACCGCATTCAGAAAAAATATCTACTCCGTAAAAAGGCCAGACAAGAAAATGAAAAATCTCTCCAGTAGAACTTTGAATATCGCAGCTTCACTCACCGTCGCCATCGACACCCTTGCAAAGCAGCTCATCGCCGAAGGCAAGGACATTGTAAGCCTTGGAGCAGGTGAACCGGACTTTCCTACCCCGGAACCCATCCGCGAAGCAGCCTGCAAGGCCATTAACGAAGGCAAGACCCGCTACACCGCACCTGTGGGCATTATGGAAGTGCGTAAGGCCGTGGCAGCAAAGCTCAAGGAAGAAAACGGACTGGACTACAAGCCGGAACAGATTATCATGACCAGCGGCGCAAAGCACGCCGTGTTCAACTCTCTTGCCGCCCTGGTGAATCCCGGTGACGAAGTGATTATCCCCGCCCCTTACTGGGTGACTTATCCTGAACTGGTGAAGTGGCTGGGTGGCACGCCGGTATTCATTCAGGCCACCAAGGACGCCAAGTTCAAGATAACCGCAGACCAGCTCCGCGCTGCCATCACCGACAAGACCAAGGCAATCTTTTTGAACAACCCCTGCAATCCTACCGGAGCAGTTTATTCCAGGGAAGAACTGGCTGAACTTGCCAAGGTCATCGTAGAAAAGGACATCTACTGCATTTCTGACGAAGTGTACGAATACTTCGTCTACGACACGGAATTCGTTTCTGCGGCAGCATTTCCCGGCATGGCGGAACGTACCATCGTCATTAACGGATTCTCCAAGTCTCATTGCATGACAGGCTGGCGCGTAGGTTACGATGCCGCCCCTGTAGAAATCGCAAAGATCATCGGAAAGATCCAGAGCCAGGCAATTCACCACCCCAGTAACGTGGCACAGTATGCAGCCCTCGCCGCTCTGGAAATGCACAAGGCAAGCGTTCCTGAAATGCACGCCGCCTTCCTGAAGCGCCGCAACTACATGCTGAAGTGCACCGCAGAAATTCTGCCGGTTCCCGCCCACGCTCCCGAAGGAGCCTTCTACCTGTTTGCACCGGTGGACTCCTTCTACGGCAAGAAGACTCCCGAGGGCAAGGTCATCGGCGGTTCCATCGAGCTTTGCGAATACCTGCTGCAGAGCCAGGGTCTTGCCATCGTTCCTGGAGCAGCATTCGGTGACGACACCTGCGTTCGTTTCTCCTATGCTGCAAGCGACGAAACCTTGGCCAAGGCCTGCGACCGCTTTATAGCTGGGTTGAAGGCCCTTACATAATTATGAATTACGAATTATGAGATTTATTGAGAAAGCTCCGCGATTTTAAAAATTTGTAATTCATAGTTCATACCTTATAATTAATTACATGCGTTCTTTCCAAATTATCACTCCCGACGAAAGTCGGCCATTTACCATAGGCCGCAAGTCGGACAACTGCTTGGTTCTGGACAACCTCATGGTGTCCAGGTACCACGCCGTACTAGAACGTGATCAGCAGAAATGGTTCATTAGCAACTTGACGCAAAACAGCGTCACTCAGGTTAACGGAAAGGATGTTGCGCCCAAAGTAGAAGGCAAGGACGCCCCCGCCTTGGAAATCGCCGATGGCGACGTCATCCAGATTGGACCTTTGCAGTTGAAGGTGGCCTTTAAGGGTTACGAATTGACGTTACTCTTGATGGAATCCGCAGACCAGGAAGTTTCCGTCACCATCCCCCTGACCGCAGAAGGCAAGGCGCTGGAATCGGAACAGGTGAACATACCTCAAGGCGCATCGGCGAAACTCGTAGCGGGCGGAGCAAGAAGCGGCAACGAGGCCATGGCGCAGCTTTCCTTCAAAAAAGCCCTGACCCACTCCAACGGGAAATCCATTCGGCAGACGAACCTGTCTGCGGGGGGAATCCTTCGGCTGCCCGACTGCGAAATGGAATTTGACGGGCAGAACCTCGTCTGCAGAAATCGTCCCCATGGCTTTGACGTAAGCATCAGGAACCTGGATGTTTTCGCCGGTAAAAAGCAGCTGCTGCACGGAGTCAACCTGGACTTGCAGGCCGGAGAAATCCTAACCATCATCGGCCGCTCCGGCCAAGGCAAGTCCACCCTGCTGCGACTGCTGCAGGGCATTCACCGCAGCGGTGCAGACTCCAAGGTCACCATCGGCGGCCTGGATTACCGCAACAGGGAAATTCGAAAGCGCATCGCCTTTTTGGAGCAGGACCCGGAACTGCGCAAGGACTTGACCGTCCGCGAAACGCTGCTGGACGGCGGACGCATTTCCATGGGAAAGGCGGACTTCCGCGGCAATGCCCAGGGGCGGCTCGAAAAGTTCTGCGAACTTTTCGGGCTGAGCGACCGTTTGGAGAACCCGGTGAAGACGCTCAGCGGCGGCGAAGCCCGCCGAGCCGCCCTGGCCCGCGAGCTCATGGGAAGCCCCGGCCTCATCATCCTGGACGAACCCCTCTCCGGTCTTGACCCGTACAACTCCAAGATCCTCTGCAGCCACCTGAAGCAGCTTTCCTTCCTGGGCCACACCGTCATCCTCACCACCCACAGCTACGAAGCACTGGAAATTGCAAACAAAGTCCTCGTACTGCATCAGGGCGAGCAGGGATTCTTCGGCACGCCGCAAGAAGCTTACCGCTACTTCAGCACAAACGACCCCGAAAAAATCCTCGCAGGCCTCAACGACGAAACCGCCACCAACTGGCAGAAACAGGCGCAAAAAAATTTTCCGAGCACAAGCGTTTCCGGCCAAGGTCGCGGAATATGCTTTTGTTTTCCGAAGGTCAAGCTCTCCCCCACCTTTCTTTACAAGGTGGGCCTTACCGCCAAGCAGTGGTTTCGAGACAAAGGCAAGTTTGTCGCCCTGCTCCTGCAACCCCTGATTATCGGCTTCCTCTTCTCCCAGATTTTTTCCAACCTCACTTCCCTTTGGATTGTGGCCTTTGCCGTCATCCTCTCGGCCAACTGGCTAGCCCTATCCCTTTCCATCCGCGAGATTGTGCAAGAAAGGGAAATCCTCCAGAACGAGTTTCGCAAGGGCGTTTCCGTGATTAGCACCGTTACCGCAAAACTTTTGTTGCCCACCCTGGTGGCCTGGCTGCAGACCTTGATTGTCTACCTGTTCGTGGGCTTTCGCACCCAGGTCGAAGTTTCAACGGGGGCGCTCCTGGCAATCGCCTTGGCCATGGTCCTCCCGCCCGTCACCGTGGGACTTACCGTAAGCGCCTTCGCCAAAAATGCGGGACAGGCCAACGCCCTGCTCCCCCTCTTGATTATTCCCCAGGTGGCCTTGGCCGGCGCCCTGGTGCCCCTTGACCAAATGCTCCCCGTTGGCAGGGTCCTGTCCAACATCATCTGGTCCCGTTACAACCAAAATAGTCTCTTGAATTTATTCCTAGACCGCCAGGACCCCATGGAAAACATTCTCGCCGCCCTCGCCATCGCCTTAGGTTTTTATATTGTGATGGTAATTAAAATCCACTGTTCTACGAAAGCAAAATGATCGCACCACAGAAACAAGAAGTATTTCCTCGTCCGTTCAACGAAAACTACGACCTTTTGGGAACCCTCGGCAGAGGCGGCATGGGCAATGTCTACAAAGCCATGGACAAGAGGTTGAACCGCGAGGTCGCCTTCAAGATTCTGGATGCGTCGTCCGATGAAGAAGCCATCAAGCGCTTCTACCTGGAAGCCCAGGCCATGAAGGAGCTGGACCACCAGAACATCGTACACGTCTTCGACTTTGGCCAACAGGACAACCAGCTGTTCATCGCCATGACTTATGTGCAGGGCACCAACCTCTCCGAGATTCTGCACAACAAGGAGCAGCTCTCCTTCGAGGCCATCGACGTCATCATCCGCCAAATTGCCCGCGGTCTCCTTTACGCCCACAGCAAGGGAATCGTCCATCGCGACATCAAGCCCTCCAACATCATGCTTACCCGCGACAACCGCGTGTACATCATGGACTTCGGCATCTCCTATGTCCGCGAAATGGAGAAGGAGCGTCTGACCCGCACCGGCATGACCATGGGCACCCCGGAATACATGTCCCCGGAACAATGCCACGGCGATAGCGTCACCCTGCAGTCCGACATCTACAGCATGGGCGTCATCCTTTACGAGATGACCTGCGGACGCCTGCCCTTCGAAGGCAACCGCCCCGTGGAAATCGCCCTGAAGCACGTGCAGGAACAGCCCCCCGCACCGGAACAGTTCCGCAAGGACATGCCCCCGGGACTTTCCGCATTGATCCTCAAGTGCCTAAAGAAGAAACTGAACGAACGCTTCCACGACATGCAGGAATTCCTGGATGGCTGCGACCAGGTGTTCGTAAACGACAGGGATACCAAGCAGTCCGCCCGTGTTACCGGCAGCTCCTCGCTGCTTCGCCGCCATACGGCCTCCATCACGGACATGGCGACAAAGATTTCGCCCCGCGCCCGAATGCTGCAAAAAAAGCTGGCAGCCCTCACCATATTCATCTTCCCCATCATCATCATGTTGCTGATTCTGCTTATGCTCACCCATAAGCCAGAAAGCACCCTGGGGCATTTGGAATGGACCGAGGCACTGGGCAACTACGAAACCAAGGCTCTGGAAGTGGACCAGACCAAGGGCTATCCCCTGGACAACCTAAACGACAACGACCTTAAGACGGCTTGGCTCTACACCATGCCCCAGAAGCCCCAGAATCCGGTGCTGAGCCTGTACTTTGAAAATAACGCCATCATCACCCATTTCGGCATCGCCATCGGCTACCAGAAATCCGTGGATGACGCCTTCGGCGACCGCTTCCGCATCTTCAAGAAGCCCAAGACCCTGACCCTTGAAACCAAGGACGGATTCAAGCAGAAGGTGAAGCTGGACAACATCAAGGGTATGCAGTATCCCAACATCCAGGCCATGGAGACCACGGAGCTGAAGATTTACCTGGACGATGTCTACGAGGCCGAGAATAGCGACTTCGCCATCTCCGAGATTCGCCTGCTGGGAATGGAAATGCCCTAAGTCACTCTGGGCGGCATGGGCAACCAACCGCCACGCGTTATGAGCGCAGCGAGTGATACCGCAGTTCAAACATCTGCATTTAATATATGTAAACCCTAGGGGACCACTTTTAGGAGATTATATGAACAATCGCCCCAAGGGAGACTTTGTGGAAACCCAGGCCGCGGCATTCCTATGCAGGGCTGGCTTTGAAATTTTGGCACGCAACTACGCCTACCGTGGCGGAGAACTGGACATTGTCGCCAGGGAACACACCCAAGGCGGCGACACCATCGTATTTGTAGAAGTCAAGTCCGTATGGAGCAACCGCAACGGAAATCCCGCCGCTCGCGTCAACGCCGCCAAGCAGAAGAAGATTTGGCAAACCGCCTGCCACTACCTGCATACCCACGGAGGCTTCGAGCAACGCTGCCGCTTCGACGTGCTCAGCGCCCGCGTCTACCAACAGCCGCTGCAATTCAGCCACGTGAAAAACGCCTTCGAAGGCAAGCAAGTTATCCCGGAGCTGTGATGCCCGGACATCCCGATCCCCTCCATTTGTCATCCCGAATCCGTTCCGGAATCTCCTTTTTCTTTTTTTCTTAACATTTTCCTCTTTTCGTTTGTAAATTTGTAACATGCGATTCGAAGTACATCCTCAAAATCCCCAGGCCCGCATCGTAAAGCTGGCCGCCGCCGCTCTCGAAGACGACGGTCTCGTACTGTACCCTACGGAATCCGGCTACGCCATCGGCTGCAACGCTGAATCCCCCAAGGCAATCCACAAGCTTTACGCCCTCAAAAAGCCCATGAAGAAATTCTTCATGGCGCTCATCGTAAGGGACATCAAGGATGCCACCGACTACGCCCGTATCGATAACTTCGCCTTCAACATCATGAAGCCCCGAGTACCCGGACCCTTCACCTTCATTCTGCCGGCAGACCCCCACATCGCCCGCCGCCTAGACGTGAAGCGCCCCGAAATCGGCGTCAGAATGCCTACCCACCCCTTCTTCAAGGAACTGTTCCAGCACTTCGACAAACCCATCCTCAGCACCGCCGCAAAACTCAGCGACGAGGACATCTACGAACCCGACGACCTCTGGAAAACCTTCGAGCATTCTGTAGACATGATGGTGGACTGCGGCCCCATCGAAATCCGCCCCACCAACATCATCAGCTTGCTGAACCACGAAGTAGAAATCATCCGCGGCGAACTGGACCCGGAGATGTAGAGCAACTTAAAACTTGGAAAAGCAAAATAGCCCTGCGGTAGACGCAAGGGCTGTTCTATTAGTGCTTTGGTGTTTGGTTTGGAGGGAGTCCGACGAAGTCGGGTGTAGCCGCAGGCGGAGCCGAGCGGAGAACCAATACACAAACGCCGTTAACGAACCAGCATTCTCGCAAAACACTTTGACCACTTAGCACTTTAGTGCTTACGTGGGCATGATCCCCCTTGTGAGGAGAACGACTAAAACCGTAAACCAGCGAGCAAGCGAGAAGTGCTAACGTACTTATTAGGGAGCTTGTATTTGGATCCGATCGACTCCGACGCAGTCGGGTGACTGAAGCGAAGCGAAAGGAACGGAGTGAGGAGACAAAGTACAAGCCCCGAGCGGTACATGCATTCCCGCGACGCAAGCCTCTAAATACCGGAAACCAGCGAGCCAGCGGGAAGTGCCGAGGTTTTATTAGAGGCTTTGTGTGTTGGGCTCGGAGTGACTCCGCGAAGCGGGTGACCGAAGCGTAGCGCAGGGAGCGGAACGGAGTGAGGAGACAAAGTACAAGCCCCGTGCGGTACAAGCATTCTCGCAAAGCGAGCGACTAAACCATAGCAGCTGAGAATTCAGCTTCGGTGACCAGTTCTTCACCGATGAACACCTGACCGGCATACTTGAAGATGCCGCGACGAGCCATGCGGAGGTCGGTCAAGCGCACCTTCAGGATGATATCGGTAGGAGGAATCACAGCCTTGCGGAAGCGGCAGTTTTCCACACCCATGAAAGCCGGGCGCTTGCCCACGGTCTTTTCTTCCATAGCGATCATGGTAAGGAGCGTTGCAGCCTGAGCCATAGATTCAATCTGGATTACGCCGGGCATCACCGGATTGCCAGGGAAATGACCCTTGAAGAAGTCCTGTTCGCCAGTCACGTGCATGCGGCCCACCAGAGAAGGCGGATTTTCAGCAGTGCCATCACCAACGTTCAGTTC
>JAZLKH010000068.1:0-28930 GCA_045597545.1 Fibrobacter sp.
CTCACTCAGGAAGCGCTTTCCCAGGTACCCTGCGGCGTCCTTCCTTCGGTCTAGTTGAAGGCGAAGTGCCGCGAGCAGCAAGCAGAGAGTTAATGGCCGCGCACGAATGCCGGATGAGAATGTGTTGAATATATAAAAAGATTACAATTAAAGCAAGTATGTTCAAGACCGCCTTCAAGCATCCGAAACGCGTCGCTTCGTTGCTGAAACTTGCTGCCCGAAAAGACCGGCGTCTTGCCCGTTTTCTGAAGGAAGTTGGCGACATCGGCTTCAGCAAGTTGAACCCTTATGTGTCGCTGGCTCTTGTTGCCATGAAGTACGTGTTCAATGCCGAAAAGTACAAGCCGCTGATGGATAGGGCCATGGCGTATTTCCTCGATCCGAAAAATAAAATAGACAGTAGCTTTGTTGAAGAAGTTTTACTATACTTAGGTGAGGAGACTTCATCGGAATACAGGGAGGCAATTATGGACCGTCCAGAAATCATGGCAGAACGCAAGCGCAACGGCTTCGTATCTGTTGCCGATGTCCTCCGTGCAGAAGGTGAAGCGAAAGGCCGTGCTGAAGGTGAAATCATCGGTGAAGCGAAAGGCCGAGAACAGGAACGTGCCAAGGCCGAGGAGGAATTCCTTCAGGAAAAGCTGAGTGCTGCTCGTGATTTAATTTTGCGGGGCGTGCCCAAGGAAATCGCAGCGAAATCTTTAAAACTCACTGAAGAGCAAGTCCTGTCGCTTTAGTTTTATTGGGGGCAATTGGGTTTTGAGAGTGCTTTTTTTTGTTGACCACTTTTAGGGCATTTTTTATCTTTGTTTGCGAAAATTTTACACAAGGAGTTCTGCATAATGTGGAATGAAAAGCACATGAACCGTTTGAATGAGTACCTGAGCCAGGCTCAGGCTGCTGGTGGCGCTGCCCGTATCGATAAGCAGCACCAGTCCGGCAAATATACCGCTCGCGAACGCATGGAAATGCTGTTCGACGCAGGTACTTTCGTGGAAGTTGGCGCCCTTCGCAAGTCCAGCAACCGCGTTCTCAAGGAAAGCAAGGTCGTCCTGGGTGACGGCGTGGTTACCGGTTACGGCAAGGTGAATGGCCGTCTGGTCTTTGCTTCTTCTCAGGACTTTACTGTTGGAGGTGGCGCTCTCGGTCAGTGCCATGCAGAAAAGATTTGCCGCGTCATGGATATGGCTGTGGAAGCCGGTTGCCCCTTTGTCGCAATGAACGACTCCGGTGGAGCTCGTATTGATGAAGGCGTGTTCTCCCTGGCTGGCTATAGCGCCATCATGGCCCGTAACGTTTGGGCTTCCGGTGTGATTCCCCAGATTGCCGTGATTATGGGCCCCTGCGCTGGTGGCGCCTGCTACTCTCCGGCTCTGTCTGACTTCATTTTCATGACTCAGTCCACTTCCCAGATGTTCCTCACTGGCCCCGCTGTTGTTAAGCAGGTCATGGGCGAAAACATCACCGCTGCTGAATTGGGCGGCGCTCCTGTTCACACCGCAAAGTCCGGCGTGGCTCACTTCATGTACCCCGATGACAAGCAGACTCTGGAAGGTGTCCGCAAGCTCCTTTCTTACCTGCCCCAGGGTAACAAGTGCAAGCCTATTCCCGCTGCAGAACAGATGGAAGAAAAGGCCGACGAATCCGGCATCAAGAAGCTTTTCAAGAAGTTCCTGAACAAGCAGGAAGCTACCTGTGAAGCAGCCGAAGACAAGAGTGCTACTATCCAGGACATCGTTCCGGATAACTACAAGCAGGCTTACGACGTTAGCGCCGTGATTGCCGCTTTCGCTGACGCAGACAGCTTCTTCGAAGTTCAGAAGGACTGGGGCAAGAATGTCGTGATTGGCTTTGCCCGCCTGAACGGTGAAGTTATCGGTATCGTGGCTAACCAGCCCAAGGTTCTCGCAGGTTCCTTGGACGTTGACGGCTCCTCCAAGGCTGGCCGCTTCGTTCGCTTCTGCGACGCCTTCAACATTCCGCTGCTGGCTCTCGTAGACGTTCCGGGTTACATGCCTGGTAGCAAGCAGGAATACTCTGGCATTATCCGCCACGGCGCAAAGCTCCTGTACGCCTTCGCCGAAGCAACAGTGCCTAAGGTGACCCTCATTTTGCGTAAGGCTTTCGGTGGTGCCTACATCGCCATGAATTCCAAGGATGTGGGTGCAGACTACGTCTTCGCTCTGCCTATTGCCCAGGTGGCTGTGATGGGTGCAGAAGGTGCTGTCGAGATCATCAACAAGAAGGAAATCTCTGCTGCACCGGATCCGGTTGCTGCACGTGCCGCTTGCATCGCCAAGTACGAAGAAGAATTGATGAACCCCTACGTTGCCGCTGCCATGGGCGTGGTTGACGAAGTCATCAAGCCGGAAGACGTACGTAAGCGTCTCGTTGGCGCCTTCGACGCTCTGAAGACTAAGGATCAGAAGCGCCTTTGGAAGAAACACGCTAATATCCCGCTTTAGTCGTTCGTCGGGGAATGAACCTCCGGTCACTAAAGCTCTCGCAAACGCCCCTGGTTGATACCAGGGGCTTTTTGCTCACGGATTCCGCTTTAGTCGTTCATCGGTGAATAAACCTCCGGTCGCTAAAGCTCTCGCCTCCGCGACCGATAAAGATCGGTCGCATGAGGCTCACAGATCCCGCTGTAGCGGGATAGACCGCATCGGTGGTGTTTCTGAATTTGTAAAAAAAAGCCTCGGTTTTTGCCGGGGCTTTTTTCTTACAGAGTTGATTTTTGCTATTTTACCGCAGATTCCAGCGGTGTCGCTAGGAATTATTGGATTTTTGAATAGAAAAAACGTGGCTTTTGCTGGTTTGAAACATTGGTGGCTTGCTATGGGCGTTGCCGTAGCTGCTGGGTTTGCCTGGTCTCAGGGCGATTCCGCTGCCGTTGTGCCTGTAGAAGCTCCAGCGGAAACCCCTGTTGCGGATCCTGCGCTGGAAACGGCTCCCGTGAGCTCCTCCGAGGCGATTTCTTCCTCCTCCGAGGTGCCGCAGTCTTCTTCTGAGCCGCAGCAGCTTTCCTCTTCTGTAGAGGAATCCTCTTCTTCAGAGGTAGAATCTTCTTCCTCCGATGTTTCGTCTTCTTCGGTGGAAGAGGCTCCTTCCGAGCTCCGGTCGACTGAAGCGCCTTCGGATGCAGTCCTAGAACCTTCACCAGAACCTCCTGCAGAAGATGCCCCTACCACAATTTCAGCATCGGATGGGGACCCTGCCGAAACCGAATGGCAGCCCACCTACCAGTACATTGCGCTACCGCCTTCGGTAAATCCGCTGAACGGCCTGTTGCCTTTTGGCGGTGTAGGTTCGTCGCCCCGTTTGATGAATAACAACAAGGGCCAGGTCTTTAGTCACGATATTGATGTGGCCACCCGTGAACTGGATGTCAGTGAAAAGCATGTGAACTCCGTGTCGCGAGATACCACCACCTTGTGGTCGGCCCACTATCCTGAATTGGCGGATTACGTGGCCGACATGTACGATGTGGGCCGCAAGAGCCTGTGGCTCAATGGTCTTGTGGGCCAGGCCAACGAGGGCTATGAGACCCCGGAGACAGGCTCCGTATTTGACATTACTATCCCGGTGACCATGCCGGCCTGGATGCGTGACTTTGGCCTAGATAAGCCGAAGCTTATGTTGCAGGGGACCATGGACATTCGCCTTAAGGGGTACGGCGAGTATGACGATGCCGAAGGTAGTACCAAGACCAGTCTTTGGCCCAGCCCGACCTTGGAATACACTCCAAACTTCATGGTGAAGGGCAAGATCGGCCCCTATATCACTGTCGAAATCCAGAACGTGGAAGAAGGCCTTGGCACAAAGAACCAGGTTCGCGTGGTCTATGAGGAATCCTACAAGGATGAATTTGAGGACTATATCTTGCAACGCGTGGAGGCGGGTACCACGAACCTTGCCTTGACGGGTACCGAGCTTACGGGTTATTCCGAAAACCACCAGGGGCTTTTCGGTATCAAGGCCGACTGGAAACTGGGCGACTGGCGCCTGACCACCATCGCCTCTCAGGATGGGGGAGAGCAGGAGGAGTACACCCTTAAGGCTAACGAGTCTACTTCCGAGTTCCAGATCCTGGACAAGCAGTTCGTGGCCTACCGTTACTACTTCCTGAATCACGAGGCTAGGACTTCCTATATCCGCGAGGCTATTGCAGGCCGCAAGACTTCCAGTTATCAGGCGACGAACCTTAAGCTTTACAAGCGCGGAGCCACCAACACCACCACGGGCGTAATCGATAATGCCGTCGTGGTGTACGTAACGCCCTCGGGCAAGACCATCGAGAAGAAGGTGGAGCGCATGGTGGAAATTCCCAGCTCCGACTTCACCTACGACTCCAAGACGGGTATCGTCAAGATCAACGGCGTAAACCGCAATACCCTGGTGGCCGCCAGCTGGAGTAACGACGGTACCGGTCGCGTGGGTACTACGGTGCGCGATGGGGCGAGGGTTGTGCTTATCCAGTGGGACGCCACCCTTTCTGAATTGACGGACATCGACAAGTTGATGCTCCGTAACGTGTATTCCATCGGCATTTCTGACGCCAGCTCCTCGAACTTTGTGCTGAGGATGAAGGACAAGGGTGGAATCTCTGGTACGTACCTTAAGACCCTTGGCCTGGTGGACTCCACCACGGGCAGTCCCCTGGTCAATGACGCGACGATCTTTACGAAGAATGCCTCCGGTAGCTACACTGGTGAAATGTGGCTGCCCTGTAAACCGGTTTCCCAGTACACAGAATCTAACGCCATGGAACTTGCCCAGCGCAACTGTCTGGAACCGTTGCGTCTGTTGGACTCCTCTGCTGCCATGGCTCAACTTTACACTCTTCCGGTGTACAACCTGAACCGCTACACCAACCGCTTTTACTTCGAGTCGGTGGGTAAGCGTCGCAACTCTACGATTAGCGTTCGTGACCCAAATTCCAGCTACTCTGTGAATGGCGGCTCCTGCATGGATATTTCTCCGGGCACCGAAAAGGTGACCGCCGGTTCCACCACCCTTATCCGCGGAACGGACTACGAGGTCAACTACGAGCTGGGCCAGATCGAATTGCTCAGCGAGCGCGCTCTTGACCCCAACAAGGAAATCAAGGTTTCCTTTGAATGTGAACCCCTGTTCGAAATCGACAACAAGCTGCTGCTGGGCGCCCGCGCCGAACTTCCCCTGGATCTTTATGGCCTTGGAACGGGTTCCGTATTGGGTGTAACTGCTTTGTACAAGAGCCAGAGCACTACCGCCAATACTCCGACCCTTGGCAACGAACCTTACTCCAGCACCTTGTTCGGCGTGAACCTTCGCCTGCAGGATACGGTGAACGCCCTTACGGAACTGGTGAATGCCATTCCGGGAATCAACACCACCGCAAACTCCAGCTGGCGTTTCGAGGCTGAATTTGCGGCAAGTCGCCACAACGCAAACACCAGCGACGACCAGTCCGCCTTGGTGGAAGATTTCGAGGCGACATCTTCTGGCTTGACCTATCCGCTGTCCAGGCTTTCCTGGTACCAGGCATCTCCGCCGGGTGGTGTGTCCTCTAACCTTTCCACTTACATCGAGGATCTGGACTACCGCCACGCTGGTGAATTTATCTGGCACAGCAACAATACGGAACTGTACAAGAATATCTATCCGTCGGTGGGCAACTCCGACGTGGACAACCAGCACCTAACCGTGCTGAAGATGACCCTGCGTGCAAACGACAACTTATCCGGCAAGTCCTGGGGCGGCGTGATGCGTCCCAACAGCTCCTACTATCAGGACCTGAGCAACATGAAGTACATCGAGGTGGTGGCTCGCGGCAACACGGGTTCCATTTACCTGGATTTGGGTCTTGTCAGCGAAGATATTTCCATTAACGGTTACGCTCCCAACGGCCAGTACGACGGAGAAAACGATTTGGGTACGACCACCGCCCTGCACGACAAGGGTCTGGACGGCCTGTCTGGTGCCGATGAAACTCGCCAGGTGTGGGACTGCCGCATTTCGGGCTGTGTGGCCACGGTCTACAGCACCCTGAATTCCGACGCCTCTACTACGGATATCGCACGCGACAATTACAACGACGATCTGGACGAGGAAAGCGACCCGCCGGTCTACATCAACGGTACCGAGAACAACTCCGGTGAACGCACCTACGATACCGAGGATATCAACAAGAACGGTTCCCTGGACCTGGATGTTAGCTACGTGCGTTACCGCATCGACCTGTCCGATACGGATCCGGCGAACTTCGAGGAACTGAAGAATGGCTGGCGCAAGTGGCGCATTCCCCTGAACCAGTACGATACCATTGTCTCTGCTACGGGTAACGACTATAGGACGATCCTTGCGGAATCCCAGTATTCCAGACTTTGGATGGGGAGCTTGGCCGCAGGGGTCTCCGAGGCCAAGGTCCAGGTGGTTCACCTGGCTGTTGTGGGCAACGCCTGGGAAGAGACCTCGGTGGCTGACTTCTACCGCACCAGTTCCAATGAGAATTCCCAGATTGTGGAGGTGAACGGCGCGGAGCAGCAGGTGACCGAGTCTATCAGTTCCAAGGATACGACGTTCATCAGCGTAACCACCATCAACAACCGCGAGAACTCCAACGAGTATCACAAGTCTCCCAATACCACTACGGAGCGCGACCCCGATACGAACGCGCCCCTTAAGGAGACCGCCCTGGTGCTGGATTACCACAACATGTCCCCTGGGCAGGAAGTGGGTGTCACCAGAATCTTCGAGACGGACAAGAAGGACTTCTCCAGCTACAAGTCCCTGAAGATGGAAATCCACTACCAGACGGAAGCGGAGACTGTTCCTGTGCGCTTTGCGCTGCAGTTCGGCGAAGGTTCCCTGGAAGGCTCGTCGGATTACTATGAATGGAGCTTCCGCCCGGTGAACTACTCCTGTAAGAGTTCCGAACGTGTGCAGGACTGCCATGAGCAGAACTGGTTGGACAATGCCTTTGCCTTGGATGTGGCGGATTTCTCGGATTTGAAGAAGGGACGCCGTCCGCCCTTTGTGGCCGCGGTTGAAAAGAGCCTTGGCGGCGATCGAGACGAGAAGCTGCGTCTGGTGGGTAACCCCTCTATCACCAACATCGACTGGATGCGCTTTGTGATTATCGCGGATTCCAGCGCCTCCGAGGATGACCTTAAGGGTACGTTCTGGCTCAACGACCTGCGTCTTTCGGACATGGATACGGACTGGGGGTATGCGGCACGTGTCGGCGGCCAGGTGAATTTCGCCGACTTTATCTCCCTTTCTGGAACGGTGCGCTACCAGGACGGTAACTTTGCCACCCTTTCGACTTCTAACGGCTCTCCTAAGCCCAAGGCCTCCGAGGCTGCCTCCCAGCTTGATGTTGCCGGCGACTTTACCATGAACTTGAACAAGTTCCTGAACGATAGCGCGGGTTTCCATATTCCGCTTTCTCTGGGTTACCACACTACGACCAAGCGCCCCTATATGAAGCCCACGGATGACCTGACCCTGCGCAAGAGCAACTTCCTGGACTTGACCGAGGACATGTTTCAGAATGAGCTGAGTGTCGAGAAGGATTCCGAGGAGCAGAAGCTGCGTGACGATGCCCTGTCCAAGGGTTACCAGTCCTTTGTTCGCGAAAGGAATTTTGGTATCAGCTACCGCAAGGATTACAAGGCCCATGATTCCAAGGTGGGCGAGGTGCTGTCGCAGATGTTCCTGGACCGCCCGGCCTTTAGCTACAGCTACAACGAGTCCGAGGGGCGTTCCACCACCACGGCGGACTCCACCTATTCCTACCACACCATCTTGGAATATAAGCTGGGAACCTTTAGCCTGTTCAAGTTCAAGCCCTTCGAGAGCTTGTCCAAGTACAGCTTGCTCAAGGACATCTCCAAGGCTGAATTCGAACCCTGGCCCCAGACCTTCGACCTGACCCTGTTCGACTTCAACTACACCCGCTATGTGAACCAGAGCCGCGACCCGGATTACGTGGAACCTCAGGTGGACAAGATTGTCACCTACACTGCGGAATTGAATCACAAGCTGAATATGCGCTGGAACATCTTCTCGTTCCTGACCACGAGCTACTCCCTGAACATCAAGCGCGACATGTTCGGCGGCGGTGACCGCGAGGCCTTTGTGAAGAAGAACTTCTTTACCACCCGTGACGGCGGCCTCTTTGCCAACGACTACATCTTTGACTTTGACCATACGGACCGCAAGGTGTTTGTCTCCGCGGATAGCGTGGTGGCTATCCCCTACGATACCATTCCCAAGGTGGACGGCGACGGCAAGGAGATGGCTATCGACTTGCAGAATCCGGACTCCTACGAGATTCGCTACGATAGCACCGTGTTCTACAAGGTGGATAGCGTTGGTCATCGCGAGTATGGCCGATCCTATGGTATTCTACGCAACGAACGTTCCCGTACGCAGCAGTTCAAGATCGGCTTTAATCCGCGCATTATTCCCTATGTACCCTTTAGCGCCAACTTTAGTTCTGACATGAACCAGCAGAAGTCCATACCCGATGACTTCGACTTCAAGGACGAGACCAGCATCGAGAAGAACTACTGGACCATTTCGCAGACCAACCGTTTCGAGTTTGCCCCGTCGTTCAAGATTCTTGACCTGGCCCGCAGCTTTGGCAAGGAATCCATGGTGGCCAAGGCATTTGAAAAGATCAAGTGGCGCGAAATCAAGTTTAACTGGAATGCCAGCACCAATACGGTAGGTGAGAACTTTACGTTGGCTCAGCTGTACGAGGAGCAGGGTGTAACCCCCTTGCAGTACTATTTGTACGGTTTGGGATTTGGTAACGGTTATCGTAATCGCGGCCTGTGGAATATTGTTTCGGGCGATATGGGTCTGGACCACCGCGACGACTATAAGGGCTTTGCCCAGTACCGCAACCATCATGTGGACACCTTGGTTTACCAGGGTAACTTTAGGCACACGGTGTCTCGTCAGTTCCAGGTAAGTTCCGGCATTACGCTGCCTATTTGGGATATCGGTGTGACGGGCGACCTGCAGTGGAAGGAGGACTTCTCCCAGTCCAGGGAATACCCCATGTACATCGATACCACTACGGTATGGCCTCGCATAGGCATTGGTGTCAGTGTGCCCAACTTTGCTCAGAAGGTCAGCTTCTTGAATTCCTTCCGCAGCGTGTCTACGAACCACAAGTTTGACTATACTTATTCGACGACGGTTCATCCGTTCCAGAGCGCCGAAGATTCCTGGTCCCAGGTGATTAACTTCAACCCGCTGGTACGCATCACCTTCTTGCTGCAGAACAACATGCGAATCGAGAACAGCGTGCGCCTAAAAATCGAGGATACGGACCGCCGCCCCAAGGAAGAAGTCATTGGCATTACCTCCTGGCCGGATTCCACGGGCAATGGCCGCGATACGACGGATTACTTCTGGGAGACTCCGTGGATTCACACGGCGCTGTACAATGACTTTGCCTTTAATATTGGCGATGACATTACCATCACGTATCCGCTGAAGCTTGACAAGGTGGTGAAGTTCTGGAAGTGGTTCTACAAGTTCAAGAACAGCATCGACCTGAAGTTTACGGCTGGCTATGACTTCAAGAAGACCATTCGAAAGGAGTACAATCCTGACGAGGATTACGATATGAAGGAAAAGGAAAGCGGTACTGACGGTATCTTTAGGCAGTGGAAGTTCGACGATTACGACGACTTGACCATTTACAAGCCGAAGCTGCACATGACCGACCGTACGGTGCCTTCTCGTACTCACGAATGGTTCCTGCGCCCTGCGGCTAGCTACCAGTTCAATAAGATTGCATCTATGAGCAGCTACATCGAATACCGCCAGATTCATGAGAAGCTGGATGACGAGACTGCTCACATCCGCAGGATCCTCCAGTTCGAATTGGCCCTGATGCTGAGATTTAATTAATCATGTGCCGAGAATTGCAAGATTTCGCCGTTGTAAAAGCTCGTCGTGGTCTCGGTTTTTCGCGTTCATTTTTGCTTCTTTGCTGTGGGGTGCATTATATACGCGCAGCAAAGGAGATTTTGGACGGACTTTTTTGAAAAAATGTATGATATAGAAAGGCGGTCGTGGAGCGTTACCTTACGATGCCCACTTCGCTTTGCTTGACGAATCCTTTCACCTTTTCGCCGAGGCGGATTTCTACGAAATTTCCCTGCTGGGAGAGCACTTCGAAGGAGGTTCCCTCGGATAGGGTGTTCAGCGTCTGCGACTTGTCGCTGGGGGCGCTGGTGACGTCGGCGTCTGCGGCGGTGACCACGCCGATGATTTCGGTCTCGGCGAGGAATATCTTATAGCCGGCGCTGGCCGCAAAGACCGCTGCGATGGCGGTCAGGGCGAAGATGCCGCCCATGAAAATGTTCTTGCGCCTTTCGCTGATGGAGATGCGGTTGCCGATGGCCGCCGCGGCGATAAGCCAGAAGAGCCCAAGCAGAACCAGCAACTGCGCCTTGAGGGAGAGCGCATGGTGTGCCTTGAATAATCCTGCCAGTAGCGGGTTCTCCTCGTCGTCCTCGTCCACCTTGTCCTTGGTCATGGCCTGGGCGTAGGTAAGGTTGTGCTGGATGTCGGCGTCGTTTGGGCGCAGGCGAAGGGCGGACTTGTAGTAGAAAATGGCGAATCCCAGCTTGGCGCTTCTGAAGTAGGCGTTGCCCAGGTTGTAGTAGAGGTCCGCATCCTGGATGCCGTTGTCGACGCAGCTGCGCCATTCATCCACGGCGCGCTCGAAGTCGCCTTCGTTGTAGGCCTTGATGCCGACCTCGATGCCGGGGCAGGATTGTGCGCTTGCGGCGAGGG
This sequence comes from Fibrobacter sp., assembly GCA_045597545.1. Taxonomy (GTDB): domain Bacteria; phylum Fibrobacterota; class Fibrobacteria; order Fibrobacterales; family Fibrobacteraceae; genus Fibrobacter. Next base: position 10,807 of record JAZLKH010000068.1, read on the forward strand.
CTGCCGGTGCAAGGAGCAGGGAGAGGGAAATGGCAAAAAGTCTAAGCAAGTTCTTCATTTTCAAATCTCCCTACTTCAATCCGTCCAGGTTTTCGCAGAGGGTTTCTACGTCCTTGAGCATCTGCTTCTGTTCTTCGACGGAGGGTGTTGTCGGTGCGAATCGGGCGAAGGCGCACTTTTCCAGCCAGCTGTCGATGGCGGCGATGGTTTCTGCCTTTACTCCGCGATTTTCCAGTTCCTGTTTCATCTGGGGGCGGGTCATGCCCTTGAATTCCGTGTTGGTGAGGTCGCTGAGGTAATCCACGAGACCGTTTTCCAGGGCGGCGTAGAGTGCCTTGGCGTCGCCCTTGGCAAGGGCTGCGCTCGCATTGGCGAAGCGGGCCTTGAGCTGCTTGTTTGCCTTGCCCTTGCGAACCAGGGCGGCGTTGCTGTTGTGCTTGCGCTTGCGGCTCACGGCTAACGTTACGATAAAGTAGAAGGGGATGGCTGCCAGGAACAAGGCCCAGTACCAGGTGCTTTTGTAGGGGGCGGCGCTGTCCGATGTTCCGTTGACGTTGTGGATGAATCGGATGTCGTTGCCCAGGGATTCGATTTCCTGCTTCTGCACGGCGGCGGGGCCTGCGCTTGCGGCGACGGGTGCCTGGAATACGGCCTCGGCGCTATTGTCGCCCTTTTCGACGACGATGTTCCAGGGGCCTGCCACTGCGGTCTCGTACTTCTTTTTGCTGGGGTTGAACCAGGAGTACTTGATTTCGGGGATGGTGAACTCGCCCTTCTTTTTAGGATAGAGGAACACCTTGGTGGTCTTGGAGGTGATGACCTTGTTGCCGCTGACCTTTTTGGAAATGTTGTTCTCGGGCGGTACGGAGCGGAAGTCGCTGAAGTCGGGGAGCTTGGGGTCTGCGATGGAGCCGGGGAGACCGTCGCCCTTGACCTCGATGGTGAGGGTCATGGCTTCGCCCACCTTCAGTTCGGTGCGGTCAAAGTTGGCACTGAAGCTGTAGTTGCCCACCATGCGGTCGAAATCGGCGGGCTTGCCTTCGGCGGGCAGGGGCTTTACGGTAATGTTGATTGGCGAGGTGGCGGTTTCGGCCTCGACGGATTCCTGCTTGATGCTGCGACTGGAGAAGGACATGCCGCCCATCTGCTTGCTTTCTTCTACGATCTTGGGCTCGCCGCGCTTGGTGTACTTGAACTTGAAGGGCGGGATTTGAAGGGAACCGCTCTTGGTGGGGCTGAGCCAGGCGAACTTGGCGCTGGCCTGCATTTCGCGGCGGGCGTTTTCTACGGGCTCGAACTTCATGTTCGAAAGGTCGCTGCGGTGAACGATGAAGTCGTCGCCAGTGTTCATGTCTGTGGCCTGCAGGCCACCCTCGAAATGCTCGTAGGTGTGGAAGCCCAATGTGACGGAGATCTGCTCGCCTTCGTAGATGGTGGTCTTTGATGGCTTGAGGGTAACGGCCAAGGCGTCATCGCTGTAGGAACGTTGTACGTTGATGGGTACTTCGTCGGCAACGACTCTCTTTTGACCGTCGATGGTCAGGGAAATCTGTCCGATGTTGATTCGGCCCGTCTTTTTGGGAGCCTTGAGCTTGAACGTGTAAACGCGGGCCTTGTAGCCGGAACGGTTGCGGCCGCCGCCAAAGAAGGATTCGAACATGTCGTCGAAACCCTGGCGCATGACCTGGTCGGTACTGTCGATGCCGATGAGCGAAAATCCGTTTTGCGTGTCCAGGTGCAGGCCGGTTCTGTTTTCGGGGAGTTCCTGCATGGGGAATACCAGCTGCAGGCCAAAGTTCTTGCCGGCTTCGACCCTTTCCGTGTCCAGCTGGAGCGACGGACGGGCGTTGGCCAAAAACGCCATACCAAGACAAAGGAGCAAAATTCGTTTCATAGTCCCAAAATTACGAAATTTTGTGGGGCCAGATGGTAGTGAAAACAGGCAAAAGTCTCTTTCTTTGTGTAAGAAAAAAAATATTTGCCTATACATTATTTTCCCTTGAAACGTTAGTAAAATTTTATTATCTTTGGCGCCGCGCACATCGAAGAGCGAAAAAGCCCGACGAAACGTCGAAAATGGGCGATGGAATGTCCAAAAGCCCGATAAAAAGTTCGAATCGAAGTTCGACCAAAAGACAGTCAAAGAAGGAGTGTATATGTATTGTCTGCTTGCCTATTTTATCGTAAAACAGCTTAAGTCCGGAAAGGCTCTCGTCTAATTTCGGAAATTTTAGGGGAAATCGATAAATATGCAAAGGCGGCCTGCAAGGGTCGCCTTAATTTTATGCAAAAGTTGCCGATTTTGAATTGAACTCGGGACTAGTTGTCGCAGGAAAAGTTCAAATCACGACGATACGGGGTGAAACCGGCGTTTCTTATGAAGCTTTCGGCCTGTTCTATGCTGGTGAGACCGTGATTTGTGAGTACGTTCTCCTCGATGACGATGCTGTTGATGTCGTCGGCGCCGGAATGGAGCCCCAGCTCACCCAAAGAGAGACCCATTCCCAGCAGGGAAACTTCGATGTGGTTGATGTTGTCCAGGTAGAGGCGGCTGAGAGCGAGAAGCTTGAGGTATTCGTCTCCGCGGACGTGGCGGATGGGGAAGTTGTCGGTCTGGGGCTGGAACGTCCAGACGACAAAACTGTTGAAACCGGCGACGTTCGCTGCCACGGCGAGGTCCTGCGTCTTGCGCACATGTTCCAGGTGCTCGATGATTTCCTCTGGGGTTTCGTCGCTGCCGAAGACGATGTTTGCGCTGCCGGGGAGACCCTTTCGGTGGCAGGCGGCCATGGTGGCGCACCATTCCTCGGAACTGAGCTTACGGGGCGAGAGCTTTTGGCGCATGCGGTCGCTTAGGATTTCGGCGCCGGCACCGGGGACGGAGCTGAGTCCCGCTTCCTTCAAGGTGTCCAGCAGCTGGCCCAGGGGCATGTCGTAGGTTTCGGACATGCGGACCAGTTCTACGGGGGAGAAACCGCGGACCTTGACGTTCATTTCCTGCGTCAGCATCCGGAGTACGCTTACGTAGTAATCCAGGGGAATCTTCCTGTTGACGCCGCCCTGCAAGAAGATGTGGTCTGCGCCCTTTGCCTTTGCCTCGACGGTCTTTTGACGGATTTCGTCTAGGGACAGCACGTAGGCTTCGGTTTTTTTTTCTGGACGGCAGAAGCTGCAGAAGCTGCAGGTGACTTCGCAGACGTTGGTGTAGTTTACGATGCGAAAGGCGGTGTAGCCCACCTTGTTGCCGGGGAGCCTTTGCTTGCGGACGGTGTCGGCGGCCTGTACCACCTCGGTCCAAGGGGCGTTTTTCAGAATGTCCAGGGCTTCGGCGGGGGTTAAGCGGAAGGAGCTTGCCTTGTCTGCGGAAGCCCCGTCGATGGTTCTTTGCAGTAATTCGTTCATCGTAGGTTAAGATAGCAAAGAATGCCAGGTTGGTCTTGGATATATTGTCCATGGAGATTGATTCTCGAAATCCCCATTGGAGCCTTAAAAGAGGTAACTTATAATAGTAAAAATCTAAAAAAAAGGAGGGTTTAAATGACGCGTTTGGGTTTTGCGTCTTTTGGACTTGCTGTTGCAATGGCCGCCACTGCGGCCAATGCCTTTATCTTGACCGGGTCTGTATCCGACTCTAAGGGAAGCGCTGTAAAGGGTGCTGAAGTGAAACTGTTGGGTACCGATTTCAAAACGACAACGGACGGTGTGGGCAGTTTTACGCTTCGTGACACACCGATGAATCCGAATAGCATTCATGCTTCCGCGACTCCGGGATTTATTAGCGTGAATGATGGCGTTGTTTCTTTTTCCCAGTCCAGTTCGGATGCTGTCCAGGTTCAGATTTTTGACATGGTCGGCAACCGCATTTTGAACAAGTCCCTTTATGGATCCGGCTCCGTGGACCTTCGCGGTTTTGTGAAGGCGGAGGGCGTTTATGTCGCTCGCGTAAAGGTGGGCTCCGCCCTGCAGAACCTGAAGTTTACGGCTCATGGTTCCTATGGCGCCTCCTATGGAGCGCCTGCCATCAAGTCCCTCAAGAAGGAAAATGCCGGCGGAAATCTGCAGGTGGTTGCCGATGGCTTTGATACGCTGAATGTGGCCTTGGCCAATCTCGATACCAACGTGGAATTGACTTTGCAGAAGGCAGCCGGTGTTGAAGAAAAATATGACTTTGGCTATGCGCTTCAGAATGCGCCCACCCCCTCCAAGGGCTGCGGCAGGAATTCCTCCCTGGTAAAGACAAAGAGCGTCGAAAACGGCGACCGCTTTGAAATGCAGGTGGCTGGCCTTACCCGTGAGTTCTTCATTACCTTGCCAAAAAACTATGACAACTCCAAACCCCACAAGTTGCTCTTTGCAAACCACTGCATGGGATCCAATGCGGAAGACTTTGTCCACCATAATCCGGACCAAGATCATCCAAGTCCTTACTATGGTCAGCAAGCTCTTGATACCGAGGGCGACTACATCTTTGTGGCTCCCCGTGGTGATACTGATGGATCCCCTTGGCGTACAGGTGACGATAAGGACCACCAGTTCTTTGATAAGCTGCTGACGACCGTGGAAGAAAATTATTGCATCGACACGTCCCGTGTCTTTGTGACCGGCTTCAGTTTCGGTTCCATGTTCAGTAACTCCCTGGCGCAGACCTTCCAGCACCGTATCCGTGCCGTGGTGACCTATGCGGTGGCCGACTGGAACATCTACATTCCCGCAAACGCAGGAAAGCCTATCGCCTGGATGGATGTTCATGGAATTGATGATGGGCTTTGCGCCTACGATCGCCTGAACAGCTCCATCACCAGGATCCTCAAGAATAATGGTCCCGGCGGCACCGACGTTAGCACTGAAATTGACCAGATGGAACGCTACACCAAGGACAAGGGCGCGACCCATGTTTGCTACAACTTCAAGCAGGTGGACCCGCGCTTCCCGGTTCAGGTCTGTACCTGGAATGGCGGGCACCAGTGGACTGCAAACGACTATGGTGGCTGGCAGAACACTTGGGTTCCCAAGAAGGTTCGCGAGTTCTTTGAACAGTTCTAGTGGGTGTATCTATAAAGTAAATCATTTTTTTTGAAATTCCCGGCGTCATGTCGGGGATTTTTTGTTGGTGGCGTAAAATGAATATTTCTACATTTGACGCCATGGAATTTAAGAGATTTGAGGCTCTGATCGAGAAGTTCCCCCAGGTGCAGATTTTTAGCACCGAGGGCGAGGACCTGGACAGGGTCATTACTCATTTTTTGAATCAGCGGCTGAATGTCTCCACCATGTCGGAGGCCATGCAACGAAAAATTCAGCAGGCTCTTGCGCCTTTCTGGCAGCAGCGCTTTATTAGCCTTGGTGATTCCGAGGCGCCGCTGGTGAAGAACCTGCTTTTGAACAAGAAGTTCTTTTTGCAGACCGACCGTTACATCGACGATATGGCCTGGCCTGCAACGGACCCCACGAAACTGGATGCGGCCCTTAAGATTGCGGATCTGTCCGAGGGTATACTGGAGCGAAAGCTCTTGAGCCTTTCCAATGGTGAACTTCGTCGAGTTCTTTTGGCCCGCATGTGGATGGAATCCCCGGAGTGGATTTACTTTAACGACTTGTTTGGTGGCCTGGACCCGGAGTACCGTGCCCACTTGGCTGGCCGCGTGGCTGACCTTGCCCGCGATACGAAGGCTGGCGGTTCCCAGATCAAGATTGTGGTGCGCCTTGCTCGCGAAGATGAACTGTTGCCGGAGATTCCCGCTTTCGTTTATGCTGACAAGACTTTTACGGAATACGAGGGTGCTTTGCCCGAAGTTGTGACCAAGCCCAAGTTCAGCAAGAAGGAACTGCAGACCTACCAGGTGGTGGACTTAAAAGCCGACAAGGCGTTCGACGCCGCGGAATTCGATTCCTGCCAGATGTCGGGTATAGCAGCCGATGCGGAAGTCCTTTTCGCACTCAAGAATGTGAATGTCCGCTTTGGTGAAACCGATGTGCTCAAGAACCTGAACTGGACGGTTCGTAAGGGCGAGCACTGGGCGGTGATGGGCGAGAATGGCGCTGGCAAGAGCACTCTTCTGGGGATGCTCACCGCAGACCATCCGCAGATTTACAACAACGACATTACTCTTTTAGGGGAGCGCCCGGGCCGAGGCCTCAACATCTGGGATCACAAGGCCAAGCTGGGTTTCTTCTCGCCGGAACTGGCTCTGCAGTACCGTGAGGATTTGGACCTTTGTGAGGTCCTTTGCACCGGCTTTACCGCCAACCTTTGCCGCGCCGACAACGCCACCTGGGAAGAAAAGGCAAAGGCCCGCGAATGGTTGAAGTACCTGGGCTTCGAGGATCCCGCTGCACGTTTCCGCGGCCTGTCGCCAATCGACAAGCGCGTGGTGCTGATGGCTCGCGCCGCAATCCGCCCGCCGAAAGTACTTCTCTTGGACGAGCCCACTCAAGGCCTTAAGGGCGAATACCGCGAAAAGATTTTCAAGCTGCTCCAGCTGCTGTCTACCGAAACCACCTTGATTCTGGTGAGCCACTACGAAGAGGAATGGCCACCCTGCATGACCCACCTATTGAGAATGCCGAAGTTCTCATTAGAAAAAAGTAGTTGGTAGACAGTTAAAGCAACATGCGCCCCAGCGCACCACAAAAAATACTAACCACTAACCACTTCCTACTAACCCATGATTCTAGACGAAAAAAATATTACGAGCGCTCTTCGCGCGGTGCAGGATCCGGACCTTCACAAGAATATTGTGGAACTGGGTTTTGTGCAGAATTTGAAAATCGAAGGCACCGTGGTGACTTTCGACCTTAAGCTCACTACGCCTGCGTGCCCCATCCGCGACCAGTTCAAGGCCGAGTCCATCGCCATTGTGAAAAGCTTGGGTCCAACCGAAGTGAATGTGACGTCCACCGCCGAGGGTCGCGTAGGTGATGGCAGTTCCGCAACCCAGGCGCCGCAGAATTCCCACATCGGCGAAGTGGCCCATGTGGTGGCTGTGGCCAGTGGCAAGGGTGGCGTAGGCAAGTCCACAGTCACCGCAAACTTGGCCATGGCCCTAAGTTTGTCTGGGGCCAAGGTGGGTATTTTGGATGCGGACATTTATGGCCCCAGCATGGGCCTGATGTTTGGCATCGACAAGGCGCCCGAGGTCTTTGACGACAACACCATCGCCCCCGTAGAGGCCAAGGGCGGCGTAAGCATCGTGTCCATGTGCATGTTCGCCGATTCCGACAAGGCCACCATCTGGCGCGGCCCCATGGTGAGCCAGATGATCCAGCATTTCATCCACCATGTTCGCTGGGGCAAGCTGGACTACCTGCTGGTGGACTTTCCCCCGGGAACGGGCGATATCCAGTTGACTCTTACGCAGAACTGCCCCATGGCCGGCGCCGTTGTGGTGACCACCCCGCAGGAGGTGGCCTTGGCCGACTGCCGCAAGGGTATCGCCATGTTCGACAACGTGGGCGTTCCCGTCATCGGCATCGTAGAGAACATGAGTTACTTTATCTGCGACAACTGCAACAAGCCTCATTACATATTCCGCCAGGGCGGCGGCGAAAGCATCGCCAAGCGCTGGGGCGTGCCCCTGATGGCCAAGGTGCCCCTGGAGCCCGCCGTTGCCGACTGTGGCGACGCCGGTACCCCTGCGGTGCTGCGCCATCCCAACTCCGAGTCCGCCAAGGCCTTTATGCAGGCCGCCGACCAGATGGTGCGTAACCTTTCCGTTCTGGAATCCGAGGGCGAGGGAGTTCTCAAGAACTTCAACTTTGAATTTGAACAGTTGCCGGTGGAGGAAGTCTAATGATCCAGCCTAAGAAAGTTTTCAGAACCGTCTCCGGTAAGCTTGGCTTTGAATGGAGCGATGGCAGCCGAGGCGCCTGCGATGTGCGCGTCCTACGCTGCGCCTGCCCCTGCGCCCTGTGCGTCGACGAACACTCCGGCGAAAAGCTCCTGGACGATGCTACGGTTCCTGCGGACATTGCCTTGGTGAAGGTTCAGTCGGTAGGCCGCTATGCCGCGTCCCTTGTCTTTAGCGATGGCCATAGTTCGGGAATTTACCCTTACGATAAGCTTGTTGAATTGACGAAATCCAAGTAAAAAGCCATATTTGTGCAAATATTCTGTTTTTGGGTTTTGATTTTTAGGTGTTATTGATATATGAGTGATGCAAACGAGGCTCTCTACTTCCGAGACTTGAATCGGTTTCCGACACTGACTCCCCAGGAGGAGTCGGCTCTTTTGACGATTATCAAGACGGGAAACACCGAAGAAATTCGCAAGTCCGCCTTGCAGCGTCTGATTCGCGGTAACCTTCGCTTTGTGGTGAGCGTTGCTCGCAAGTATCAGGGACGCGGACTTTCCCTTTTGGATTTGATTAACGAGGGTAACCTGGGTCTGTTCAAGGCGGCGAAGCGCTTTGACATGGACAAGGATGTGAAGTTTATCAGCTATGCGGTGTGGTGGATCCGCCAGTCCATTCAGAAGGCTCTGTTTGAACAGGTGGGCGCAGTCCGAATCCCGCCCAATAAGCTTGCCCTGGTGAATCGCTTTAAGCGCGCCTTGATGCAGAATGACGGCGACTACGACAAGACCATTGCCATGGACGAGTTCTCCCCCTTCGAAAAGGACATCGTCGAGGTTATGGAAAAGATCGTGGACATCTCCCTGGACGCTCCCATCGGCGATAGCGCAACCGTTTCCAGCAGCAGCGAATCTGTGAGTACCCTCATGGACGTCCTGGGCTCCGAAGGCAACCAGGACGAGGACATGGAGCGCGAGGAACGCAAGAAACTGATTCAGGAGACCTTGTCTAGCCTGCCTCAGCGCGAAGAGGAAATTTTGCGAATGTTCTACGGCCTCGACACCGTAGAAGACACCACCCTAAAAGACATTGGCGAAGACTTGAAGTTGAGCCGCGAACGTGTCCGCCAGATTAAGAACAAGACCCTGCGCCGCCTGCAGAAGAGCAAGGAGCACAAGGAGAAGCTGGCTGACTTTCTGGAAGATTAATGGCTAAAAAATCATCGGGAGCACAGAAGGCCGCATACCTTTTTTTGGCTTTGTGTTGCGGTGCGCTGCTGGCTATTGCCGGCTGGCGCGTTTATGATATTTATGGACCTTCTAAGATTGCGGTCGGCGGAATCCCCTATGGCCTGCCCGCGGGCTCTACGGTGCTCCGAGGCGATACGCCGGACATGGCTGCAGAAACCGCCAAGGCTCCAATCCAGGTGCAGACGGAACTGCGACGTGCGACGGAACTGTTCCGCAACGGCGTTTTTGGTTCTGCGTACGATATCTTTGATGGTGTCGTGGCCTTGTACCCTGACCTGCTGCCTGCGATCTGGGGCGAGGTGAACACCCTGTTCGAAATGGCTCCCCTGACCGAGAATCAGCGTGACCGACAGGCCCTGCTTATCGGCAAGCTGCAGGGGCGTTTCCCGGCTTCGGGTATTTCCTCTTACCTTGAAAGTCGAACCTTCTTTGCCGCGGGGAACGAGGCCGCCGCCTTGGAACTTGCCCGTGCCGCAAGCGAAAAGGCTCCGGCTCTTGTAGAGGCCAGGCTTTGGTTTGCAGAACTGCTGATGAACAATTCCCGCACCATCCAGGCTACAAACGAGCTGCGTACTGTCATCAGCCTTTCCAATGGTGATGTGCCCAAGGCGTACGAGCTGCTTGCGGACCTCTACCATCAGAGCGGTCAGCTGGATAGCTGCTCCGCCGTAGTGGAGTACGCCCTCTCCCAGTATCCGGTGAATGTTCGCCTGCTGCTTTTGCAAGGCTTCCTGAACGAGTACCAGGGGCACTTCGATGCCGCCGAAAAACTGTACCAGCGCATCTTGGCCTTCCGCCCCGATTACGCCGCCGCTCGTGAAGCCGCCGCCACCCTTGGCGAGAAGTCCCCTCCGGGTCCGGGCAACGGCATCGCACTTTCGCCCCAGGACCGGGCCCAGACCGCCTGTGACATTCTGGAACCCCTAGTGGAACGTTACCCCGAGAATCTGCCCCTGCGCGAGGCCCTGGGGCGTGCCTACATCAAGGGTCGCCAGTTTGACCGCGCCCGCCTGCAGTTCCAGGAAATTCAAAAGGCCGACCCTGAGTATCCCGACATCCAGCAGAGGATTCAGGAGGCTAGCATTACCCGCCCGGCCCCCATCTCCCGCAAGGATGGCCTGACGGAGAACTTGAACCGAGCCCTTGATAGTATTCGCGGTACCATGGCCCCGGCGACTACGCATGATTTCTCTACGATGCTGGGACATTACCTTGTTCGTTATGGTGCGACGCCCAAGGAGTTCTTTAAGAAGTATTCCATTTCGAACTTTAGGCCCGTTGCCAACAATGTCTGGCAGGAATCCTTCTACGAGGCTCCCTACAAGCATACCTACACGGTGATATTCGATTCCCTGAACCACTTCCGTGAAGTTCACGTGGTTGTATTCGATTCGTCTTCCAATTCAAATCACCTGGGCATCGCTCCCGAAGTATACACCAGGCTCCTGAAGCAGAATTCCCGCATTTCGGGCATTGGCAACAGTACCGGCGAAACGGATTGCGGTGACGGTCTGGTGCTGGATGCCGCCGTCTGGGAAACCCAGGATAACTTTGAACTGCTGGCCCGTGTGGTGGGTAAGCCTGCCGAGGTTCGCATGATTCGCTTTGACAAGGCGTCGCTTCCGCCGGGTCTTAAGCTTTGCGATTACGCCAGCTACTTGAACCAGTATTGATTTTTGTATTTTGTTGAATATGCGTAAGTTCGGTCTGCTCGCACTGCTTTTGATGGCCTTCGCCCTGGAAGGCTGTACTTGCTGCGCCTACCTGAACCACATGTTCAATGCAGAGCGCCTTTATGACCAGGCAGGCGAAATGCGTACCGCCCGTCAGGATAGCGTGGTCGATGCGGAAAGCTCCATGCCCGGGATGGAGGAACGTCAAAAGTACGACAAGGTTATCGAAAAAGGTTCCCGCGTTCTTGAACGCTTTCCCGACAATAAGAAGCGCACTGCGGAGGCCGTGTTCCTGATAGGTGAGTCCTTCCGCCATAAGATGGAGTGGGGCAAGGCCATTACCAAGTACGATGAGTTTGAGCGTTATTTTTCTGACCATGACTCCATGCCTACGGTGGAGTACCAGCGAGCCTTTTGCCTGTACAAGAATCATGAGTACAACATCAGCCGTTTTGCCCTGGAACCCGTAATCGCCTCCAAGGATCACCCTTACTATTTCCAAGGATTGAATCTGCTTTCGCTTTTGGATGAGCAGGACGAGTTCCCCGACCAGGCTATCGCCTCGTTGGAAGCGGTGTTGGCGGATACGGCGGGCACTCCCTACATGCGAGCGAAGGCGCACTTTAGATTGGCCGGACTTTATTTTAAGAAGGAAGACTGGGACAAGGCGCGTGAACACTTTACGGCCGAAGAAATCAAGCAGCTGAATGTTCGGGAACGCCAGAGTGCCGGTGAGCAGGCCGCAGAGTGCCTTGTAAACAACAAGGATTACCTGAAGGCCGCCGACGAATACAAGGATCTGTACAAGAATCCCGAATATGAATTGAAACGAGCGGATTACCTGGTGCGCATCGGCGAAGTCACCATGATGGCGGAGAAGTATGCCGACGGCATTGTGATTTTGCAGAAGGTAAACTCGGAGTACCCGCGGACTGTGTACGCATCCCGCAGCTACTTTACCTTGGGCGACTATGAACAGAACAAGAAGATGAATTATGAACAGGCTATCGTCTACTATGACAGTAGCTTTACCGCGAGGACAATCAGCGAATGGGGCCAGCAGAGTCGTGACCGTCGCGATGCTTTGAAACGTCTGCTCGCCTTGCGCAATCAGAACGATTCACTCCGCAAGCAGGATTCCATTCCCAATGTGGAAGGGTTCTTTGGCTCTGAATTCCAGATCGCGGAGCTTTTCCTGTTCAGGCTGGACGAAGTGGATAGCGCCGTTACCCGCCTGAATACCATCATCGAGGAATCCAGCGACAGTGCTAAGGTTTTACGCGCCACCTACGCCAAGGCCTTTATCTTGGATGAATTCAAGAACGACCCCGATGCCGCCGAGGAAATCTACAAGGAAATCATCGAGAAGTATCCTGATACGGAATACGGCAAGCAGGCCCAGGCGAACCTCGGCATGCGCGTCACCTTGAAGACCCGCGAGGACCTGGCCAAGGAGCGCTACCTGGTGGCGGAAAGTCTTTGGACTATCGCTGCGGAAACTCCTTTGGATAAGATGGATCTGGTGGATTCCGCCTACGCAACAGCATTCAATTCCTTTGACAGCTTGTATCAGGAATATCCCGAAACCCAGGCTGGTATCCAGTCCCTTTACATGAAGGCCGTGTATTTCCAGATGAATCCGGAACGTGTTGACAGCGCCAAGGCGGCCTATAAAACGCTACGTGATATGCATGGGCAAACTCCCTGGGGCCAGCAGGCTGCCAAGATGTTGAATACGCGCCTTTCGATTTCCGACCAGGATCTGGAACGTCTGCGTAAGCGAGTCAAGTCCAGTGAAGATCATATTGACAAGCTTTCTGCCCAGTACTACGAGGTCCTGAACAAGCAGCCCGAAGAGAAGAAGGCCGAAGTCAAGAGCAAGGAAGATGAAATCCTTGAAAACACCTACAACAGCATGTACGACTTCGAATAGCGTAAGTCGCCTTGGGGCGGGAACCGCGGTCATGTTTGCCCTGGTGGTTTTCGTCGCTTTAATTGTAGGTTGCGCCGGCTCCGATAGCATTGCCGCCCGCAAGGGCTATGTAAGGTTCCCCGAAAAGCATTACGCCTCCAAGGAAAAGGCCGAAATCGGCTTGAAGATTTCCGGCGAAGCCAGTTTCTATGGCAAGGGCTTTGACGGCAAGCAGACCGCCAGCGGCGAAATCTTCGACCAGGACGACTACACCTGCGCCCACAAGGAACTGCCCTTTGGGACGAAACTCAAGGTGGTTCGCGACGACAACGGCGAAAGTGTCGTGGTGCGTGTGAATGACCGGGGGCCCTACGTGGGGGACCGAATCCTGGACCTGAGCGTAGCTGCAGGCAAGGAACTTGGGCTAGACAAGGTTGGACACGCCCATGTGACGGCCACCGTCATCGAGTAAGAAAGTTTCCGCTTATTTTTGGAAAAATTTTAGAAAAAAGGCGTGTGTCATATTATGACATGCACTGTTTCTATATTTGCTGTACAGAAAGGCACTGGTGAATGTGTTGTGATTTTAAGAAAAGGGTGCCTTTGAGGAATAGAATATGGATATTGGAAACTTGAGCAAGAAACAAGGTCGAATGAAACCCCGAGCCAAGGCGAACCGCCTAGTGGAGCTATCGGAACGGAATCCTTGGACCTGCGGCTTTGAGTCCTTTAAGCGCCGCATCGGCGAACAGCTGCAGATGAGCGGCTTTGCCGACGGTTTCGTCGATGACGAGGACTTGCTGCCCTTCTACCGCATGGGAGAAAGCGAAACCTATGTGCTGGCGGCCTTGGGCTGCTCTGTGCCCTAAAACGCTGGCGGGCCTTACCTGAACTTACTTTGCTAAAATTTATTTTGCCTTGTAGCTTACGAAGCGGATGTTGTCACAGTAGTCCTTGTGGCTGCCTGTAAAGGATAGCCAAGGATAATTGCCTGCTTCTGCTTCTAGCATGGCTGCCTGCTCGGAACCAATCTCTAGGAAGATGGAAGCTCCGCTGCTCATGCGGCCCTGGGTCTGCTGCAAAAGCTTGCGGACCAGGTCGAGGCCGTCGGCGCCACCGTAGAGGGCGAGGGCGGGGTCGAACTTGTCCACCTCGGGCTGGAGTTTTCCCTTTTCGGAATCGGGAATGTAGGGGAGGTTTGCAACCAGGCAATCGATCTTGGTGTCGGCAGGGAGCCCTGCGGCGGTCAAGGCTTCTGCGGAAACGGCGTTCAGCAGGTCGCCCTGGGCGAACATCAGCTTATCTTCGCCAAGTTCGTTGGCGGCGGCGTTCTCCTTGGCGAGGGCCAGGGCGTCTTCGGAAATGTCTGTGGCGAGGACGCGGACGTTGGCGATTTCCTTTGCGCAGGAGATGGAGATGGCTGCAGTGCCCGTGCCCACTTCGACGATGAAGGGTGCGCGTCCTTCTGTACCCTCGGCGGCGTTCTCCATGAGGAGCTTCAGCGAGTTCTTTGCCATGTCCACGATATCCTCGGTCTCGGGGCGCGGGATAAGGGCGCGGGCGTCGCACTTGATGATGAAGCCGCGGAAGCTGGTATCGCCGATGATGTGCTGCAACGGTTCGCGGTTGGCGCGGCGTGCCACCATGGGACGCAGCGTGTCAAGTTCGGCTGGAGTCAGCGGCTTCTCGAAGTTCAGGTAAAGATCCATGCGGTTCTTCATGCCGAGGCCGTGGCTGATGATGTGCTGTGCGTCCAGCAGCGGGTCGGGCACTCCCTTCTTTTCGAAGAAGACCTTGGTACGGTTCAGAATTTCAAGGACCGTCATGGGTTTTGCGTTGTCAGCCATAGTGGATCGCTTTCCTGCGCGCTAGAATTAAGCCTGGAACTTGCCCAGCTTTTCCTGAGCGTTGGCCATCTGGAGGCCGTTGATGACTTCCTGAAGGTCGCCTGCCACCACCTGGTCCAGATTGTACAGCGTAAGTCCGATACGGTGGTCGGTGACGCGGTTCTGGGGGTAGTTGTAGGTACGGATCTTTGCGGAGCGGTCGCCGGTACCCACCAGGGCCTTGCGGCTGGCGGCTTCTTCGCGTTCCTTCTTGGCGATGACTTCGTCCAAGATCTTGGAGCGGAGCATTCCCATGGCGTGCAAGCGGTTCTGCAACTGGGATCGTTCGGTCTGGCAGCTTACCACAACGCCTGTGGGAATATGAGTCAAGCGGACAGCGGAGTCAGTCTTGTTGATGTACTGCCCGCCAGCACCACTGGAGCGGTAGGTGTCCATGTGGATGTCTGCTTCGCGGATTTCAACGTCAACTTCTTCAGCTTCGGGCAGAATGGCGACGGGTGCGGCGGAGGGGTGTACGCGGCCCTGGGTTTCGGTTTCGGGCACGCGCTGCACGCGGTGCACGCCGCTTTCAAACTTCAAGGTGCCGTAGACGCTGTCGCCTTCGATGTAGGCGCGAATTTCCTTGTAGCCGCCCACGGTGCCTTCGCTCAGGTCCTGGATGGTAATCTTCCAGCCCATCTTTTCGCAATAGGCGCGGTACATGCGGAACAGGTCGCCTGCGAACAGGGCGGATTCGTCACCGCCGGTACCACCGCGGATTTCGATGGTAGCGTTACGGAAGTCCCAAGGATCCTTGGGAACCATCAAGATTTGCAGTTCATCGGTAAGGCCGGGAAGAGCCTTTTCGATGGTGGAAAGCTCTGACTTGGCCATGGCGACCATTTCCGGGTCGGAATCGCCCAGAGCCATCTTCCATTCTTCCTGGTCGTTCAGCATCTGCAGGTATTCCTTGGCCTTGATTACAGCCTTTTCGATACCTTTGTACTGCTTGTGGATCTTGTTATAGCGAGCCTGGTCACCGAGCACATCGGGATTACCCAATTCGGATTCCAGTTCTTCGTACTTTTCAATTAATTTGCGAGCTTTGTCTTTCATCGTCTGCAAATGTAGAAAAAGGTGCGAGGTTCGAGGCGCCAGGTCGGGGGCGAAGCCCCCTTTGAGGTTAGATAATGGCGTTCATTGTTCATCGCTCAAAGCTCACTGCTCACCACTCAGAACTGATTGATGAAGAATGTAATGCAGAGGCTGTTGATAAAGTCGGCGAACATACTTCCCACGATGGGCACCAACAGGTAGGGCTTCACGGCCGGGGCGAAACGGTTGGTGATGGCCTGCATATTGGCCATGGCGTTTGGGGTTGCACCCATGCCGAAACCGCAAACGCCTGCGGAAAGCACTGCGGCGTCGTAATCGCGACCCATCACGTTAAAGACGATGAAGTAGGCAAACAGGAACATCAAAATCATCTGGGCGCATAGGAGAATCACCAGGGGCAGAGCCAAGGAGGCCAACTGCCAGAGCTTCAGGGTGATCATGGCGATGCCCAGGAACAAGGAAAGGCAGATGCCGCCTACGTCGCTGATTTCACCCATGTGGACTTCGAACTTGCTGCTGTATTCGCAAATGTTGCGCATGATGGCGGCGACAATCATGGCGCCGATGTAGGAGGGGAAGGTCATGCCCGTCTTGGAAAGCAGGGAGGAGATGATGGTTCCTACGCCCATGGCGATGGCCAGCTGGAATGCGGCGGTGGAGTAACGCTTTGCGGAACGGCGGTACTTACTTTGTTCTTCCTTCAGTTCCACCTTGTCGTGTTCGCTGGACTTGGCGGACTTGAGAAGGTCGCCCTTGATGATAAGACGACGACCGATGGGGCCGCCCATGAGGGATCCTGCCACGAGGCCGAAAGTGGCTGCGGCGGTGCAGAGGGTGGTTGCGCCTTCCATGCCGAAGTCTTCAAGAACGGGGCCAAATGCGCCGGCGGTACCATGACCGCCCACCATGGAAATAGAGCCTGCGGAAAGTCCTACGAGGGGGCTGACGTCGAGCATTTTAGCCAAGCCTACTGCCAGGGAATTCTGGAATACGATAAGAACGCAGACGCAGATCAAAAGCAGAATCAGGTTGATGCCGCCGCTCTTCAAAATCTTCAGGTTGGCGTTGAAACCTACGGAGGTGAAGAATACCATCATACAGATGGATTTCAAGGTTTCGTCGAAGGAAAATTCCACCAGGCCGGTCTTGTACAAAAAGCAGGAAAGCAGCGCGAAGAGAATGCCGCCCACCACCGGAGAGGGTATGCAGAATTTTTCAAGAACGCTAACTTCTTTCTTAAGCTTTGCGCCGATGACGAGAACTACCACAGCCAGGGCCAAAGTCTGATACATGTCTAAGGAAAGTGTGAACATATAAGATCCTTGTGAGTCGCTTTTTCGCTAGGTTTGTCGCGGAAACTTGTCGACCTAGTCGCCGGTAGAGGGGATGGGGCCGCGGGCCTGGAGTGGTTCAGCCTTTTCAACTACAATGTTCTTGCTGGCGTAAAATGCGGCGGCACCGGGGTGGAAACCGACGGGAATGTTGTTGGTGGCAAATTCCGGCGTGGGCATGGTGAGTGGTGCTGAGAAAACGTCCTTGTGGAACAGCTCTGCGGAGACCTTCTTTACGACGTCATCGTACAAGGTCTGGTTGGCGACGAGGATTGCCTTGACACCTAAGGTCTGTGCAGCTTCGGCTTGACCGGCGTAGGTTTCGGCGGGGATTTCGCTTGCGGTCAGTTCCGGGTGCAGATTGATGACGCGATTAATACTTGCGGAGTCCATGGAAATCAAGCGGATGTTCTTAGAGGAGGCAAGTCCGCTGATATAAGGAGTGGGAATACCTGCGGTGCAGAAAAACGCATCGATTTCGTTCGCCTTAAGGGCAGCGGCAGATTCCTTGAAACCCAGGTTCACCTTTTGAATCTTGTCGAAGGAAATGCCGTTTGCCTCCAGGATGATTTCTGCGTTGCGGACTACGCCGGATTCCTCTTCGCCGACAGAAACCT
The DNA here is from genome assembly GCA_045597545.1 of Fibrobacter sp. Taxonomy (GTDB): domain Bacteria; phylum Fibrobacterota; class Fibrobacteria; order Fibrobacterales; family Fibrobacteraceae; genus Fibrobacter. The sequence goes on from JAZLKH010000068.1 coordinate 28,322, forward strand.
TACGGTTTTGCAGGTCGTTAATGGTCTTGATGTCGGAATCGGCGGAAACTACAATCTGAATGGATTCGGTGTAAAGTCCGCCGATGGCTGCGATGGCGTGGCGCTTGCGGCTACGCATCAGATAATCGTTGAGGACGTCGCTCTGAACGATGCCAAGGTCGATGAATCCTTCTTCAATGAGGCGGATGTTGGCGTGGGAACCGGCGGTGTTCTTTGCCTGGACTTGAATATCGCTGTTGGCCTTGTTGAAGTGCTCTGCAAAGGTGCTTGCGAAGGTGTCGTAAACACCGCCCTTGTTGCCGGAGCCAAAGCGAATGTTTTGCGTGTCAGAATTACAAGCGCTAAAGAAAAGTGTGGCGGTGGCTAAAATCATGGCCGCACTTGCCTTGAAAATGAAAGTCGATGGTTTCATTGGAAAACTCCAGTGGAATAGGGACTTGCGTAAGTATAGAAAATTCTATTTTTGAAGTCACTACTGTCCACTAAAAAATAGGGTCGATCGCCTTGAACCCGCATAAACAAAGGGCTGTAGACGATTTTGCTAGTCAACGGACTTGAATTTCAAACGCCTAGATTTGCTTAATTTTAGGCAATGTTTAAAGATCAGTA
>JAZLKH010000069.1:0-8306 GCA_045597545.1 Fibrobacter sp.
AGGCCGGTGTGGAACTGGCATTCGAAACCATGTGCTCCGTCGGCATCAAGCCCATGAGCGCTTACTACGAATCTCTCCACGAAACTCCGCTCATTGCAAACCTCATCGCTCGTAAGAAGCTGTTCGAAATGAACCGCGTGATCTCCGATACCGCAGAATACGGCTGCTACCTGTTTGCTAACAAGTGCGTGCCTCTGCTGAAGGACTTCATGGCTTCCGAAATCACCAAGGAAGACATCGGCGCTATCTTCGGCGAAGGCAAGACCACTGCAGTTGACAATGAAGAACTCATCAAGGTCAACAAAAGCATCCGTCAGCACCCGGTTGAAGAAGTGGGAGCTTGGCTCCGCGAACGCATGTCCGGCATGACCCGCGTCGTATAATCTTCGCGATACGGCATCATTCGGGGGCTCACGTACAAAAAGTACGCTACGCCCCCCTCATTCTTTGTCTCGCTCGTTTCTACGACGCGGGACTTTTTTTTTCGGAGCCTGCGGCCTAGTAATCCTCGCTTATCCAATCTTTGTACCCCGCGTTGTGTAATTACGACGCGCTCATAAAGGCAAATGCTTAAAGGGTGTTCCCGCAGGGGAACGCCTTTTTTTTTATCTTTGACCCGATAAATTTTGTATATGAGGCCCTTATGTTTAAAGTTGGATTTGATAACGACGCGTACCTGAGAACGCAGTCCGAGAAAATTGCCGAACGCATTGCAAAGTTCGGTGGAAAGCTTTACCTTGAATTCGGTGGCAAGTTGTTTGATGACCACCACGCAAGCCGCGTACTGCCTGGCTTTGCTCCGGATTCCAAGATCCGTATGCTTGAAAAGCTGAAGGACAAGGCCGAAGTCATTATCGCCGTTAACGCTAACGACATTGAAAAGAACAAGGTCCGCGGCGACCTGGGCATCACTTACGATCAGGACGTTCTTCGTTTGATCGACGCTTTCCGCGGTTACGGCCTTTACGTAAGTAGCGTTGTGCTGACCCGCTGGCAGGACCAGCCCAGTGCCTTGGCTTACCAGAAGAAGCTGGAAACCCTTGGCCTCAAGGTCTACCGCCACTATCCCATCGCAGGTTACCCCAACAACATTCCGCTGGTGGTGAGCGACGACGGCTACGGCAAGAACCAGTTTGTTGAAACCTCCCGCGAACTTGTGGTGGTGACTGCACCTGGTCCGGGAAGTGGAAAGATGGCTGTCTGCCTTTCCCAGATTTATCACGAAAATACCCGCGGCGTCAAGGCCGGCTATGCCAAGTTTGAAACGTTCCCCATCTGGAACATTCCTCTGAAGCATCCGGTGAACCTGGCTTACGAAGCTGCAACTGCCGACTTGAACGACGTGAACATGATTGACCCGTTCCACTTGGAAGCCTACGGCAAGACCACAATCAACTACAACCGCGACGTTGAAGTGTTCCCCGTGCTGAACGCCCTGTTCACCCGCATCCTTGGCGAGTCCCCGTACAAGAGTCCCACCGACATGGGCGTGAACATGGCCGGCAACTGCATCGTTGACGACGAAGCCGTGAGCGAAGCTGCCAAGCAGGAAATCATCCGCCGTTACTACAATACCCTCTGCGACGTTCGCAAGGGCAATGCTGACCAGGATCAGGTTTACAAGCAACAGCTGGTGATGGAACAGGCTCATGTGAGTGTTGCCGACCGCCCGGTGGTTGCTGCCGCTCTCAAGCGCGCCGAAGAAACCAACGGCCCCGCAGTGGCTATCGAACTTCAGGATGGCGCTGTTATCGCTGCAAAGACTTCCTCCTTGCTGGGCGCATCCTCTGCAATGCTTCTGGATGCCCTCAAGCATCTGGCTGGCATTCCCGATGAAGTTCGCTTGCTGTCGCCCATGGTCATCGAACCCATTCAGCGTCTCAAGACCACCCAGCTGGGCCACACTAATCCTCGTCTCCACATGGACGAAGCTCTGGTGGCTCTGTCTGTTTGTGCCCTTACGGATTACAACGCAAAGATCGCTCTGGAAAAGCTCCAGGAGCTGCGTCACTGCGATGTACACTCTAGCGTAATCCTGTCTCAGGTAGACGTTGCTGTGTTCCGCCGTCTCGGTGTGAACTTGACTTCTGAACCCAACTATCAGACCAGCAAGCTCTACCACACCTAGGAGACCGCTCGCGCTAGAGTCGTATTAACAATTCTCGTAAAAGCGCTCGCTCTCGCAATCGTGACTGGTTAAATACCAGTCCCTTTTTGCTCATAAGCTACGGTTTACCGTCGCACTACGGCGTTGTTCTATTATACGCTACGGGAGCTTTCGCCTTGTATTGCTAGGTAATCCTTCGCTTTAAGAGTTGTGGCTAAGCGTCATATAGCTTTCAATTAAAAAGTTCCGGCTTGTGCTGGGATTTTTTTTGAGGATGCTTTATTTTGTCTAAGCTAGTTTCATGGGCTGGAAAGTATGTATTGGTGAAATGGGGGTGTTTTACAGAAAAATCGAATTTTAAAATCGTCTGATTCTGTAAAATTTTAACTAAAGTGTACAAAAGAAGGCCGTTTAAGGTTGGAAATTGGACGTTTACAGAAATGTACTGCAAACGGAACTGACAATTCTGTAAAAATTGGCGGTAATTGGATGGTTTTTACTGGCTTAAAACGAAAATGTTAAGGACAACATAATGATTTACAGAATTATAATGCTTCGAATGATTTTGAATTCTGTAAAAATGAGAAAATATGAAAAAAGGACCGGTTTTCACCGGTCCCTTTCTGTAAACAATATCGGTTAGATATTACTTGCTCTTTTTCGGTGGGTGAGCAGCAATCTTCTTAACGCTCTTGTCTGCCTTAACAGCCTTGGCTGCCTTTTCGGCGGCTTCAGCTTCTGCTTCTGCGGCTTCGAATGCGGCCTGCATCTGTTCGAGGGCGCCAACCGGATCCACTTCGATGATTTCGGAAGCTTCGTCCACCAGTTCGGCGAATTCGTCGTACCAGTCTGCGAAGATTTCCACTTCGAGATGGTCGACGCCAGGAACGGTGAGGCGTACACCGCAGGCTTCGCCGATGCGGTCCATGTACTTGGCGATACCCGGCTTCAGCAAGCTGAGATCCAGGCCGTCCAGGTCTTCCGGTTCCAGCCATACGCCGTCTTCGTCATCGTCTTCGGCCTTGGCTTTCTTGCCCTTGGACTTCTTGTCTTCCTTGCCGCACTTGCAGTCACCGCAGCAGCAACCGCAGTCGCAGTCGGCGCCGTAGGTGGCCAGGTACTCTTCGTCGTCCATGCCACTGTCGTAGTAGAATTCGTCGTCTTCCAGGTACAGGGTTTCAACGAAAATGGACTTTGCGCCGAGGGTCTTGGCGGCGGCGATGAATTCCTTGAGGTCGCCACCGAAATAACGGGTGGCTTCGGCTTCTTCGTTCAAAGTCTGAACGGGAATGGGGAGGAGTTTCTGCTTCTGGATGTAGCTGCTGATTTCATCGCTAATGGACTTGATATTCTTTGCCATGGTAAATCTCCTATAGAGGTATGAGGTGCGAGGTCGTTCACTGCGTTCACTTCGAGTATTGAGCAAGGTATAATTGCGGCTTCGCCGCCTTACTTTTTGCTCAAAGGCTGATAGGCCGTGCTGATACCTCGAAGCACCGAAGGTGCGACCTGAGACCTGTTAAACGTGGTACTTCTTGAGGCTTGTGGCCTTTTCGTTGATGAGCTTCATGATGCGTTCCACAGCTTCTTCGCCGCGGGCGGTGTCCTTCACGCTGGTCATGGGCTGGAACAGCGGGCTGTTGAACATGGTGCCTAGAGGAATGGGGTTCTTGCGACAGAAGGTAGCTTCGACGTAGTCGCGGGCTGCGCTCTGCAGGTCCTTGGCCTTGGAAGCATCGCCAGCAGCGTATGCCTTGTACAGGTCAGAGAAAATCTTTGCTGCTTCGGGAATGTTACCGGTTGCGGTAATGAGGCCCTGGCCGCCCATTTCAAGCATGTCGATGAAGAATCCGTCTTCGCCAGAGAGAACGGCGAAGTCATTGTTCTTGGTTTCGTTGATGACTCGCTTGGTATCTTCGTGGAACTTTTCGCCGATACGGAAGTCCACTGCCTGCTTCAGGCCGATGATGTTCTTGTCCTGGGACAAGGAAATCAGGGTGTCGGGGTGAACGTAGCTGGCGGTACGGCCCGGAACGTTGTAGATAATGATCTTGGCGCCAGTTTCTTCGCTCAAGGTCTTGAAATGCTTTTCGATGCCTTCCTGGGACGGGTTGTTGTAGTAACCGGTCACGCAGAGCATGGGAACTTCAGCAATCTTCAGGATTTCCTGGATCATTTCGACAGATTCACGAGTGCAGTTGGAACCTGCGCCTGCAATAACAGGAACGCGGCCGCCGACGTAGTCCAGAGTGAACTTGATAATGTCGAGATGCTGCTTGTGAGTGACGGTCGCGCTCTGACCGGTGGTGCCTACGGGCAGAATGCCGGAGACGCCGGAAGCGATGAGATCGTCAATCATCTTTTCCATCTTCTTGTAGTCGATGGAATTGTTGAGGTTCTTGGGATCATCGTTCATCAACGGAGTGAACAATGCGGGGAAAACACCAGTAAGTTGAGAAGCTTTAGTAATTTGCATGCCTATAAAATAGATAAAAAAATGGGGAATAAGCCAAGTTTTTCCGCCTTTTTATACCTGATGATGGTGACTTAAATGAAAAATTTTTCTTAGAAAATTTGGATTATGTTGGTACTGTAGATGTAACTCGTTGATTGTTAACGAGTTAAAGGGGGTTCTTTTGAACTCGGCTGAAATTTGTATTCTAGGTGCAATTTCTGCTAGATTGCTCCCGCTCTTTTTTTACTAGATTAACTCTGTCAAAATTAAACCCACAGGAATCCTAAAAGGAATCATTATGGAAAACATTACTCAGATTTGGAAAAAGATCCAGTCCCCCGAATTTAACCCCGCTACTGACATGGGTCTGGTAGAACAGGTTAAGCAGGTTGCCCTTACCTCCCAGGAACCGGCCAAGGTTAGCTTCGGCACCTCCGGTTGGCGTGGCGAAATCGGTTCTGAATTCACCCTCCGTAATCTGCAGGTGGTTGGCGCCGCTATCGTTCGCCTCTACAAGGAAGCTGACGCTGCCATGTTCGAAGCTCTCGGTGTTAAGGACTTCGCTGACCTTCAGAAGCGTGGTGTTGTGGTTGGCCACGACAACCGTCTCCTGGGCCATGAATTCTGCGAAGCCGTTGCCGACCAGTTCGCCAAGGCCGGCGTGAAGGTCTACTACGGTGGCGAAATGCCCACTCCGGAATTTTCCGCTGCAATCGAAATGCTTGGCCCAGCTCGCTCCATCAACATGACCCCGAGCCACAACCCCAGCCACTACAACGGCATCAAGTTCAACCCGGCTGACGGCGGTCCTGCAGGTCCGGAAATCACCAACGTGATTACCAAGCTCAGTAACGAAATGATGGCTTCCTGGAAGTTTGAACCGGTGGCCAAGGTTGACTGGGAAATCATCGATTCCCTCAAGATCTACAAGGAATTCCTGGTAAAGCAGGGCACCATCAAGTTTGACCGCATCAAGGACTTTATCAAGGAAGGTCGCCTGACTCTGGTTTGTGACCATGTTCATGGTTCCACCCGTCGTCGTCCGGCCGCCCTTCTCGACAATCCGGAATGCCTCATCACTCTACGCAACGAAGACGATAGCCTCTTTGGTGGCATCGCACCGGAACCGTCCTCCAAGAACCTGGAGAAGGTTCGCAAGGTCCTGGACGAAAGCAAGAGCTGGTTCCGCCTTGGCGCCATCTTCGATCCGGATGGTGACCGTATCCGCTTCTACGACGGTTCTCGCGAAATCGACATGAACCAGTTCGGTGCAATCGCCTTCCACTACATGGCTACCTGGCGCAAGGAACAGGGCGTCGTTGCCAAGTCCGTCGCCACTTCCAACTTTGTGAATATCATCGCCGAAAAGCTGGGCGTTCCCGTGATGGAAACTCCGGTGGGCTTCAAGAACTTCCGCCCCTGGCTCAGCCGTACCGCTAAGGACAAGGCTCTGGTGGCCTTCGAAGAATCCGATGGTATCTCAGGCCTCAACAACACCTTGGAAAAGGATGCCCAGTTCGGTCTCCTCATCGCCCTCGAAATCATGGCCGTAACCGGCAAGAATCTGGGTGAATACCTGGATGCACTGTACGAAGAATACGGCCGCTTCTATCCCAGCCGTGCTGGCTTCGAAGTGGACAAGTCCCTGGTTGGCGCTCCGCTGAAGGCCAAGGTCGACGCTGTTGCCGAAGCCGCCAAGGTTGGTGCCAAGGTAATGGTGGGTTCCAACGAAAAGACTGTTAAACAGCTCTTGACTTTGGACGGTGTAAAGGTTATTTTCGAAGATGACTCTTGGATGCTGGTCCGCCCGTCCGGTACTGAACCCAAGGTTCGCATTTATACCGAATGTCGTAACCCGGACGAAAAGGATCCCATGTTCGAAGCTGCCAAGGCTTTGTTCTACAAGAACTAGTATTTTGGGTTAAGTTTATTCAAAAGGGAGTAATCCTATGAAGAAGTTAATTGCAGTGCTCTTCCTGGCTTTTGCGGTCATCTGCTCTGCCCAGTCAGTAAAGCCTGAGTTCCAGGCTTTCTCTGGTGCGTTGCTGAAGCTGAAAAAGGCTGAAAAGGGTTATCACAAGTTCCAGTTGAAGGTGGACGTGGCTCCTTGGGCTTTTCAGGCCGAAGGTGAGGTACAGGCTCCCGGTGGAGACCCGGACTTGCTGATTACGTCGCTTTTCGATGGAGAACTCTATGCGGTTTTGGCATACGTTCCTTCTACCGCAGCTGGTTCCGACGGAAAGGAATACCAGGTGGGTTTCTTTGACATGATGCTCTATTATGAAGAAGAGGCCACCAAGATTCGTAACCTTCGATTCAAGCTGTTGCCGCCGGCAAATGACGAATGGGCCCTGGGCATTCTGAAGGATGCCTTGGAATCCGGTTCTCTGCTGGGCAATGTCTGGGGCGGCAAGTATGAGAAGGCCATCACCAAGGCCTCTGCCGACCCGCTGGATAAGAAAAAACTGCAGGCTCTTCAGGGTGGAAAGAAAAAGAAGCTTTCCGACGATGACGGAACCATTTCTGCTCGTAAGCGCCGCGTAGAGGCCGCTGACGACGAGGAAGAAGTCAAGCCGAAGAAGAAAAAGAAGTCTTCTGACGACGATGAATCTACAATCACCAAGCGTAAGCGTCGTGTAGATGCTGACGAAGATGAGGATGAGGCTCCGAAGAAGAAGTCCAAGAAAAAGAAGAAGGCTGTCGAAGATCCCTGCGACGATCCGGGCTTGTCCGTTAAGGAAAAGCGTCGTTGCTCCATGAACAAGAAATAATTAACTGGCGTAAAATTTTTTATCTTTCCACCGTAACTTTTGTAACCTATAAGAGGTAATCTATGTCCGGTCACTCCAAATGGGCCACCACCAAACGTAAGAAGGCCAAGACTGACGTTGCTCGCGCCAAGGCTTGGAACAAGTTGATCAAGGAAATTTCTATCGCTGCCAAGCTGGGCGGCGGCAACCCGGATGCAAACCCCCGCCTCCGTGCTGCTATCATCAAGTCCAAGTCCCAGAGCTTGCCTACCAAGAACATCGAAAGTGCTATTGCCAAGGGTACTGGCGCTAACGGTGGTGCAGATGTTACTGAACCGTTGTACGAAGGCCGCGGTCCCGCAGGCATCGCTATCATGGTGCAGTGCATGACCGATAACAAGGTTCGTACCGTTGCTGAAATCCGTAACATCTTCAACAAGAATGGCGGTGCAATGGGTGAAACCGGTTCTGTTACCTGGGCATTCACTTACAAGGGCATGATTGTTATCGATGCTGAAAAGTATCCTGAAGATCAGGTTATGGACCTGGTTTTGGAAGCTGGCGCAGAAGACATGAGCACCGAAGACGGTATTCACGAAATCTCCACCACTCCGGATGCATTCGACGCTGTTACCCGCGCTCTCGAAGGTGCTGGTATCGAAATGATGAGCGCTGAAATCACCTACGTTGCAAATGATCCTGTTAAGCTGGACCACGACGATGCTCAGAAGCTGCTCAAGCTCATCGACAAGTTCGAAGATCACGACGACGTTCAGGACGTTTACCACAACGCTGAAATCGCCGAAGAAGACATGGACGCTGAGTAACATCTAAAAGCCATAAGGTTTAGAAGGCATCGGTGAAGAACCGATGCTTTTTTTTATATTCTAAAAAAAATATTTGGGGTCCCTATGAAGAAATTTTCTGCTTTAGTTGCAGTGTTTTCCGTGGTTGTTTCTTTGGTTGGATGTGCAGGTTCTAACAAGCAGGGCCT
>JAZLKH010000070.1:0-8705 GCA_045597545.1 Fibrobacter sp.
CTTCAAACTGCCCGGCAGCCTCTCTGGGTTGCCGTCCGAAGCGTTCCGTCTTTCGAGCGTTCCGTTTCGGAAGTGAGGCCAATTATAGAATTTTCCCGTACGATGTCAAGGGTTTTTCTGAAAAAATTTCAACTTTTTTCACTTTTTTCGAAAATAACGGGTTCTATTCCACAAAACCATCAGCTTGTCAACACTCTATCCACAAGTTTCTTTCGGCCAGGCTGAAAATTTCCCTGTGACGACCCCTTCCCCGGCTTGCCTATTTCTTGATTTTTTCACCAGCGTCCCCTGCGGGGAGCCTTTTAGGTGAATTTTAACTGGCCCAAAGGCTGCTTTTGGCTCTAAAAGAATGACAATCCGGCCGACTATGCGGCAAAAGACTGGATACTTATCGCAACATCCGGCCCGCGACGGCGACCACGGGCACCTCGCAACGGCGCAACTTCCGGTTCCTTCAGCTCCTCGAAACCGCCCGCAACCTGGCCCAGGAAATAGGTAAGCGCCCTGTCGAAATCCGCGTGACGCCCGAAATTGCGGCCATTCATAAGGTTAGCCTGTACAAGGTAACATAGCGGAGTGTTTTCCCGCCTTTGGACATATTCCAAACTCACCGAAAGGTCAACTCGACGGCCGGGGTGTTTCAGGTGAAACGTAATCTTGTAATTCTTGTTCTTGCGTCCCTGCCAGTCCGTATCAAAGTGGCACTTGCGCAAATCTCCATCCCACGAACGGGATACAATGGCCTGCTCGACCAATTGAATTTCTTGCAACATCTTTTTCATGTTCCCTCCGAAATTGTAAAGTCCCCAAAAAGGACTGAAAGGCTAACGCCAAAGGATTAGGCGGCGGTATTGAAGAACTCGCCAAAGTCTTCACGAAGCAGTTCGCGTACCTTGTTCAAATAGATGTAGGCGGCGGCACGCGTAACGTGCATGCGCTCCGCCACTTCAGACATGGCCCCCTTTCCCTGGCCGCATTCCAGATAACATTCCAAAAAAGTCACCAGTTTCTGGTTACCGCTCTTGCGGACGGTAGCGAAAATCTTCCTGATCATGTCAGCAATTTCAAGGGATTCCACCGGGTGGGTTTCGGAATCCGTCATATCCTGCGAACGGTCCGCATAGTAGTCCGCGCAGCTCTTTTCAAAATCCGCTTCGCCGAAGCATTCGCCCTCGTCCCCGGACTTAAGCTGGCCTACGCGAAGGAAGCGATCATTCTTGCGGCTACGGGCCCAATCCATGGCACGGAGCTTAACCTCGTTCACCAGATAAGCCAGGAAAGGCACGCCAAAGGATTCGCTGAAATCCATTACACAGTGTTCAAAAACCTTATGCACATCGCTGGAGGCTTCCTCGTAGGAACGACCATTGTAGTTAAAGGTCTTGCCGAACTTGGAAGGATACAGGCCGTCCTGGGAATGACCGTGAACACCTGCCAGATATTCGTGCAGATTGTCATATAACATATTCATGGCCTTGCGGTCATTTTGTCTAGCCTGGTCAAGCAGCTGCTGGTGGCCGACGGTCCAGACGAGAATCTTGTTGGTGGTGGCAGCGGCGGTGGTCTTCTTTGCATTCTTGGTCATGATGTACCTTACGTTGTGTGTGGTCGTTAAAAACAGGGTAGCGACATACCCTACTGTCTACGCCCCTTAGGCGTAAACCCCCTCGAAAAAAAATTATTCGGCTGTTAGAAAGCGCGTGTCTTAATGCTATCCATACTTTCGGTTACAAATATACAAAAAGGTAATGTCATAAAATGACATTTTCTATATTTCTTGAAATTTTTTTTCGAAAGCATGATATAAGAACTCCCCATAGCGATACTATTATCGTTTGCCATGGGAAAGTTGTCAAATTTTTTTTGAAAAAATTTTTTCTACCCTATGCGATGGCTATTTTCCATCTTTTTCACAAGGGTTTGCAGGGCCTCAATTTCTAGTTGACGAGCCCGCTCCCTGGAATGGCCACACCTTTCGCCCACCTTTTCCAGCGACTGCAAACCGTCTCCATCTGCAAAGTACCTGTTCCTGATAACGTTCCGGTGCTGGTCCCTAAGCGATTCAACACATTCATTGAGATACTTGGCCGTATTCTTGCGTAAAAAATGCTGCTCCTGGTTTTCGGAGCCATCCTCGATGTCGTCGGCCTTGTCGGAAAAATCCACGATATTGGCGGCGGGGGCGCTCCTTTTGCCCTGCCTCTGGTTCTTCACCAGGCTTTCGGGAATTCGGATGACTTCGCTGTTGCACACCACGAGCCGGCTGATATACTTGCGGATCCAGGGGACGGCAAAGACCTCGAAGGGAACGCCAAAATCCACGTCGAAGCAGTCCAGCGCCCTGAGGATTCCCTTGAAGCCCTCCTGCATGAGATCTCCAAAATCCAGGTTCCGGTGGCCATAGCGGCTGACCACCCTGCGAACCAGGGGCAGGTGATCCTCGGCCAGGGTGTTGCGGACGCATTCCCATTCGTAATAGAGGGACTGCAGATATTCGTGAATTCCGCTAAAGGACTTCTGGCTATAGGCCTTGGAACGGGTATCCCAGAGAAAGTCCACAAACTGGTTGCTTGTCAACTTGTAGGGCAGCCTCTTGAAGTTGCTCATGTACATGCCTAGCTCCACGATCTCGTCGCGAAGGCTTTGCATTCTCTGGTATGACGCGTTAAAATACATCTGGTGCAATATGGCAAATGCGTTTAGAAATAGACAAGGGTAATTTTCAATTTTTTTTGCAAGGAGACGAACCATGGGAAACCGCCCATAAAAAAAGCGGAGTCCCCCGCATCGGCGAAGGACTTCTTGTGCTTGGAAGTTCTGGTGTACTTCTTCTTGTCTCTGATGACTCGGGTGCGCAGCGTCGCCCCATTCTGAGAGCCATCGATTCTCATGGACCGCAGCATCGCGGTTTCTACGGCCTGTGCGGATAGACGCTGGCCGTCTCCTTTTGTGTTTGCCATAATGCTCTCCTTGGTTTGAAATATAGAACGTCTCCGTAGTAATTGCAATGCGGTTATGTTATATTTATCGATATGAGCTTTCAAATTTGTCTAAAAATTTTTAGGAAATGCGTGGTAGCGGCTACCGCAGTGTTGCCGTTAGCTCTCCTTTTCGGTTGCAGCACCCCGACAACCAGCAACACGACCGATGACAACGAATCTGAATTATTCATCCCGGATTCTGACGACTCCAGCAAACCGAAAAATATTCTTGAAGCAATTTTTGAGTCGGGACACTACACCACCAGGGATTCCGTTGCCGCATACCTTTGCAAGTTCGACAAGCTGCCCTCCAACTATGTGGGAAAAAATAAGGGCCAGGAACTTTACGAAAGCAAAACCGGCAACAATTTTAGCAAGTGGAATTTTAACCCCTGGACAACTTTGGGAGTGATGATCGGCGGCGACACGTTCAGCAACAATGAGGGACTGCTCCCCAACGGAAGTTATCACGAAGCCGATGTAGATTACAGCGCTGCCAACCGCGGAACAAAACGACTTGTATATCAATCCGGCTGCATTATATATTATACCGCAGATCACTACGAAACCTTTAAGCAGATTGAATTTTGATTTTTTTTCGGAACATGGCAGCACGAATTTTCGAATGCATCGCCTACGCGGTGCTTCGTGTTTGCGACTGGAAACGGAAAACTGTGGAAGCGAATTTAAGGCACGTTTCACAAGGAACGTGGAGCTGGGAATGTCTTAAGGCGCATCATCCTGAGCGAAATGCCGTGGGCATGGAGTGGAAGGATCTAGCAGGAACACCGTGCGGACTTTACGATCAAATGCTGCGGAACTTGACGCGACATGTGGGGGAGTTGCTGTTCTGTTTCGACACCTACAAGCGACTGCCTTCTGATTGCGCGGAGTATCCCTGCAAGAGAGACGGCTGGATTTTTGAAATTGCCGAAGGTTCTGCAGCTGTAATCGAGAAAATGCGCAGGGGAGGAATTTTCCTGACGGCCCATTACGGAAATTACGAAGCCAGCGGTGCCTGGCTATGCGCCCTCGGCGTCCCGCTAAAGGCGAGCTTTATCCCGCTGAAGCCTGCGTGGCTCAACCGGATGGTTTACGAAAAAATCCGCAGCGTAAGAGGGCGGCCCTATTCCATCGACGCCAAGACGCCTCGTGAATTTTTGAATCTGCTGGATGGAACGGCACCGGGCTGCAACGGGCAAAAGCAACTTTTCTGTTTGCTGGCGGATCAGGACAGCAGGGTCAACAGCGCACTCCCCGGAGAATTCCTGGGGCGCCCCGTCAAAATAAATCCGCTGCCGGATTTTCTGCTGAAGCACCGTCCCGACTCTCCCGTATTTTTCTGCTGGATTGAAGAAACAGGCGAAAGACAAGAGACGAGAGACGAGAGAATAAATCGCGGCAAAAAAAAGATTTTGCATGCGGTGGAAGCAGACTCATATTGCCATGCTGACAAAAGTCAGCATCAGCTTTCCCAATTAGTACAGCTGATGCCGAAACAAGTTCGGCATGGCATGGTTCAGCATGACTCGGGTTCCATTGTAGATGGTGTCTACCGCTGCTGGCTGGAAGAACGCATCCGAGAAAATCCCGCACTTTGGTATGGCTGGACTCACCGGCGGTTCCGCAGCGTGAACCCGGAAATCTACAAGTATTAGTAATGACCGCCTTATGGGATTCACTGGATCGGGAATCCAACTAAAAACTAGGATGGATTTTCTGGACGTTCGGTTTCATAGACCGCGGCCTGAACCTGGCTAGCGGCTTTTTCAATTTCACGCTCGCGGAGGACCTGGTCCACCTTGGCTCGAAGAATTTCCTCCTGGTTCAGCTGGAGCATCTGCTGTTCCTGGCCAATCAGAAATTCAAAAAACTTCATGTAACAAACGAAACTGCCGATACCGGCCACCGCCGTAATCAGGGTGGCAGGCGACTGATTCCCGACGAAAGTCAATGCCATGTCCACAATGACAAGCACCAGATAGCCTATCAAGAAATTCATGGGGATGGGTTTGACGGCGGAATTGCGAGATTCCAAAAACTGCTGCTGCCCCTGGGCCTGCTTCCTGGCGATGACAAAAACCATAATCTGGCCCACGAACGGAATCAACGTCAAAATCAGCGCGATGACCGGGTGAATGGAAAAAAGTTTCAGCTTGCGCAAGCTGGACACGGAATTCACCAGCCAAAGAATCCAGCAGATGAACCAGACCAGGGCAACAATTCCCACCACAACACAGGAACCAAAAAATCCCAAAGTCAGGAGCACCGTTCCCATGGCCAGGGAAGCGTCGTTCTCGGCACCCAATCCGCCATTGATAGAACCGACGGTTTTCCAAATCCCAAAAGCAAGAACAATGACCAGAATGCTGAAAGCTAAAAAGACCCTCATCAGGGTTAGGACACGTTTGCCACGCTGAATATTATCGTTCATTTTAAACTCAAAAAAATTTTTGACCTATATAATATAGATAAATGGCATCGAAAAATGCGTAGTCAATCGCCTCAAAAAAACCTTATGTTTATAAGTTGTTTGTATATAAAAAAATCAACCAATTTATTTAAGCTACAAATCACACAAGATATCCACAAACACATTTATTTGTTTCACGTGAAACATTCTGGCAAACAGGTAAATGTTGAAAAATTGCGAGATATGTTTAATTTATTATCAACATTAAAAGCATATTTTTTGACATAGAACAATCATTGTTAATTAATTGTGTACAGATTTATCAACACTTGTAGGCTTTCAAGAAACAAAAAAGCGACCTCGAAAAGCCGCTAATGGTGAAATTTAATCCCGTTACAATCGGGAATCTAAGCTCGCTAAAGTTTCACAGTGCGGGGAGTTTCGGTGAAACTGCAGAAAGTTGCCTCGGCATCCACGAAGGCGAGGACTTCGGTGTTGTCGTCGTCGGGGGAGTACATGGCCTTGAGGGAAGGATAGGCTTCCAACATCTGGACCTTGGATTCGCGACGGTCATCGCGGACCAGCTTGCCGGAAACGCGGACCCACTTGCCGGATGCAGCATCAAAGGCACAGAGCTCCACCTTGGCGTTTGCCTGGATCTGCTTGGAAACGTTCTTGGACTTGCCGGTCTGAATGCACAGCTTGCCGTCGATGATTTCGATGGTGCCGAAGGGGCGGACCTTGGGAGCGTCACCATCTACTGTTGCCAGGAAATAGGTGCCGCACTTTTTGATGAATTCTTTTACTTCTTCCATAATTAGGCTCCAGGCTCGAGGCCCGAGGTATGAGGTTATTAGGTTGCACCCTATGGTACTTTGAGGTTCGAGGTCGCCTGCCAAGGCGGGCTTTGAGGTTAAATGAACTGACACAACGTCATCTGCTTCATTCCTACCTAACCTGAAAACTTCCCCAACAAATATACTATATAACATAGTCGTCCGACCAATCCTTTAACTATATTTTGCTGGTCAATGGTGCTAGATCCTTCGGTCCCCATAACCCAAAGCGCAGCGACCCAGCCTACATTTCACTAACCACTGTCTACTAATTACTTCCTACTGTCTACTAAATTATGATCATCCGCAGAGCAACTACAGAAGACTTTTCCCAAATGCTTCCCATCTTCAGGGAAGTAATCGAAGGCGGCGACACCTACGACTTCGAAGAAACCGCCAGCGACCAGGACGCATTCGACTACTGGTTCGGCAAGGGCGTCACAAGCTTTGTCATGGTTGAAGGTGACCAGGTTCTTGGATTCTACAAGATCATCCAGAACCACCGCGGGCGAGGCAGCCATGTGGCCAACGCTTCCTTCATGGTTTCAAGTAAGGCCCGCGGAAAGGGTATCGGCCGCAAGATGGGCGAGGACTGCATCAAGGTCGCCCGGGAAATAGGCTTCAGGGCAATCCAGTTCAACTTCGTCATTTCCACAAACGAACCGGCCATGAAGTTGTGGAAGAGCCTGGGCTATAAGGAACTTTGTCGACTGCCGGGAGCATTCAACCACAAGAAGCTAGGCTATGTCGATGCCGTAATCTTCTTTATGGAACTTTAAGATATCAACAATATATTGGGGGTTTTATGAAGAAATTCATTCTGTTGTTGATAAGTCTGGCGGTTGCCACTCCAGTTTTAGCTCAAGAGAACAATTGGGAAGTATCGCCTTTTACCCAGGAAAATAATCAGCCAAATTCTCAGCTTCAGGAAAATCAGACCAGGAGCAAACACAATATCAGTGTTGAATATGGCTTTGGAAACTTCACGGATTTTATCTGGGCAATAGGTTCATCATTATCATTCGGATCAAAAAACGATAAATTCTCAACGTTCATTCCCGGTGACATCGGCATAAACTACGGTTATGAAGTCAGTGAAAAATTTGAAACCGGCGTAATTTTCAACTTTGCCATCCCCGATGGAGAGACCCCTTTCTTTACTCTAATGCCCAGGGCAAAGCTCGGACCTCATGAAGGATTTGTCCGACCCTTCATGGAACTGGATTTGGGAATCTTAGTCCTTCCCAATGATGAATATCCTGTTATTCCAATGCTCCACGGAACTTTATTCGGTCTTGAAATAGGCTATTTTTATATGCAAATCCTGGGATGGGGGCAGCGCGGCCTATTCTACGCCGGCGTCAAAATACCGCTTTAATTTTTCAAAAGCCTAGGCAGCTTCAATATCTAAGTTACTATCCACATAGCGTTTTAGGACGCTGGCCGCAAGAGTCTGGTAGGGAATACCGACTCTTTTTGCTTTTTCCTTGAGACGTTCAATTACATCTGGCTCGACACGCATGGAAATCATGCGTTTCTTCATTTCGGCAAGGGTGTGAACAGCTGGGTCATGGAAGAAATCGTTTCGGACGCAGACAAGGATAGCGCGGGCTCCAAGATTCTTGGCTTTTATAAGATCATCCAGAACCATCGTGGGCGAGGCAGCCATGTGGCAAATGCCAGTTTCATGGTTTCACGTGAAACACGCGGAAAGGGAATCGGTCGTAAAATGGGCGAGGACTGCATCCGGAATGCCAAGGCCATGGGCTTCAAGGCAATCCAGTTCAACTTCGTCATCAGCACCAACGAACCTGCCATGCACCTGTGGAAGAGCCTGGGCTTCAAGGAACTTTGCCGACTGCCCGGAGCTTTCAACCACAAGAAGCTGGGATTCGTGGATGCGGTGATCTTCTTCCAGGAGCTATAGAGGTTCAAGGCTCGAGTATATAATCATCACAGGCCTCAGGAGATTAAAAAGTCCCAGGAACGAATCAGCCTCCTGGAATTTTTATATATTACTAGTGGTTATCGGAGGACCACTTTATGCAACGCACTGCATTTTCCTTCCCTTCATTTTTCACCATTCTCATTTTGCTTCTAGGTATGTTTTGCCAGGAAGGTTGCTCCCTTTACCATAACTTCATCTGGTACGAACCCAACTTATTGGATGATAATGGTAAGGTGATTCCACCTGAAAGTACATTTGAAGGTAATCCAGAATCACTAAATACCGACTACGAAATCTGGGATTACTACACCAAAACTACTGCTAACTCATGGCTCATTTTTTTTATCCCATTTATTCCCTTGGGAGAAAAATATCAGGGTCCACATCCTGATCGCCACACAGGGGACTTTGTAATATGGGCTAAAAAAGGTGAGGAATGTCCTGTGGTATACGCCAACGACGATCTTTTTTATGGAAAGATTTTGGAAAACGAGCCGGAAGATATTACCGGGATTAATAATCACTAC
>JAZLKH010000071.1:0-6423 GCA_045597545.1 Fibrobacter sp.
ACGGCCGTAGAAACCCTTAGCGGCCTTGAGGATATTTTTGCGGCGTTCGCGGGAAGGAACTCTAGTTTTTGCGCGTGGCATTCTTACACTCCTTATGCTACAACAAGCAGACGCTTGACGTGGTACAAATCACACTTCTTAATAAGAGCGCCCTTACGCAGGGTGCGCTTACGCTTAGTGTTCATCTTGGCTTGAATGTGGCGCATACCAGCACGCTTGAACTTGACGTGGCCGGAGCCGGTCAAGCGGAAGCGCTTCTTGGAACCGCTGTGTGTTTTCATCTTAGGCATTTTTACCTCGTTAGGTTATTAAGTTGAAGCCTCACCTGCTGCCTCTGGCTCGGTTACGGGCTTTGGTGCTGCGGCAGGCTTTTGGGCCTTACCTGCACCGCGTTTAGGACTGTAAATAGAGAGCATTGTGTTGCCTTCTACTCGAGAGTCCATTTCCAAGTCGCCGAATTGGCTCAAGTCTTCCTTGGCACGATCCATCAGGCGACGACCATAGTCCATGTGAGCCATTTCGCGGCCACGGAACTGCATGATCAATTTCACTTTCATGCCATCCTGCAAGAACTCGCCGGCCTGCTTGATGCGGTACAGGTAGTCGTTTTCGGCGGTCTTGGGGTGCATCTTAATTTCTTTCAGCTTCACCACATGCTGCTTGGCCTTGGCTTCCTTGGCCTTCTTCACCTGTTCGAACTTGTACTTACCATAATTGATAATCTTGCAAACAGGGGGCTTAGCGTTGGGAGACACTTCCACCAGGTCCAGTCCGGCCTCCTTCGCCATAGCAAGAGCCTTGTGGGTTTCGATGATGACAGCTTCGCCATCTTCCTTCACAAGACGGATGGGAGAGATACGGATATCTTCGTTGATGCGAGTGCCGTCGGACTGACGGTTGGGCATTTGACGGCCACGGGGAGGTTGTAAGGCCAAGTTAAGTTCCTCAGGGTGAATTGTTCAATGTGGCTCAAAGATAGCAAGTTTTGCAAAAATCTCCAACAACTTTTTATAAAACCCCTTTAAAAATGGCCATTTTTTTGTATAATTGTACTCAATCGCGGCGGTAGCTCAATGGTAGAGCCTTAGCCTTCCAAGCTAATGGTTGCCGGTTCGATCCCGGTCCGCCGCTCTAAAAAGCAAAAATAGCCTCGCTCCAACCCAGGGGCGAGGTTTTTTAATCCCACGCACAATAGCTCTCACAGCGTGGCTGGCAGCAAAAGAGGTTCTTCATGTTTTTCGAACAGGCCATCGCCAATTGCATCCCCAACTACACCCGCGAAGCCGAGTCCGCCCACGGCGAGTCTCTCGCCATGCTGGACTACAAAGATGAGCTTCGAATCAAGGACCAAGCCATCCGCGAATTCTGGGAAGTGAACCGCCTAGCAGGCAACCCCCAGAAGGTGGTGGCAAGTCCGCTGCCCCGCGGCTACCGCACCACCAGCAAGCGCCGCGTGGCCATGGTACCGGGCAACCTGCAGTTTGACCGCCAGGAATCCATGCTGGAACCCGAAGAGCACAACAAAATTTACGACTTCCTTTTCGAAAAGCTGATTCTGCCAGCCTACAAACCCCTGGCTTACGCTCTGAACTGGATTATTATCCGCGGCACCTACAAGTACCGCGTGGTCATCTTCAACATCAAGAAGATTGACGCCACCATCGTCCGCAAGCTGAAGCTGATTTCCGAGGCATTGCAGCAGAGCCCTTACCACGTGACCGCCGCCCACGCCTACGTGGATACCACCGAGTCCGACTACTACCTGGAAGCCAAGCGCCCAAATGACGGCCTCAACTTCAAGCAGCTTTACGGCCCCCGTGAGATGACCTTGGACTTGGGACATTTCCGCCTCAAATATCCTGTGACCGGATTCAGCCAGATTAACGAAAGTCAAATTCACAACTTGATCAAGGCTGCCAGCCGCATGATGAGCCTATCCAAGGAAGACAAGTTCCTGGACCTGTACTGCGGTTACGGTCTCTTCAGTTTCGCTCTGGGTGAAGCCGCCAAGTCCGTTCTGGGCGTGGAATGGGAAGGTCCCAGCATCGAAAGTGCCAAGGCCAGTGCCAAGTTCCTCAAGAAGAACTACCGTTTCGTCGCAGGCAAGATTGACGAGGATTTCGTACAAATGAGACTGCCGCGTCCGGTCCCCGGTGAAAGCGAAAAGATTTTGCTGGACCCGCCCCGCAAAGGTTGCGAACCCGGCGTCATCCACGCCCTTGCCATGCGCAAGCCCGTGCGCGTCTGTCACGTGTTCTGCGGCACCGACGAAATTCCCGCCTCCCTTAAGGAATGGGAACGCTACGGCTACCGCGTCCGCGAAGTGCAGCCCTTGGATTTGTTCCCCGGCACCCCGCACCTGGAAACCATCGTGATGCTGGAGAAGAAGTAGATCGTTAATTATAAGTTATGAATTACGAGGTACGAGATTCTTTCCTATAAAGCTCCATCCAGCTTCTTAATTCATACTTTATAATTCAAAATTAGGTCCGCATGTCTACAGCGCCTCAATCACACGTCTCCGTCGCAGAATCCCGCCCCGCACTTTGGACGAGGAACTTTGTAACAGTAGCCGCAGCAAACTTCTTGCTGTTCTTCAGCTTCTACCAGCTACTGCCGATTTTGCCTCTGTACATTTTTGAGAAGTTTCAGACGGACAGCTCTACAGCAGGTGTCATCATTTCGCTCTACACCATAGGTGCGCTGGCTTGCCGCCCCTTCGCAGGTTTCCTCGTAGACTCCCTGAGCAGAAAGCCGCTGTACTTTTGGACGTTCTTCGGATTCACTCTCTGCTTTGTTGGCTACAAATTCCTGGGCCTCATACCGTTGCTGGGCCTGCTGAGATTTATGCACGGCGTCACCTTTGGGATATCCAGTACGGCGAGCAACACCGTTGCCATTGACGCCTTGCCAGCCAGCCGCCGCGGTGAGGGAATCGGCTACTTTGGCATCAGTGTGAACCTGGCCTTTGCCACCGGACCCATGACCGGCATGTTTTTGTACGAGGCTTTCGCCGAAAACGGAGCCAACATCGTATTCGCCCTTTCCACCTTGTTCTGCGTTATCGGCTTGATTCTAGTTTGCACATTGAAGGTGAAATCTCGGGAAAAGAAGGCACACGCCCCCCTCTCCTTGGACCGATTCTTCTTGACGCGCGCCGTTCCCCAGTTCTTGAATTTCATCCTGGTGGGTTTTGCCTACGGCCCCGTCACCAACTACATCGCCCTCTACGCAAACGAGCTTGGCATCGGTGGAAGCGGCTGGTTCTACGCCCTCATTGCGGCAGGGCTTATCATGAATCGAGTGCTTACGGGAAAGCTCATCGATCGGGGTTACCTCACTCACCTGGTGGGAATCGGCATGACGCTTTTGGCAGTCGCTTACTTCATCATCGCTTATTGTCAAAACATCGCGGAATGTTTTGTGGGCAGTGGCTCGTTTTGGTTCTTCGCCAGTGCGTTCCTCATGGGTTCCAGCCTTGGCTTAATCTTTCCCGGTTACCAGACCATGTGCGTCAACTTGGCTCGCCATGATCAACGCGGCACCGCCAACAGTACCTACCTCAGCGGTTGGGACATCGGCATTGGCGCGGGCATTTTGATTGGCGGTTCCATGGCCGAAAAGTTTGGTCAGCACCAGCAGATTTTTGTGGTTTGCGCCATCGCTCTTGTGTCCGCCGACATCATGTACTTGGCTTACACTCAAAAACATTACAAGAAGAACAAGTTGGAAGGAGTTTAAATGAAACCCTGGAAACTTCTGAACACCGAATACCTGGTAAATGCCCCCTGGCTGAAAGTAGCCAAGGAAACTTGCGAACTGCCCAACGGAAAGGTCATCGACGATTTTTACACCTTGTGGCAGCCGGATTGGGTTTTGATTTTGGCCCGTACCATCGAAGGCAAGTGGGTTATGACGGAGCAGTACCGCCATGGCACCGGTAAGATTGCGCTGGAATTTCCTGCAGGTATTATTGACAAGGGTGAAACTCCGGAGCAGGCCGCGATTCGCGAACTTGAAGAGGAATGCGGATATAAATTAGACGAGGGACGAGGGACGAGAGACGAAAGAAACTCCGAAAAGGAAAGCACCAATCCCGTTTATCTTGGCGCTTACCCTGTAAATCCCGACCGTCATCGCGGCAAGTTCCATGTGGTTTTCATCGACAAGGTGGAACGCTCCGGAAACGTGCATTTCGATGAAACCGAAGACATTGAAAGTTTGGTCCTTACTGACGAAGAATTGCAGGCCAAGATGAACAGCGGGGAATTCAGCCACCCGCTTCAGATGGCCGGATACTTTAAGTGGAAACTGAGTCAGCGTTAATGACCTACGCAGATTTAAAGTCCCGAGAACTCCAATTGCCCATCCTTGTTTTGGGATTAAATGGGGTACCCGGCTATGCGTTGTTCAGGCATTTCAATAGACTCTTTGGGGGTACCGATACTTTCAGCGGGGATAGGGCGGATATTTATCCTGCGAAGCGCGCAGACTCTGGCGACACTACAGCGGCAAACAACCCGCCGCTCATTGGCATTCGTCCAGTAAAGCGTCCTTGTGTTTTTGGCGAAAACGTGGTGGCCTTGGACGCCGAAGATACAGAAGGCTTGGCCGCACTTTTTGAAAAGTTTCAATTCAGAACCGTTATCGACGCCAGCGGAAACTGTGCCTTGAAAGCCTGCGAATGCGACACGGAACGCAGCCGACTTTTGAACTACAGCCAGGGCGTTGATGCCGCCAATCTCGCAGCAAAATTCAACTGCAAATTCGTCCGCATTTCCACCGACATGGTGTGGAGCGGTAGCGAGAACAACAAGCCCAACCGCCCCTACGTAGAAGAGGATCCCAAGGATCCCATTCACAATTACGGCAAGCACCAGCTGGAAGCAGAAATCGAAATTTCCAGGATTCTTCCAGAATCTGTGATGCTTCGCGTGCCCCTGCCCATGGACTACGCTCCCGGCGGATGCGCTGGCGCCGTGGACTGGATTTCATACCGCTTTAGACCGGGCTGGCCCGCCACCTTGTACACCGACGAATACCGCAATCCCGTTTACGGAAACGATATGTGCCGTGTGGTGCAATACATTCTGGAACACGAATTTCCGGCAGGCATTTACAATTGCGGTGGTCCCCGCCGCGTGACGCTTTATAACGCAGGCCAGTTGGTAAACGCCATTGGCGGCTACCCTGCAGAACTTCTCCACGGTTGCCCGCGAATTGAAGCAGGCCCCCTGCCTCCACGCGTCGGCGATTTAGGTCTGGACAGCAGCAAACTTTACAGACTCTTGCCTCCGGGATTTATTCGTCCATGGCCCTTTGACGACCGCATTGTACCCACCGACTACGATTGGCACAAAACCTTCGGTCGAAACATTACTGACAAGTCTAAAATGGGTTCTGAAGAAGCCATCTACAAGTTATTGGTGCTTGGAGAAATGGCGGAAATTTAGTTTGGGATAGGACTCGCGTCTTAACCAAATTTTTTCAAGAAATCCCGGTGCAGTTGCTTATCCCCGTATTTATCGGGAGCGCCTTCAACAAGTTCCTCGGCGGAGTAGCCGGACAAAACACAAGTCAAAGTCATGTAACGACGACTTTCATCGTAGGTAAAGCAAATTCGGAAAGTTCGATAAGCCACAACGCCTCGAGACCAGCCAGGTTCCAAGGTAATTCTTCGACGGGTTTCATCAAGAGGTCCGTGAGCCAACTGGACTTTCACAAAGCTTAACAGATCAAATTCCGAATGTTCGCAAATCCAGGAATTCATCTTTTCAAACTGATCGTTGCAATCAATTTCCCACAAGTCTAAATCCTGTTCTTCCACCCAGCCTGCTTTCGCATCGGGGAAAGCATCAGCCATGGGAATGTAGGGTTTGATGTCGATGATGGGCGATTCGTTCAGCAAATCTGCTTCGTCCACATACAACGTGAGGCCATCGATTTTCAGCAAGCGTACACAGCTTAAGCCAATGGGATTGGGGCGGTAAGGGCTGCGACTTGCAAAAGTGCCAACACGGTCCTTTCCCTTAGGGGGCACCGGCGGGCGGGTTGTTGGGCGCCATCCTTCATTTTCATGAAACTGGAACAGCACCCAAATTCTTTCGAAGCCTTCTAAATCACGGAGGGCCATTTCAAAATTGCAACCTGCATTCAGAACAATTCTTCCAGGATGACCTGCGAAAAGTCGCCCCTGTCGAGGAGCGTCGTACTTGTATACAGCATCGCCAAAAAATGTTCCGATGGGAGTAATCTTTAAGGGTGCAATTTCCATACTTCAAAACACTAGTGTCCACTAAAAATTTAACTTAAAAACAGACTGTCAAACAAATCAAGCGTGATTTCACCTTCCTTTTCCTGTTTATCAGTCTTGCTGACCGCTAAAAGTTCGCAAAGGGGAGTTTTGTCCGTCAAGGATATCCC
>JAZLKH010000072.1:0-6489 GCA_045597545.1 Fibrobacter sp.
TTGTCGCAGCGGTACATGTCTTCTTCGAACTTGGGGAGCTGACCGGTGCCGCGCATGGTGTTGCGGGTAACCAGGTACGGAGGAGTGAATTCTTCGAAGCCAGCCTTCTGGTGTTCGTCCAGGAAGAACTGGATGAGGGCACGTTCCAGGCGAGAGCCGAGACCGCGGTAAACCGGGAAGCCGGAACCGGAAATCTTTGCGCCGCGTTCGAAGTCGAAAATGCCAAGGCGTTCGCCGAGAGTCTTGTGGTCGACGCGAGCGAAGTCATCGTTCTTGGTGTAGTAGTCGAAGGGAATGGGGCCGTCCTTTTCGACCTTGTTGTCGGAGGAGTCCTTACCTTCGATGGAGCGGGGAGCGATGTTGGGGACGTGCATGAGCATTTCGGTCTGCTTGTATTCCAGATCCTTCAGCTTCTTGTCCATTTCGTCGATCTTGTTGCCCAGTTCGCGGGTGGCTGCCTGTGCTTCGTCTGCGTTTTCGCCCTTCTTCTTCAGTTCACCGATGAGCTTGGACTGAGCGTTGCGTTCGCTCTTGAGGCGTTCCACTTCGGTAAGCAGCGGGCGGCGTTCTTCGTCGATGGCGAGAACATCGCGCAGGCTCACGGTAGTATACTTCTTTTCGGTTTCAGCAATATAATATTCCGGATTTTCGCGGATTTTCTTAATGTCAAGCATGTTATGCCTCGGTTAGATAAAATTTTACGTCGGTAATTATAGAAAAAAGAATCGGGTCATGAGGTCGGGCAACGCCCTTTGAGGCGTGAGGTTCTATTTAAAATGCAATTTTTGGGTTTGAAGCCCCGCTTTTACAATATAAGTGCCGATTCGGTTTAGCATGAAAAGGCTAAATCCGTCGGAATGAACCTGCTTGACTAGGGTGCCGTTCAGGTCAAAAACTGAAATTTCCCCCACGTAGTTAGAAACTGCCACCGCCTTACCCTGGGTAGAGATTTCGGGCTTTGCCGCAGTTAACGTGGTCTTGGTGGATTCGACGTCATTCTCTGTGGAGGAACAGCTTTCGGGTGAAATCGCAACCTCGGAAGAACTGGATTCCGCAGGGGTTTCAAGAATTCCGTCGGCAATAATTCGTGCCAGTTCCTTGGCCCCTTCTTCGTTGGGGTGAACCACATCGTCCAGCAGCCATTCCTTCTTGTTGAAGGTAGAATGAAGGTCTATTAGAACGGCTCCCCTTGCCGTTGCGGCATCCTTGATAATGGGGTTGATTGTGTTGACAATAGCGGTATCCGTAATGAACCAGTCGTTATTTTGTGCGTAAGGCTGCAATGTGGCATAAATCTTTGGCGACTGAGGCTGGTGGGCGAAGGTGTCGATGAGGGCTTCGTAGTCCTTTGTCATTTCGTTGACCAAGGCGCCTTTTGAAATGCTCTTGTACTCGTAGTAATAATAGTTGTAGCTGCCACCTGCACCATCAAAAAAATACTTGCTGTCGTTGGTGCCTAGTTCGATGACAACGATGTCGGGGGCGTAATTATAGGCGTCGGTAAAGGTGGGTTGAGACCAGTAGGACTCATTAGATGCCTTGTGGAACATTTTGCCTGAATTACCAAAATTCTTGACTTCGAACTGATCGCCCAGCATGTCCTGCAGATGGTCTGGATATTTCTTGGGAGAACTTTCGATGCCGTAACCATAGGTAATGCTGTTGCCTACGCAGGCCACTTTCGTAACGGCCAGTGCGTTTAATGCGGCAAGTAGGGTGACTGAGACCGTTAATGCAGGAAGTTTTAAACCCATAACATCTCCATATTTCGTAACACGGACAAGACGATGATTTCATGTATGCAAAAATCACGCCTTTATCATCTTCGTAAAAAATAATATAACCAAAACTTAGACGGAAATTTCTACTATTACTGTATGCTTAAATCGTTGAGATTTTCACAAGTGCTGATAGGTTTTATGCTTGTTGTTGCCTGTTTCTTTTCGGGTTGCTACAGCTTTACCGCCAGTACGCTGCCTAGCCATATCCGTACCGTGAACATCCACGAGGTGGAAGACAAGACCATGGATCCGGTTCTTGCCAATGACATCCGTACCGGAGTGCTGGAAATGTTCAAGAAGAACGCCGGCGGTGTTCGCATTATCAACGGTGAAGCGGATTCCGATTTTGAGATGACGCTGCTGAGCTACACCAACAAGCCTGAAAACTACAACAGCAGCAGCGATGTGGAAACTTATCGTGTGACCATCCGAGTTAGCGTCAAGTTCTATGATAACGTAAAGGATCGCATCATTTACGAAAGCAAGTCGCTGTCCGCAGAAGGCACGTACGATGTGCAGGCCAATGAAACCGAAGACCGCCACGGACAGGCTCGCGCCATCGAAAAACTCCAGGACCTGATCATCACCAACGCCCTTGCTAAGTGGTAGTCGCTCCGCGACGCATATAATAATCAGGGCTGCCCTGGCAAAGTGGTAGCAAGCCGAGCGTCGCAGAAACAAGCTTGCTTGTTTCTATGACCGAGGCGCAGCTAACTAAACCGCGAAGCGGTTTCAAGTGGTAGCAAGGCGAATGCCGCGACAGAAAGCTTGCATTCCGACATGACCAAACCGCAGCAAACAGAATCGCACAGCGATTCTCAGTGGTAATTAAATAAAATCTTCTACCTTCACCGGTTCTTCATTCAAAAGGGCCTCGGTCAAGGTGCTGCCCTTGTAGGTCAGCTTCAGCGAGAAAAAGGGTTCGCCACGTTCCAGCAGGGCCAGAAAAATCAGGTCGCCGTCCCAGTGGGGGAGTTTCGCTACGTCTGCCTTCGGAACCCATTCCAAGTTGCCTTCGTCGCATTCCTTGATTTCGCCGGTCCATTGGTTTGCCGTAAACAGGTGCATAAACTCGGTCTGGTCCATGCCGTCGCTGATGAAGGTGATGATGCCGCGGTACTTGGGCTTGATGAGAGTGAGGCCTGTTTCTTCCAATGCTTCGCGCTTGATGCAATCTTCGGGGGATTCCCACTCCTCGAACTTGCCGCCGATGCCAATCCACTTGTCCTTGTTGATGTCATTCTTCTTCTTGACGCGGTGGAGCAGCAGATACTTGTCATTCTGTTCGATGTAGCAGAGGGTGGTGTTTAGCATAATTATGAATTATGAGTTATGAATTACGAGAGTTTGTCGTTTTCATTGCGGAGGTTGTCAATGCTTTCGGTGATGGAATTCAGCACCAGTTCCTGCTTGCCTTCCATGGCTTCAAAACGTTTACGTAGCCAGTTGATGAGAGCGTAGGCGATAGGTGTTGCGCAGATGGCCTCAATGGCAAGCTTGCCCGGGAACTGCACCACGATCATGCTGATTAGGTCGTTGGTGGGCACCGTGCCAGCAAAGGCGATCAGCACAAAGATGCTGGTGTCTACGATGTAGCCGAAAAGGGAACTGCCAATGGTTCGCACCCAAAGAAGACTGCGTCCGGTCTTCTCACGAATCTTTACCATGGTCCAAGCGTTGGTGAGTTCGCCTAGCAAGAACGCGATGAGGGAGGCTACGGTAATTCGCGGGACAAAGCTGAAAATGGTGGAGTAGGCGCTGGCGGTTTCTTCGGTAAAGTCGGGGGAGGGGAGAGTTGTGCCGATGAAGGTGAAGATGGCCATGAACACCTGGCAGAAGAAGGTAAGCCAGATGACCTTGCGGGCCGTCTTGAAACCCCAGATTTCGGTGAGAACGTCCCCCAGCATATAGGCCAGGGGGAAGGTGATGGTGCCTGCGTCAAAAATGGTAATGCCGCAGACCGACAGCAGTTTCACTGCCATCACGTTTGATGTCAAGTAGCAGGCCACCATCAGGCCTGCAATAATTACCAGCGGCGAAAAGGGATCCCGCTTGGTGCCAATATCAAAATCATCTTGCCTCATTTCGAGGCCAAAGATAGATTTTATTCGTGGATTTCCAGGGGCAATCCGTCAGGATCGCTGAAGAATGTCATCTTCTTGCCGGTATAGTCGTCAACGCGAACAGGTTCCGTTGCGATTCCTAGGGCGTTCAGCTCTGCAACGGTTGCATCTACGGATTCTACGTGGAATGCCAGGTGACGAAGGCCGTTTGCTTCGGGATAGCTAGGGCGGGGCGGCCTACCCGAAATGATGAACAGTTCCAACTCCATGCCGTTTAACTGCAGGTCGATCTTGTAATCCCCACGCTCTGCACGGTAATTCTCGCGGATAATTTTAAATCCCAGAAGATCCACATAAAAATGCTTGGACTTCTCGTAATCGCTGCCGATGATGGCGATGTGATGGACTTGTGTAAGGTTCATAAATTGCTCGTCAGTTGAATTCCTTGTCGAAAGTAGATTTTGTTTCGACGAATCGCAAATCCGTATTCGAAAAAAAAGCCTACATTAGAGCTATCGGGGTTAGCTTATGAAATGTCCTTCCTATAAATTCCTTGGTTTATTTGCGGGCCTGTTCTGCTTTGTCGTGAACAGCAACGCTCAGCTTGTGCTGAGGCCAATTCCAGAGGATTCTTTGGCTAATCCAAATCTTGATGGACCTGTCCGTTTCGACAAGAATCCTCAAATCGTCGAGTCACAAAGCACTGGCCTTGGATTTAATGTTGCCGCGGACGATACGGTAGGGGCGGATAAGTTTTACATAGGCAAAGACTCTCTTGCCATGTATTGCAAGACGGCAGTTGTTCAAGGGCGCAAAAAGAAAAAGGAAAAACGCTACTGCTGGATTCCCGAAATCCCAGAGGCCGTGCAGAAGCCCGTAAAAGAGATTAGCTGTACCGACGATTGTCCCATTACAGAAGAAAGCTGGGACCGTGAACAGAAAATGAAGGAACGCAAAAAGGACAGGCGAGATCCTCATGAAAAGGACATGGATCGGGAACGGAGGACTGCTTTTCGTGTGATGTTGAAAGCGGCGCCTTTTATGGCGGCGGGGGCTTTGTGTCATCTTGATGCGAGTTGCTCAGAGTAATCTGAATCGAAAAAAAATGACCCGCTTTGAAGCGGGTCTTTTTTGAATTGTCATTCTCGCGAAGGCGAGAATCTAGCGTTAATGCACTCCGTTTCCTTCCGGAACGTCGCAGGTCACGGCCTTGCCGCCGATTTCCAGCGCGATGGGTGCGGCACCTTCGCCGGCAGCGCAGAACACTTCACCGTTCTTGACGGAGAGGGCGATCTTGTCGAAATCCTTCAGCTTCAGTTCGCGCGGTTCAGAAGGTTCGATGCCCTTGAACAGTGCGCGGTCACCGGGCTTTGCACCTTCAGGTACTGCCACCAACCTGCACTTGTGGGATTCTGCTTCCAAATCGCCTGCGAAGAGCATGCCTGCGCTCATGATACCGCGAAGCGGTGCGGGCTTCAGGTTTGCGAACAAAAGAATCATGCGGTCCTTCAGTTCAGAAGCTTCGTAGCTAGCCTTCAGGCCGGAGCAAACGGTGCGGAGTTCGCCTTCGCCTGCGTCTACCTTAAGCACATAGAGGGACGTTGCATCCGGATGGTCTGCCACTTCCACGATCTTTGCTGCGCGAAGGTCCATGGCGGCAGGAACATCGGCTGCGGTCAGGGGCTTGTTCTGCTTGGGCTTGGCCTGCTGCTGTTGCTGCTGGGGCTTCACTTCTTCTTCGATGCGGGGGAACAGGGGCTTGCCTTCGCCGAAGGCTTCGCCACCCTTCATCAGGCCCCAGACCAGGTCTTCGGCGCTAGTGAACTTGGTGCCCAGCATCTTGAGTCCTTCTTCAGCCTTGGTGGGG
Organism: Fibrobacter sp.; assembly: GCA_045597545.1. GTDB lineage: Bacteria > Fibrobacterota > Fibrobacteria > Fibrobacterales > Fibrobacteraceae > Fibrobacter. The sequence continues at coordinate 5,712 of JAZLKH010000072.1, forward strand.
ATCACCGGCCACAGCATGCAGAGGCTGAGGCGCACAGCTTCGGCTGCCACATAGAGAACCGTTGCCAGTTCGTCCTTGAGAGCCGGGTCCTTGGCCAGCTTCCAGGGAGCCTTGATTTCGAAGTAGCGGTTGATGCTACGGACAAGGCTCATGATGTTTTCAATAGACTGGGACAGGCGAGCCTGGGGCAGGTCCTGCTTAATGTCTTCGATGACCTTCTTGGCGAGGTTCATCACGTCGTTGGCGGCGTCATCCATGACCACGGCTGCAGGCAGCTTGCCTTCGAAGTTGGTAAGCACCAGCTTGTGGACGCGGTTCAGAACGTTGCCCAGGTCGTTTGCCAGATCGGCGTTAATGCGACGGACAAAGGAATCGTGGGTGAAGTTGGCGTCCTGGCCAACTACCATTTCGCGGGCCAGGTAGTAGCGGAATGCGTCGTCGCCGTACTTTTCCATGTAGTCCATGGGCTTTACGACGTTACCGGCAGACTTACTCATCTTTTCGCCACCGTTCACCAGCCACCAGCCGTGGGCCAGAATATGCTTGGGCAGAGGAATGTCCAGGGCCATGAGCATAGTGGGCCAGTACACGCTATGAGTGGTGAGGATGTCCTTACCGATCAGGTGGTAGGTGGCGGGCCAGATGGGGGTACCGTCAGCAAAAGTCTTGTGGAAGGCGGTGGAGGCGCTCACGTAGTTGAGCAAAGCGTCGAACCACACGTAGGTCACGTAGTCGCCGTCGTAAGGCAGGGGGAGGGCCCAGCTGAGGCGTGCCTTCC
>JAZLKH010000073.1:0-7244 GCA_045597545.1 Fibrobacter sp.
GCTTCCGCCCACCTGAAGGCTGGTGCCAAGAAGGTCATCATGAGCGCTCCTTCCAAGGACGCCACCCCCATGTTCGTCTACGGTGTGAACCACACCACCTACGCCGGCCAGAAGATCATCTCCAACGCCAGCTGCACCACCAACTGCTTGGCTCCGATCTCCAAGGTTCTTAACGACACCTTCGGCATCAAGCGCGGCCTCATGACCACCATCCACGCTGCAACTGCTACTCAGAAGACCGTTGACGGCCCGTCCAAGAAGGACTGGCGCGGTGGCCGTGGCATCCTCGAAAACATGATCCCGTCTTCTACCGGTGCTGCAAAGGCTGTTGGCGTTGTTCTCCCGGTTCTCAACGGTAAGCTCACTGGTATGTCCGTTCGCGTTCCGACCTCTGTCGTTTCCTTCGTTGACCTCACCGCTGAACTCTGCAAGGAAGCTACCTACGCAGACATCTGCGCTGCTATGAAGAAGGCTTCTGAAACTCCGATCTCCGAAGGCGGCCTCCAGGGCGTTCTCGGTTACACCGAAGATGCAGTTGTTTCCACTGACTTCCGCAACGATTCTCGTACCTCCATCTTCGACGTTAAGGCCGGTATCCAGCTCGACCCGACCTTCGTTAAGGTTTGCTCTTGGTACGACAACGAATGGGGCTACAGCAACAAGGTTTGCGAAATGGCTCGCGTTATCGCTAAGTAAGAATTTTCTCGAAAGAGAATCCTTATTTAAAAAGGACTTTGCCCTCCAAAAGGGCGAAGCCCTTTTCTTTTATAAGGCGAGGCCCTTTTTTATATTCAGGCGAAGTCTTTTTAGCTCATAAAAATGACGCCGACGTCCAAGTCCGCGGCGTTTCTTGTTTGTACAGCTAGTTGACTGAAAAATTCTACAGTTCGATCTTTCCTGCGCAGGCCAGGAACCCCAGCATGTACAGGGTGCCATCGTAGTAGCGCCAGGTTCCGGTGGGGGCCTTAAGATTCCACAGGTCTTCGGCGAAGGACTTGATCAGCGGATCGCCTGGTTCCAGGGCAAGGGTTGCCGCCCCGTTCATGGCCACAAGGCCCACGGTGGCCTTGCGCGGTTCCGTGGGGAAGGCGGAACCGTCGACTCGGTAGTCGGCCAGGTAGGGGCGGCGTTCCTCGAAGAAGTTGAGGAGGCGCCTTACGGCGCTGCGTTCCCATTCCCTGACCTCGGAGAGTTCCGGGCTAATATTGTTGCCGTAGTACTTTTCCAGGGTGCTGGCGTCCAGGGCCATGTTCCAGGCCACGCGCCAGGCGTCGCCGCAGAAGCAGTCGCTGGTGGGGTACCAGGGGGTGGCTCTCGGAGTGCCGTCGTACTCGGAATACTCGGCGGAAAGCCCCGTTACCGGATGCACCGCCTTCTGCAGGTACCTGAAACTGCTCTGGGCGGCCCTGTTCCAGAAGTCGTCACCGCTTTCACGGGCGTAAAGGCGGTAGAATGCCAGCGTGTTGTAGCTGGGGTCCGTAAAGTCGTTTCCGTCGTTGGGTGAGAAGCGGGGGAGCATCTGCTGATGGTCGAACATGGTATGCACGTTCTCGCATCTTGGCTTGTAGGCCATGTCGCTTATGATCTGCAGGGCGTCCTGCTTGTAGCGGCTGTCGCCGAATTTCTTGGCGGCCATGAGCAGGGCCGCGGCAAAATACTCCTCGCCGTCGGGGGCGGAACCCGGGTCCATCATGGAGAAGTCCTTCACCGATACCTGCCAGGAGAAGTAACCCTTCCACGGGCCTTCCTTGTTCAAGGAGTAGCGCCTGGCGAAGTTCCAGAGCTTGTCGAACAGGTCCTGCCTTCCCAGGGCCGCGGCAATGGTCATGCCATAGCTCATGCCCTCGGAGCGGATGTCGCTGTGTCCTATGTCCACGATGTAGGCCAGGTCGTTATCGCTTGTAAAGCAGATGCGCTCGCTATCACAGTCCCCTTCGAAGAGACTACTGTAGGCCTCGTTCAGCTTGGCCTCGATTTCCTCGGCACTGTGGCCGCATTCTAAAAAGATGTTTCTCATGCCCACTAAACTATATAAAAGAGGAGCCTAGTGAACGACTCCTCTAAAGTTTCCGTTTACGTCTGTGACAACGTTGAAAAGGAATTATCCTTCGTAATCTTCGCCGCCGCCCCAGCCGTCAATATCGGAGCCCGCCTTGCCAAGGGTAGCACCGCCGAGGATCTCGTCGATGCCCTTGTCTTCGGATTCATCCTCTTCTTCGTCGAAGGTGGAGGATTCGTCAAGCTCGGTGTCTTCGTTAGGCACGATCGGTTCGTTGTCCAAATCGTCGTTGCTAGCTTTCTTTCTGGCCATGAATTTTCTCCTTTCGAGTGGCTTTTGTAATATCTATCGGTATAGTAATATTTTTTTGTCAAAAAAGAATCACTTGTTTCAAAAAAAAGTGATTTTTTTAGCCTCTTACCTGACCGTTTCCCTTCAAAATCCACTTGTAGGTACACAGACTCTCCACTCCCATGGGGCCGCGGGCGTGAATCTTGTCGGTGGAAATGCCCACTTCGGCACCAAGTCCGTACTCGCCGCCGTCGGCAAAGCGGGTGCTGGCGTTCACCATGACGCTGCTGCTGTCCACGTTTGCAACGAAGTATTCCTGGGCTGCAGTGTCCTCGGAGACGATAGCCTCGGTGTGGCGGCTGCTGTACTTCTCGATGTGCTCGCAGGCTTCCTCCACGCCGTCCACGAATTTCACGCTGGACTTCAGGGCAAGGTATTCGGTATGGTAATTTGCCTCGTCGCCGATGTCCTGGGTACCCGGAATTTCGCGGACCGCCTCTGCGTTCCCGTAGAATTCCACACCCTTGTCCTGCAGGGTCCTTACCAGGTCCAGTACCACGGCCTTGTCCAAGTGGCGGTCAAAGAGTACGCATTCCATGGCGTTGCATACGCCGGTGCGCTGAGTCTTGGCGTTGACAAGGATGTTCCTTGCCTTTTCGATGTCTGCGGCCTTGTCCACATACACGTGGCAGATGCCGTTAAAGTGCTTGATTACGGGAATCTTGCTCTGTTCTACCACAGCGCGGATCAGGCGTTCACCGCCACGGGGGATCACCAGGTCAAGGTATTCGTTCATCTGCAAAAGCCTGGTCACCAGGGCATGGTCCGGATTTTCAACCAGCTGCACCGCGTCGGCGTCGATGCCGCATTCTGTGAGGGCGCTGCGGAAGATATCCGCCAAAATCTTGGAGGACTTCAGGGATTCCTTGCCGCCGCGAAGCACCACGGCGTTGCCCGACTTAAAGCATAGGCAGGCTCCGTCGATGGTCACGTTAGGGCGGCTCTCGTAAATGAAGAAGATTGCGCCCATGGGCACCGACACGCGGCTGATCTTGATTCCGTTTTTCAGCTCTCGGGCTTCCAGCACGCGGCCCAGGGGGTCGGTAAAGGCTGCGATTTCCTCGGCGCCCTTGGCCATGGCCTCGATACGGGCGTCGTTCAAGGTCAGGCGGTCCATCATGGAGTCGCTAATCTTGCCCGCGCTGGCTTCCAGGTCCACCTTGTTTGCGGCAAGGATCTCGGCCTTCTGCTCGCGGAGTTTTTTTGCCACCAGGTTCAGTGCCGCGTTTCTAGCTTCGGCGCTCAGGGTGCGCAGAGTACGGGACGCCTTTCGGGCGTTCCTTGCTAAAAGTTCAGAATATTGTTCAAGGTTCTCGTTCGCCATACTTTAAAATTCCAGAAGAATGTTTTGACCGATGCAATAATAGAAAATAATCCATTCCAGCTTGGAATATTCGTTGCCGCGGAATCGGCAAGAAAAACTTGGTTTTCATCACGTAAAAGTGTATTTTATTCTCACAGGTTTGTTTTTACTTGCGACATCAAGTGGTAGTCGCCGGGTATCGGACTTGGGTGCTTAGACTCGGCGCTAACCTTCTCACTCGTGGTGGTGCCGGGTCTTTTTTTTGTACAAACGAAAAGACCGCGGAAAAATCCGCGGCCTTTAATCTTTAGCCCATCTGCTATTACAGCAGGTTTACAATGGCAGAGAACAGGGCGTCGGCCAGGGCGTTTGTTTCGAGGCCTTCGAAAACGTTGAACTGGTTGAACATGATCTTGCCCTTGCCAAAGGGGTACAGCTGCAGGTCCGCGCCGGTCTTCACCTCGCCATCCTTAAAGGCGAGGTCACGGGCGAACACTGTTGCACCGGGCAGCTCGTTCAGCGAGATGCTGGGCATTACCGCAGCGGCGTTGTGGTCCAGCACGGCGGTGTCGCCAAAGACGGTGGCCAAGGGGGAATTCTTGGGCAGGTAGTGCAGGCTCAGCTCGTTTGCGCCGGTACTCCAGTGGGATTCCAGGGTGCTTTCGAAGTGGTGGCTCTGGTTCAGGAAGTCGATGTCCTCCTGTGTCATGTCGGAGAGCAGCAATGTCTTGCCGCCGTTCTTGGTGACGTCCACAATCTTGTCCAAAATTTCGTCTGGCCAGGAGCTCAGGTTTGCAGTGAAGATAATCTGCTCGGGGCCCATGAGGGCTGCCATGGCGTCGCTGGATTCTTCGCATTCGTCCAGGAAGCAGACCTTCTTCATGGCGCTGCGTACGTCGGCCTGTTCGATGACGATCAGGTCTTCGGTAGAGCTGTGGACTTCCTTGCCGTTGTCCATGAGGGTCACCTTGATCTGGTACTTGCCCACGTTACGCGGAGACATCATGGTGCAAATACCCAGCTGGGTAAGGCTGGTCTTGCCTGCGGGTTCCTCGGGAGACATGGTCTGGCTCGAAAGTTCCTTGCCGCTAGCGTCCATGAGCTTTACCACAACGGAAACGTCTTCCAGGCGCTTGTTGTTCAATAAGGTAATCTGGAAACTGACTTCGCTCTGGGGGGCGACCACGTGTTCCAGTTCACTTACGAGGGCGCGGCTGGGGGTGGTGATTTCCTTGGCAAAGCTTTCGAAACCCTTGGACTTGCGGTTTTCGTCGTTCAAGCCGCTGAAATCGGTGGTGAAGTCTGCCCACTGGTCCAGAAAGAAGCCGGAAACCTGGGGGTTGCTCTGGAAGGCGGTGATCTGGTCCAGCTTGCTCTTGAGGGCAATGCCGCGGGCCACGTCATTGAATTCCTTGTAGGATTTCCAAATCGACAGATCGCCTTCTACGAAGGATTCCACATTCTTTACGAAGGTCTTGATGGCCTTTTGGTTCTTGGCGCTGCGGGGACCGCTGATGGTCGTCGCCTCCGCCGGGAGCAGCGTATGGTTCTTGAGGGTGACCAACATCTTGTTGTTGATGTCGTTTGCGACGTTCTCCTCTTCGTCTTGGAACACGGCGTCGCCCAGGCCTGCGTCGGGAACCATCAGTTCCTCGTTGTCGCGGTCAAAGCTGTGGGCCAGGTAGTGGCTGTAGGCGGCGCTGGGGTTCATGCGCGGATTCACGCGGAGGGTGGCGTAGGTAGAAATCCTGTCGGTAGTCACCGGCAGAACCTTGCCGGTATCCTTGTGGAAGTTGCCCTCGTTGTCCAGGTAGATACTGTTCAGGTTGCTGATGACGGGGCGGGTCATGTCTACCGGGCTGATGGCGTTCAGCATCTTGTTGCCGTTCAGCAGCAAGAACGTGCCGTTCTCGGAGCCAAGCACCCACACGCCGATACAGGGGTGGTTGTGCTGTTCCTTGACGATGTCGTTGATCAGCTTCTTCGCAATTTCCAGACCCTGGGCGGTAGAGCGCATGGTGTGGATGGGGAATTCCTGGAACACGATAAGGCCGATGTTGTCGCAGATGGTCAGGGCCTCTTCGGTAAGGGGGGCGCCGCAGCTGCGGATAGCGTTGAAGCCAGCGGCCTTGATTGCCTTGAGGTCTGCTTCCAGCTTGGGGTTGTCGTAGGTCCATAGGCCGCCTTCACTCCACTGCTGGTTGTAGCTTACGCCCTGGATCTTCAGGATCTGGTCGTTCAGGTAGTAGTCGCCCTTAAGGCAGTCGAACTTGCGGAAGCCGAAGGTGCGTACGACGGGGTAGGCGTATTCGGGGCGCTTGAGCTCCTTGCCGTCCTTTTCCTTGGCTGCCTTGATTTCCATCTGGAACTCGACGGCGTAAACGTTGGGATGGTCTGGGCTCCACTGGAAGTGGTCGCGCTTCAGTTCCTTGACTTCGAATACGTAGCGCTGGGTGGCGTTTTCCTTGTCCAGCTTGATGTTGTCGATAAAGTGCTCGTAAACTTCGCCTGCGGGGTTCTTCATGAGCACGCGGAGTCGGGTTGCAAAGCCGCGAGGATTGTTGAAGCTGACTTCGCAGGCGACACGGTCCTGGTCCAGATCCGGTTCCACGTGGACGTCAGAGATAAAGGCTGCGGTGCCGAGAATCAGTTCCACGTTGCCGAAGATGCCGCCAAAGGGGTACTGGTTCCAGGGCTGGCCCACGGGCATCTCGCTGGGGTGGGCGTAACGGTCGTCTGCGCCTTCCTTGGATTCGCGGCCAAAGTCGATGCGGCTGTTGGATGCGCCCATGTTGGCCACGCGTACGCAAAGAATATTCTCTTCGCCGATCTTCAGGGCCTTCTGGGTTTCAAATACAAACGGGGTGTAGGCGCCAAAGTGGGTGCCGAGGAACTTTCCGTTGAGCCAAACGGTGGCGTGGGTGGCGATGCGGTCAAACTTCAGGAAAATACGCTTGGTGACCTGCTTTTCGTCTTCGATGGTGAATCGTTTGAAATAGTAAGCGCAGTCCTGGGACATCAGAAGCTTGTCGAAGGAACGTTCCCAGATATGGGGGACCTGGACTGTTTCGGTGTCGGAGGGGTAGGTAGCATACCAACGATTGGAAATACCCTGGTCTTCGGTGTCCCAGATCATTTCCCAATCGCCATTCAGGCTCATAATTTTGCTCATTAGAGTGTCCTTTATAAATTTCCGCCCAAAATTAGCAAACTTTATGCGTCGGTGTCTTTGGCCGTGGGGTAGAACCGGTGTGAAAATGCCACCAAAAGGCTCTTTTTCGACCGCCTTGTCCAATCCCTTGTGTATTTTACCCTTAGAATACTCAAAAAAAGTGAGTAAACTGTGAAAAAAATGAAGAAAAATTCGCTAAATTCCCGTCTAACCCTTTGATTTTCAACGCATTCTTACTAAATTTGGGGCTCCAATAGCAACCTAAAAAGGATTACAAACATGTATTCTATTGTTGAAACAGGTGGTTTCCAGTATAAAGTCGAACTCGGCAAGACCTACAAGGTTCCGACCATCGACGCCGCTGTTGGTTCTGAAGTGGAACTGAAGTCCGTTCTTCTTTTCGCAGGAAAAGAAGTGCA
>JAZLKH010000074.1:0-15875 GCA_045597545.1 Fibrobacter sp.
GTTGCTGGTGTTCAGGACATCGTTGTGGTGACCCCCATCAAGGGCGAAATCAACCGCGCCGTGGCCTTCGTGCTCCAGCAGTTGGGCATTACCGAAGTCTACCACATCGGTGGCGCACAGGCTATCGGCCTGTTGGCTTACGGAGCCAAGGATGCCAAGGGCAAGACTATTGTTGAACGTGTCGACAAGATTGTTGGCCCGGGTAACGTTTTCGCAGCCGTCGCCAAGAAAGAAGTCTTCGGTGTCGTTGACATCGACATGGTGGCTGGCCCCTCTGAAGTTCTCGTCATGGCCGACAAGACTGCCGATCCTGACTTCGTTGCAGCAGACCTGCTTTCCCAGGCTGAACACGGTTCTGGTTTCGAAGCCGCCATCTGCATTACCGACGACATGGAAACCGCCCAGATGATTTCTGCCTGCGTAGACGTACAGGTGGAAAACAGCCCCAAGAAGGAACTGCTCCAGAAGGTGCTGGATAACTTCGGCCGCATCCTCGTGGTAAAGGACTGGTTCGATGGCGTTGCCATTGCAAACAAGATTGCTCCGGAACATCTCGAAGTCATGACAGACGAAGCTGAATCCATGGCTGCCCAGATTGAAAACGCCGGCGCCGTGTTTATCGGTCACTGGTCTTCTGAACCGGTGGGCGACTACTTTGCAGGCCCCAACCATGTGCTGCCCACCAACGGCACTGGCCGCTTCTTCAGCCCTCTGGGCGTTTACGACTTCCTGAAGCGCATGTCCATTATCCGATATAGCGAAAAGGCTATCAAGAAGAACGCCAAGGCAATTGCCGCTGTTGCAATGGAAGAGGGCTTCTACCACCACGCACAGGCTGTGCTGAAGAGACTGTAAGTTCTTCTGAATTTGTTTTCTTTATGAAAATGCCTATCCTCGGAATTTTTTCCGAGGATTTTTTTTACAAATGTTTTTAACAGTCCGATAATACTTGTAGAAGTAAAACAAGGAACTGTTATGGATATTAAATCGATCAATCGCTTTATTGAACACGGCCTTTTGCCGTCCCATACTCTTGGCCTCATGGGCAACCACGGTATTGGCAAGACCTCCTATGTTCACAATACCGTCCGCGAAATCATTGCAAAAAAGCATAATTTGCCTTTGGAATGCGTCCATGTGATTAGCCGTTGTGTGTCCATTATGGATCCTGCAGACCTTATCGGTAACTTCCAGGAATTTGGTGGCCGCACCTATAGCTGCCCGCCCAGCTGGATTCCTACTTGTAAGGAATATGACGATGAAATGACGAAGTTGTACGAAGAAAACGGCATGCACTATAGCCGTCTCACAAAGTACGATGACATTTATATCCTGTTCCTGGATGAATGCAAGCGCGGAAACGCTGTGATTCAGGATGGCATTATGGAACTTCTTCTTGAACATCGTCTGTTCGGCGTGAACCTCAAGGAGAATACTTACGTCATCTGTGCCGACAACGACAATGCGAAAATTTATAACGGCACTCGTCGCGACCCGGCGCAGGAAAGCCGAATCAAGAATTTCACCTTCGCTCCAACCAATGGTGAATACATCATGGATTACGAAAATCGAGTACAACGCGGTGAAATCCACGAAGCTGTTCTGGAATTTCTTAAGAAGTATCCGGACTTTATTGTGCTGCCTTCCAAGACCATTGAAGATCTTTCTATTCAGGGTAAAAAGGGCCCATGCCCTCGTGACTGGACTCAGCTTGGTGAATGTTTGGAACGCTTCCGCAAGAACAAGGATGACATTACCTCTGAAAATCAGAATTTCTTGACGGAAATTGCAGCCGCATTTGTAGGCTATAGTCACGCCTTGAAGTTCGCCCAGTATTGCGAATTGGACCGTAAGAATGAACTCGATGTGACTCGAATTTTGAAGGACTTTGACGAGGCTTACTGTATGCAGGTGAAGTCTGCGTTTACCAAGAATGCCAAGGCTGCAGTTCCTGTCTGCCATACCCTTCTTGAAATGGTCAAGAAGACAAAGTTGACCGCCGCATATGAACGAAACATTTTGAAGTTCCTGGAAATTTGCCCCAATGAAGCGGTTGCCGCCTTTGTGAAGGGCTGGCAGAAAGAAAGTAAGGATCAGTTCCTGGCTTGGCGAACCACTCCCAAGCGTTATAAGGTTTATAACGAAGTGATGCTAAACAAGGAATCGAAAAACGGACGTGCCTCTGCCTATGACAACTGGGTGGCAAACTTTACCAAGATGAAGAACTTGTCCATCGAAGATCTGGATCGTGATGATATTATTGTTGAGGGCTAGTCATGACGGAGATTGAATCTAGCTTCCAGGGAACCCTGTGCAGATTGATTCTCTTTAGCCCTTTCAGTTTCAATCTCTTGGCCGGGATGAATATATCTCAGTCCAAAGCAATTGATACCATGGGGGTGAGTGTAAAGAACGGTAGGATTTCTCTTGTCTATAATCCTGAGTTCTTTGAATCCTTAGAAGAGAACGAACGTACTTTTGTTCTAATTCACGAAATGATGCATGTGCTGTTACATCATTGTACCCACCGTATGTCTAGCGATCCTTGCCGAGCCTACAAGGAGAACGTGGCTATGGATCTTGCCATCAACTGCATGATCCAAGAAGATGTGGGCATAAAGATGCCTCGTTTCAAGGAAGATGTTGGCAACAAGAAGAAGGGGGATGTCCAGTGCCTGCTTCCGTCGCAGTTTAGTTTCAGAAACGGTTTGAGTTCTGAACAGTACCTGGCGTTGTTGGACAACAAGTACCCTGATATGAAAGTCGTCTTTGTTTCGTCTGGAGATGGCGATAAGGATTCCGACATTAGTGAAGATTGTCCTCTTGGTAAAATCACCAAAGGTCGCATTGGTGCAAGGCATGGAGAGGGCTTTGACGAAGACGCTTTCATTGATGATTATGTTCGTAACGTTGTAGAACAGATTGAACGGAATCATCAGTGGGGGCATTTGGACAGCCATGCCATTGAAATGGTAAAGAAAGCTCAGGAACAACCCTTGAATTGGGGAGATATTCTACGCCTTAAGGTGGGATCCTTTATAAGCTTTGAGAGAACGCCTTCTCGTCGTCGCTGGAACAAGCATTATGGAAAGCCTTTCCTTGGAAGTGCCAGTAAGTCTGTGGAGCCTGTGGCGGTGTACGCGGATACCTCGGGTAGTGTGGGGTCGGCAGACCTGTCGCGCTTTATTGTTGAAATAGAACGTCTTGCGCATTATACAGGTGTCTTTTTGTGGAGTTTCGATACTCAGGTGCATTCTCCTGACGACCCGATGTTCTTCAATCGGATGAACATTGAAAGCATTGAGTTCAAGGGTCGAGGAGGAACTTGTTTTTCTCCCGTATTCGAACATGCGAAAGAAAAGGGAATAAACAAGGTGATAGTCCTTACCGATGGGGTCGCCGAAGAAATCACTGCGGCTCAGGTAGAAGGACTTGATGTGGTATGGGTTATCGTAAAGGGTGGCGATGTCTTGGGTAAGCCTGGTATCGTCCTGGAAATGGATCGATAGCCAATTTGTCGTTTCTTAGAACAGGAACATGCCATCGTTTCCAAGATTAAGGCAGACTCGGTTTCTGCCGTTTTTCTTGGCGTGGTAAAGAGCTTGGTCGGCTCTTTCGATAATGGATTTTACGCTGTCGTTGTCGATGCGCTCGGTAAAGCCAATACTAATGGTTATTTGAAGAATGTCTCCGGAGGGTAATGCAATTTGAGTTCTTTCGATGTTTTGGCGTAGGCGTTCGGCGATAATCTTTGCGTTGTTGGTGGAGGTCCCTGGCAGGAACACGGAGAATTCTTCGCCACCGTAGCGGACGGGCATGTCGGAGGGGCGAAGGTTTTGGCCGATTGCCTTGGCCACGGTCATGAGCACCTGGTCGCCGGCGAGATGGCCGTAGGTGTCGTTGACGTTTTTGAAGTGGTCTATATCCAGCATGAATGCGGAGAGCTTGAAGTTCCCTGCATTGCTGCGAGACATTTCTCGTGTGTAGACTTCTTCTAACCAACGACGGTTGTGCAAGCCGGTAAGGGCATCCACCTTGGCGTTTTCCTCTATGCAACGTATGTGGTATTCCTCTTCGCAGACAACACGATTGTTGTTGCGGATACGCTGACTGAGAATGTGCAGAAAATTCAGGCACAAATCATGGGAGGCGTGAATCATGGCCAATGCCGTATCTGAATCCACAATCAGCAGTCTGCACTTGTCCTTGGCGAATACTTTTGCGCTAGGGCGGACATTGTCAAAAATGGACATTTCTCCTGCGCAGTGTCCTGGGCCGATGTAATCGTGAAATTTTCCGCCCTGGGATTGCATTTGCACCTCCAGGATACCTTCCAAAACAACGATAAGCCTGCGGATGGGGTGTTCCGGGTCGATTAGAACTTCACCAGCCTCGACAACAACAGTCTTGCAACCCAGCAGATAACCTGCCAGACATTCAAAAGACACGTTCTTAAAAACATCCAGTCTCGAAAACTCGGATCTCGAAATAGGAAGCGTTTCTAATTCTTCGTCAATCATATCCATATTATATACAAAAAGAATACAAATGGGAAAGTGAGGACTTTTTTGTGTTGTATTTTTTTGTAAAAAAAAGACGATTTTATTTCGTCATTCTATATTCTACCCGAATTTTTTTTGAGGGTCTCATGTCTAAGATCGTTTTGAAATCGGTAATGGTCGATGGTCAAGTTCGCGATGTCTTGATTTCGGGAAAACGCTTTTTCAAGGTGAAAAAGCCACTGACTCCAAGGGATTACGACAAGGCCGAGGTTGTGGATTGTGCGGGCCTTGCCCTGTTGCCTCCGTTTTATAACGGTCATTGTCATGCCGCCATGACTCTTCTTCGTGGTTATGCCGACGACATGCCCTTGCAGGTATGGCTGCAGAACCATATTTGGCCCTTCGAAGGCAAGATGACCCCCAGTGATATCGAAATCGGTTCCCGCCTTGCCATGCTGGAAATGATCAAGTCCGGTACTGTATTCTTTTCGGATATGTATTGGCATCGGGAGCAGACCATGAAAGTGGTCAAGGAAATGGGTATCCGCGCGACTATCGGCGTTACCATGGCCCAGGGGCTTGTTCCCGAGGCGGTGCTAGAAGAGAACTTCAAGTTTATCAGGGCCCACAAGTTTGAGTCCGATCGGGTGAAGTTGGCGGTGATGCCTCACTCCATTTACATGGTGGGCGAGGAATTGTTCAAATGCTGCGCCAAGGTGGCTCGCGAAGAGAACCTGATTCTTCATACCCATCTTTCCGAAACGCTAAAAGAAGTTAAGGATTGCAAGAAACAATACGGCTGCACTCCGGTGGAATTGATGGAACGGTACGATGTACTTGGCGATAACTTTGTGGCCGCCCACTGCGTACACCTTTCCGATTATGATATGGCCCTCATGGCGGAATCCGGTTCTGCCGCAGTACTCAATCCCTGCTCCAACTTGAAACTGAGTAGCGGCATTCCAAAGGTTCCCAAGATGCTGGACAGCGGCATGCTGCTTGCCTTGGGGACTGATGGCGCCTCTTCCAACAACAACCTGGATATGCACGAGGAGATGAAGGTGGTGTCTCTACTTGCCAAGGCTACAGGGAAGGCGGATACGCTGAACGCCGCCGAGGCCCTGAAGATGGCTACCGCAAATGGAGCTCTGGCCTATGGCGTAGAGGCTGGGGTCATTGCCGAGGGTTTCCTTGCCGATGCCCTTCTGGTTGACCTTAAGAGCGAACGCTTGAATCCCAGCCACAGCCTGGTCAGCAACTGGGTGTACGCCGCTGATTCCAGTGCCATTCATTCTGTAATCTGCGACGGTAAGTTTGTAATGAGAAACCGCCACATCGACGGCGAAGAGGATATAGTGAAAGAAGCCGAAGCTTGCGCCAAGGCTATTGCTTCTCGTTGTTAGAAACGTTGCCCTTGACGTCCTGGGCTGCGGACTGGTCGTTGTCTGCAACGGTCTCCTTTTGCTCGGTCGCAGACTGGATTGCCTTCTTGGCGGCGTCGGCGACGGCTTCCTTAGCGGCCTCCGCGGCCTTGTCGGTTGCTTCCTTGGCCACCTCGGTGGCCTTTTCCGCAGCCTTGTCCGCCATGTTCTTTGCTACTTCGGAAGCCTTCTTCTCGGCGGCATCCACAAGGTCGACGGGTTCAGAGGAATATCCCAGGGTTTCTAGCGAGCTCTTGTAGACGTCATAAGCGACAGCGGTGTCCCGAGTCTCCTTGATGATGCCGCCGAAGGGCAGCACATGCATAATGGAAAGCAGCACGAAGCAAATCATGAGGGCCTTGACGACACCAAAGAATGCGCCGAGGATACGGTCCACTTTGCCCACTACGGTTTCGCTAATGGACTTGTTGATGATGTGGCTGATGAACAGGAACAGCAAAAAAGGAATCAGGAACCCGATGCAGACGCAGACGATTGTGGCCGAAAAACCGCTACATCCCAGGCTATCGGCTACGGTTGCTGCAAACAGGTTGTTGGCAAAGTAGGCGCCAGCCAAGGCCGCGGCCCAGGCCAGCATGTGGAACAGTCCGCGCAGAAGCCCATGCCAGAGACCCAGCAGCAAAAGGATTCCCATAAGGACGAGGCATACGATGTCTATTGTATTCATGAAAATTCTAGAAGAAAAGATGAACTAAAGTAGCTACGGCTGAAGCCACTGCCGCACCAGCCATGCATCCAAGAATAAATGTAATCTTCTTTTTGGACTTGTAGACCGGCGGGTTGCAGAATTCGCTTGCATTTTGACCTTCGTCACTGTTTTTCAGTGTTGAGGTCCAGATGCTCATGTAAGGTGTAAGATCACGGGGGAGGTCCTTCATTAAGACAGAGAGCTCGTCCGCAGCGTCATTGGCGGTAACCGGTCGGTTCTTCGGCTTCTTGGCCAGCAACTTTAGAACAAACTTGCGCATGGGCATGGGAACGTTGTCGCCAAAGGCCTTTTCTGTAATCCGCAGCTTTTGGATGCGCTTCAGAGTGTCGCTGAAGTTCTCTCCGCGGAACAGGTTCTCGCCCAGGAGCATTTCGCTGGCCATGACGCCTACAGCGAACAGGTCCGAGGCTGGGGAGGCATCTTCGCCAAGGGTCTGCTCCGGGCTCATATAGGTAACGGTCCCGAGAATCGCCCCGGAAACGGTGAGGCTTTCTTCGGAGTCGTTCAGCGGGGAATCCGTATGGGCGATGCCAAAATCCAACAAGCGGACGCGGCCGTCGCAGTCGACCATGATGTTGGCGGGCTTCAAATCGCGATGAACTACGCCGTTTCGATGGGCGTGTCCCAGGGCTCCAAGAACGTCGTACAGGATCATCATCACCACCCAAAGAGGCGGCTGCTTGCACTTGTCCAGCAACTGGCGCAAGGTAATGCCTTGAACAAACTCCATGGAAAGCGAAAGTTTTCCGTCTTTCTCTTTCCAAAGGGCGTGGGGCTGGATGATGGCCGGGTGGTTCAGGTGGGCAAGGATGTTGCCTTCGCGCATAAAGCGTTTCACCGAATCGGGGCGCTCTTCCATAGACTGGTTCATCTGCTTGACCACCACCATGCGGTCAAGGGACGGGTCGTGGCAGAGCCACAGCTTTCCCATGGCACCGGAACCTAGTTCCTGTGTCGGCTTGTACCCGCCGATCTTGGATGGTTTCTCGCTTTTACTTTCCGCCAACTTCCAACTTCCTACTGTTTACAGTCTACTTCTTGTCACTCAGATAGATGCTCTGGTGCTTGCTCTTGGGATCCGGGTTGGGGTAGTCCAGAATGTAGTGGAGGCCGCGGGATTCCTTACGGCGGAGCGCTGCGATAAGAATCATCTTGGAAACCTGCAGGGCGTTCAGGAACTCGATGAAGTAGAAATTTTCCGTTTCCTTGTTCTTGATGGCAGTGGCCACGTCTGCTTCCAGGGATTCGATAACCTTGAGACCCTGGTTGAGGCCTGCTACGGTACGCACGATGCCGCAGTGGGTCCACATCATGTCTTGCAGGATCTTGCGGTGCTTGCGCCAGTAGGCGGACTTGGTGTAGGAGACCTTTTCCTTCTTGGCAGATTTCCTTGCGGTGAGCTTTTCCTTGAGAAGGCCGCTCTTCTCGATGTCGTCGATTGCACGGATGGCATAGACCACGCTTTCCAGCAGGGAGTTGGATGCCAGGCGGTTTGCTCCGTGGACGCCTGTCGCTGCCACTTCACCGCAGGCGTAAAGGCCCTTGATTTCTGTGCGGGACCAGGTGTCTACCAGAACGCCACCACACATGTAGTGGGCTGCGGGTACCACGGGAATCCATTCCTTGGTCATGTCGACGCCGACTTCCATGCACTTGGCGTAAATGTTGGGGAAGTGGCTGCGGATATCCTTGGGGGTGTGGCCGGTAAGGTCGATGTACATGTGGGGTTTGCCCAAACGCTGCATTTCGGGTTGGAGGGCGCGGGCCACGATGTGGCGGGGGGCGAGGGAGTGCAAGGGGTGTACCTGGTTCATGAATTCTTCGCCCTTGTCGTTCTTGAGGATGCCGCCAAAGCCGCGAACCGCTTCGGAAATCAAGAAGGGCTTCTTTAGGCTGGGGGCATAAAGGGAAGTGGGGTGGAACTGCATGAATTCTATGTCCTGCAGGGCGGCGCCTGCGCGGGCTGCAATAGCCATACCGACGCCGCAACTGTCCGGCGCGCAAACGGTGTACTGCCAAATGCGTCCGGCACCACCGATAGAATGAACCGTTGCCTTGGCGTAGATGCTTTCAACTTCGCCGGTCTTCTGGTGAATGATCTTTGCGCCGACGCAGCGCTTTTCCTTGCCATCGCCTTCGCAGATCAAGTCCTTGATGTAGCAGTTTTCAAGGTAGTCGATGTTCTTTTGTTTGTGAAGTTCGCAGAGGAGCGCTCGCATGATTTCCTTGCCGGTAAGGTCTGCGGCATGGAGGATGCGGTGGTGGCTGTGGCCGCCTTCCAGATGAAGGTCGAATTCAGCGGGGTTGGTGGGGGACGGTGTAAAGATGACGCCCCACTTGACCAGCTGCTTGATCGTTGCGGGACCGCTCTTGGTGAGGATGTTCACCGGTTCCTTCTTGCAAAGGCCCGCGCCAGCTTCCAGGGTGTCTGCGATGTGAAACTGGAATTTGTCTGTTTTTTCGGTGACAGTGGCGATACCGCCCTGGGCGTAGTTGGATGATCCGTCCGGCTTGGCTCCCTTAGTCAGGATGACTACAGAAAGACCTTTTTCGGCAGCGTGGAGTGCTGCACTCAAACCGGAAATGCCGGCTCCCAGAACCAAAATATCGTACATGATCAAACTCCGTTTTAAATCTTGAATTTTGGATACCCAATAAATAGAAAAAAAGGACTATTTCGGCATTAAATAATGAGAAAATAAAACAAATCTCAAAAAATTGACTAAATTTGCTGCCATTAAATTTTAATGGAGTCTGCACATGTTAACGTGGATTAATGAAAAAGCCAAGTGGATTATCGTGATCTTTGCAGCGGGTATCGCTGTGGGCCTTTTGGCCATGGACCGTGTCCCGAACCAGGGACACAGCTATCCGGTTGGTGTAGTAAATGACACTAAGATCAACTATGCCGAATTCGACTCCCGAATCAAGATGATCGTTCAGAATCAGTACCAGGGCCAGCACCTGGAAGACGAACAGTACACTCAACTTCGCTCCGAAGTCTTCCGTAGCTTTGTTCGCCAGATTCTTTTGAACGAACAGTTTGAAAAGGCCGAACTCAGCGCTTCCGTCGCAGAGCTTGAATCCGAATTCAGTCGCAATCCGGATGCTGTCCGTCAGCGCCTGGTCCAGGAAGCTCAGAACCGCATCTACATGATTCAACAGCAGTCTGCCTCTCAGGAAGACTTCATGCAGCGCTACCAGGCTTACGTAGCCTCTCTCCCCAAGTTCCTGACCGATTCTACCTTCAACAAGGACGAATACGACGCTTGGCTCAAGACTCCCGAAGCCTTTAAGTGGGGCGTGATGCTTCAATTCGAGGAAGACCTCAAGACCAACACCATTCCGGTTCGCCAACTTCAGGCTCTGGTTGGAGCTGCAGTGCACAACACCACTCTCGAAGCGAAGTGGGCTGTGGATCGTCGCATGACTGACTACGAACTGCAGGTGGCGGTCGCCTCTAGCTCTGACTTTGTTGTAGACGAAAATTCCATTGACAGCGTTATGGTGGCTGGCTACTTCAACGCCCACCGCGATAGCTTCTTTGTGACCAAGGACATGGCCAAGTTCGCCTATGCTTATCTCCCGGTCGAGGCAACCGCTGGCGACGACGCTCGCATCCGCGAATATGCAATGACCCTCTACTACCAGCTCACCGATTCTTCTGCTACCACTACTTTCGAAGACATGGCTCGTATCTCTTCTGAAGATCCTGGTTCTGCAGAGAAGGGCGGCGTGCTCGATGCCGAAGCTGGCCGTGGCGTGTTTGTTCCTGAATTCGAAAAGGCTGCTCTTGCCCTGGATTCCGGTGCAATTTCAGAACCGGTTCGCTCCCAGTATGGCTACCACATCATCAAGTCCTACGGCAAGTCCAAGGATTCTACCGGTGCGGATCTGGCCAAGGTCGGCCACATCCTGCTGATTGTGAACGCCTCCTCTGAAACGATTGACAGTCTCGAAGCGGTTCTCACCGCAGTCAAGAACGATGTGGATGCCGGCAAGTCCTTTGTCGACGCCGCCAAGGCTCGTGAGCTGACTGTTAAGACTTCCAACTGGCTTGCTCGTGGCGAAGACATCGCCGGCATGGGTTACCTCAAGGGCCTTTCCGCTTATGCATGGCCCAACGAGAATCTTCCCTCTGAAACCAGCAAGATGTCTCCCATCATGAAGAACAACAAGTGGGTTGCCCTTGCTGAAAAGGTGGGTGACATCAAGGCCGGCGAACGCAGCCTCGATCTCCACTTCGACGCCATCAAGGCAACGCTTCTTCGCAGCAAGTCTGCCGGCGCCGCAGAAATTTACTTGAACTCCGTTGCCGAAAAGGTGAAGTCCTTCAAGGCTGAAGATTCTACCTCTGCCGTTGAAAAGGTCAAGATTGAAAATAAGATTGGTTCCGTAGACGGTTATGTTCCTGGCTTTGGCTTCGGCAACGCCAGCTTTGCCAAGGCTATCAAGAATGCCAAGGTGGGTGAATGGACTTCTGCTATGGCTACCGATGCCGGTGCTGCCATGTTCAAGATTGTCGAAAAGAAGGTTCCCGACGAAGAAGCTGTCAAGGCTGCAGTCAAGAGCGAAGTCTCCAGCACCAACAGCTACGTCGGTGCCACGATGTTCAACGAATTCGTAAACAACCTCGAAGCGGGTACTCCGGTTGTGAACAATTTGGATTTGTTCTACAGAGACTAATGACATTTGCAACAAAGTTTGCTATATTTGGCAACGCCTGATATGGCAAACAGTTCGGTGCCATCGTCTAGTGGTCTAGGACACTGGCCTCTCACGCCGGCAACGAGGGTTCGAGTCCCTCTGGCACTATAAAGTAAAAGCTCCAAGCGAAAAGCCTGGGGCTTTTCTTTATGCCTTGGATCCAAAAAGTGAAAATAAATTGAAAAAAAACGGTTACATTGAAAAAATGAAGTTATATTTGGGGTAGGTAAAGGGATATTTGTTTGATGCGCCTGTTTGACGAAAAAAGAATTTTTCGATTCTTGCTGCTGTTTGCCGCAGTGTTTTTTGGCGCATTTATCCCAGAAATTGTCGAAAATACTCAAAATATCGCCCTTGTCGTGCCATATTTCGTGGCTGACCTGTTCCTCATTGTTGTTGCCGTAGCCTACCGATTCCCGACTGGGAGCCGCAAGCGCATGCGCGAGGACGTGGAAATAGTTCCTCCTCCGCCTACTGGGGCGTTCCCCATAAGGGATTTTCATAAGGACTTGCTGGAAAAGGATGAACTTTTCCAGATGATGGTGGACATTTCTTCTAGTGGCTTCTGGACATTTGACGTGGCTACGGGCAAGGTCTACTGGTCTCAGAAGGCCGTGAGGCTTTTGCTAGCCGATCCCCAAAAGGTGGACGACTCCTTTGATGTGCTCCGCAGCCGGATTCTTGAAAGCGACTGGGTGCGTTTTAAGGAAATCATGAAGAACGCGTTGTTCTCGGGGGATAACTTTTCGGCGAAGGTGACCTTGTTGCAACGTTCCTCCAATGATTCCGGGGAAGTCTGCTTGCAGATTTCGGGTACGGTCCAGAAGAACGAGGATGGTCGATCCATTCGAATCATCGGCGCGATGAACGAGGTGCAGGACCGCGCGAACAACGAAAAGCAGAATTACTATGCCTACAAGGATGCACTGACCGGCGTTTATAACCGCAAGTATTTTTTGGAGCAGCTGAAGAAGGATGTGGATGCAGCTTCCCTGCGCCCCGACTACATCTTTGCCGTGGCGCTGCTTGATATTGACAGCTTTGGCGCCATCAACACCTCCTATTCCATTAATGTTGGCGATAGCGTTCTGCGCGTCGTGGCTGATCGCGTCAAGTCCCAGTGCCGCGCCGAGGACACAATCGCCCGTATCGGCCCCGATACCTTTGCTATTATCCTCCACGATATTCAGGGGAACAAGGCCAATGACGATGTGATGCCCCTAGTCCGCAAGATTCACGGCGCGGCCAAGATGCCTATCAAGTTGGAAGGCCGCGAACTTTACATAAGCGTTTCCATGTCGGTGGCGCTGAATCGTGACGTGGACTGCGTCGAGGATATCATGGCGAACGCCACGGCTAGCCTTCGCGAGATGAAGAAGGGCGTGAACCACGGCGGCATCGAGTTCTTTAGCGGTGGCATCCGCGAGAAGGCCATGAAGCTTTATAAGCTGGAATTTGAAATTCGCCGCGCCATCCAGGCCCAGGAGTTTGTGCTGGTGTACCAGCCTATCGTGGATGTTTCTGTAGGCAATCGCATTGCGGGCTTTGAGGCGCTTGTTCGCTGGAAGCAGTCGGAGCAGGGCTTTATCTCGCCGGCAGAGTTCATTCCCATTGCCGAGGAGACCGGCCTTATCATTCCCATGGGCGCTCTGATCTTGCGCATGGCCTGCGAGCAGGCTAAGAAGTGGGTTGACATGGGCTACTTCGATATCCAGGTGGCGGTTAACTTCTCTGCAAAGCAGTTCGCCATGGACAATCTGGTGGATGACATCAAGCAGGTGCTGCTGGAAACCAGGCTGAATCCCAAGAATCTTAAGCTCGAAATCACCGAGTACACCGCGGTGTGCGAAGCCGAGAAGACCATCGAAATTATGCGAGCCTTGTCAAGCATGGGTCTGCAGATTTCCATCGATGACTTTGGAACCGGCTACAGTTCCCTTTCTTACCTGAAGCGCTATCCCATTCACACCCTCAAGATGGACAAGTCCTTTGTGGACCACGTGGCGGAAGACGAGGAGGATGCTGCCTTTGCCCGTATGGTGATTGGTCTTGCGAAGTCACTGAACCTGGATCTGATTGCTGAGGGTGTGGAAACGGAAGACCAGCTGAACTTCCTTAAGAGCGAAGGCTGCAAGTTGATTCAGGGTTTCTACTTTAGCAAGCCCTTGTCGCCGGAGCTGGCACAGGGTTATTTGCAGGAACATTACATTCCCATCGCTCGTGTCGCCAAGGCGGCAGAAGAGGTCTCTGCGGACTAGATTCCGTAGCAGTTTCGCGTGTTTTCGCGGCAGTGCCTGTAGAGTTCCTCTACGGGCAAGTTCTTTATGTGGGAGAGCATCCGGGCGGTGTAGGGGATGAATCCCGGGTGGCATGTCTTTCCGCGGTGGGGGACGGGTGCCATGTAGGGAGTGTCGGTTTCGAGCAGCAGCTGGTGCAGTGGGACTACGGCTGCGGCATCGCGGACATTCTGTGCGGTCTTGAAGGTGATGATGCCGGTAAAACCTACGAAAATATGGGCGTCCAGCTGCAGAAGGCGCTCTACGAACGGGGTGTCACCGGTGAAACAGTGTACGTGTACCCTGGTGTCGTGGAGGTTTGCGTTCTTGAGGATGGCGATGGCGTCGTCATCGGCTTCGCGAAGGTGCAGCACTAGGGGCTTTTTAGAGTCGATACCTACCTGGAGCAGTCGCTCGAAGAGCTTCTTCTGGGCGTCCTTGGTTTCGCTGCCGTAGTGATAATCCAGGCCGATTTCGCCGCAGCCGACGCACTTGGGGTGCCTTAGGAGTTCCTTAAGGCGTGCTTCGTCCTCGGCGGTTTCTCGTTCCACGCATTCCGGGTGGATGCCGAAGGCGGTGTAGACGAAGGGGTACTTTTCGGCAAGCTTTACGCCGTCGTCGAAGTTCTCGGGGCTGCAGGCTACATGCACAAAGGCTTCGGGCATGCGGATCAGACTGTCGTCAGCCTTCTTGGGGCTACTCCATAGGGCGTCGCCCAGGGGGAGGGGTGGCATGGGGTCTTCGGAGGCGTTTGCCAGTAAGCGCTCGAACAACGAATCCAGACTTTCGCCGGAATGTTCCTCGTAGGCATCCAGATGACAATGGGAATCGACGAACATTAGGTTATAGGATAAAGGTTAAAGTAATGAGTTTTGAGCTATGAGACTTGAGTGATTTTTTAGTTTGGCGACGGTGGCGCGATTAAATGAACTCAGAGGTTGCGACGCAACCGGCTCATTGCTCGTTACTGATAGCTTACTTCCACGATTTCGTAGGTGATTGTTCCCTTGGGTGCTTGGACTTGCACGGTTTCGCCTTGCTTTTTACCCATAAGGGCTTCGCCTACGGGGGATTTCATGCTGATTTTCCCCTGCAACGGGTCGATTTCCTTGTCGCCTACGATTTGGTAGATGCGTTCGCGCTTGGTCTTGACGTCCTTCATCTTGACGGTGGCGCCAAAGCGGATGGAACCATCCTCGGAAGAGGCGTTTTCCACGATTTTCGCACCGTCCAGGATGCGGTCCAGCTCGCGCAGACGTCTGTCGATTTCGCGAACTCGCATGCGTCCGTAGGTGTAAGCGGCGTTTTCACTTCGGTCGCCTTCGGCTGCAGCAGCCTGTACCTGGTTGATCATGGCTGGGCGCTCTACGTACTTGAGCTGCTCCCATTCCGCCTTGAACTTTTCGTAGCCTTCTTTGGAAATCAAATGTTTCATGGGGACAAATATAGAATTAACATTTGAGGGTTTTGATTTATTTTGCTAAATTGGGGGTAATGAAACTGACGACGCGTTTGACGGCTATCAGGCACAAGCCTATCAATAAGGACGAGCCTAAGATTAAGAGGCTTAGCCGTATTTACTATAACCGCATGTTTCCCAAGAATCAGGATGCCATGCGCGTTGCCTGGTCCGTATTTGCCGGTGTGTTTATCGGTATCTGGCCCACCATTGGCGTGGCTATTCTTTTGACGTTGGCTTTTTGCGCAGCCTTTAAACTGCCCAAGGTGCCCGGGGTCGTAGCTTCTTTTGTGGCAAATCCCTTTACCCAATTCGGAATCTTCTATCCGTCCGGCTACTATATCGGCTGTAAGATTATCAATCCCGATAAGATCAGCTTCGATTTCTTGTCGGAGATGGAAGGCTTGTCCTTCAAGAACTGCGTTACCGTAATCAAGAACCTTGCCAATAACGCTCCCGACCACTTGATTGCCTTTTTAATCGGAATTACCATCGTGGCTGCCATTGGTGGTATAATATTCTTCTTTGCCGCCTATTTCATCGTAAGCCATCGTCGCAAGAAGTGGCTTGCCGCAAAGACTGGTTTTATTCATAATCTTATTTCCGAAGACGAAGTTTTAATCAAAGAATCCCGCAACAAAGGAAAACGTATGATGCACATCTACCCGTTCAAGGCTCTGCGTCCGGTTGACCCGGCCGAAGCCAAGAACATCTCCGCACTCCCGTACGACGTGATGAACCGCGCTGAAGCCAAGGAAATGGCTCAGGGCCTTCCTCACT
>JAZLKH010000075.1:0-9149 GCA_045597545.1 Fibrobacter sp.
GCTGCGAAGATGGTGCGAGCGAAGCCCATGCGATAGACGAGAGCGTCCAGGCGGGTTTCGAGCAAGATCATCAGGTTGTCACCAGCAGAACCGGCGCGACGGTTAGCTTCGGCGTAGGCCTTGGCCAGCTGTGCTTCGGAAATGTTGTAGGTGAAGCGAAGACGCTGCTTTTCGACGAGCTGCTGCTTATACACAGAGGAAGACTTCTTGCGAGTCTGGCCATGCTGGCCCGGTGCAAAGTGACGGCGGTCGAGAGCCTTCTGGGTCTTCTGAGAAACGGCAAGGTCCAAGGAACGGGCTACTTTGCCTTTTGGTCCACGGAAAGAGGACATGATTACCTCGTAAAAGGAAGCTCTTTGGTTAACACGTATGCAGGCAGAGCTTGGCACAACATACGCTAAGTGTGACCCATATATAGAAATTCTCGCACCGGATTTCAACCCGAACAGCCTGAACCACCCCCCGAGGAACGAGTTTATGCAATTGCGGATGCTAGTAGACTGTAGACAGTAGATGGTAGGCAGTCTACATCCTATATCCTACTTCCTACTATAATTTCTCAAACTTACTACTTCCTACATCCTACTTCCTACTATATTTATCTCATGAATTGGAACGAACCGCTGCTAATCGATATTCCCATTGCACACGACCAGCGTGGCAACTTGAGCGTTGTCGAAGGTGGACAGCTGATCCCCTTCGATATCAAGCGCCTGTATTACCTGTACGATGTACCGGGGGGAGCAACCCGTGGCGGTCACGCTCATCGTAAGCTGCGTCAGCTGATTATCGCTGCAAGCGGCAGCTTTGACGTGGTGCTGGACAATGGTAACGCCCGTCAGAAGTTTTCCTTGAATCGCAGCTACAAGGGACTTTACATTCCCACTATGACTTGGCGCGAAATCGAGAACTTCAGTAGCGGTGCCGTGTGCATGGTTCTGGCTTCTGAACATTACGACGAATCCGACTACATCTACGAGTACGAAGACTTCTTGAAAGAAGTCAAATAGTGCCCGTTATTTTAAAGAACTACGTTAAAGAAGCAGTCTCGATGGAGGCTGCTTTTGAATTTC
Organism: Fibrobacter sp.; assembly: GCA_045597545.1. Taxonomy (GTDB): domain Bacteria; phylum Fibrobacterota; class Fibrobacteria; order Fibrobacterales; family Fibrobacteraceae; genus Fibrobacter. Next base: position 1,074 of record JAZLKH010000075.1, read on the forward strand.
CTAGGATTAGAAATACTTTGTGTAAAAAACGTTCTGGGCGGCAATGCCCCCAAGGCATTCCTTGAATTTGAGTAGACTTTCGTTCAGGTAGTTTCCGCCGTCTTCGGTAGAAATCCCCCAGGATACGTTTCTGAAACCCTTTGCTGCCGCTTCTCGCATAATGGATATGAGAATGGCTACGGTCGGATTGAAATCGCCGAATTCTGGATCTGGAGCAATATACTGATAGTGGACGGTCTTTGTAAGAGGCATCACGAAGAACAGGGCCCCAGCGATAAGACGCTCCTTGTTGGCGGCGCCGCTTTCATAAATTCCGCGCAGCCAAATGTTGTCTGCAATACGATTGAATGCCAGGTCGCGAATCTCTTCGAGGGAATGAACCGGAAGCGCATTATGCTTGGCCTTTGAAATCTTCAGAAATTTGTAGAAAGGTTCCAGTTCGCCGGATTTTATTTCGCGATAGACCACATTGCCGTGATTTGTGGCGTATTTTTCGTAGGCGCGAAACAGGCGTCGCTTGTCTCCATCGCAAAGTTCCAGCGGGTCGGCGTTAGAACCGTTGCTTGTTGCCGCAAATGTTGTGACTGTGCTTAACTCGGAGTGCCTTTCGTACCCTGAATGTTCCAGCAGGTATTCTGCAAGGGCGGGGGATTTCTGGCTGAATACCGCAGGCGTAAGCTTTAGGCGTACGCTCCTGAAATTTTTGGCGAAGTATTCATCAGCGAACTTCAGCACTTCTAACAGGCGGCTGCCGGAATAAAACTCCTTTGCGATGACGGGCCCGCCAAAAGTTGATCCTTGATGCGAAATGAATTCTCCATCTGCGGTTACTGTGCCGGGGAAATAGGCAGCAATGGTTCCGCCCTTGTGGATGGCAAAGCTTGCGTCCTTGAATTTGCCCTCGGGATGGTAGTTTAAGAATTGCCTTGTCTGCAGGAATGTGCCGTTGACGGATTCCAGGTTCACAAAGTGGTCCAAACGTTGGTCAAGATCCTTATTGTAGGGCAGAATTTCGAACATGTTGACTAAGATACAAAAATAAGTGTTTTGCCTTGGATTTTTGCCGGGAGAATAGTCCCAGGATTGTCTCAGAATTGCCTTTGAATTGCCCTAGGGTCGTCGGTTTGTAGGCTAAAGAGGCGTGCGCGTTGATTTGGCCTACAAAAAATGTCTGGATTTTGGGGTGTTGGAAAGACGAAATGCTTGAATTGTAGGCTAGTTTGCTTGAATATGCTGGTTTAGCCTACAAAAAAGAGGCTGTTGGGGGCAATGTTTGTTGATTGATATGCTGAAATTGTAGGCTAAACGGCCTGAAATCGTTGGGTTGACCCACAATCGCCAGGGAACGAACATGAAACTTGGTGAAAAATTGTAGGTTAAAAAAGGGATGGCGCGGGGGTTGACCTACAAAATGCGGGAGCGTGCTTTTGCAAAATGTGTGTGTTTCCTTTACAAAAGGGGCGGCTCCTCTCACAAAAGGTCGTTATCCCTAATTTGTGTGGGCGTCAAACCTTGTTTTTTCTATTTTGAAAGCATGCAGAAAGTTCCCTACTACCCCTTAAAGCGCGTAAACGACTCCTTTGGCGATTCCTTGAACCAGGCGGTTCTCGATGTGGTCAACTCTGGGTGGTTTATTCGCGGTGCGGCAGGTGAAAAGTTCCAGCAGGAATTTGCTGAATACTGCGGCGCAAAGCACTGCGTCGGGGTAGGGAACGGCTTGGAGGCTCTTTCCCTGATTTTGAAGGGCTATGTGGCAATGGGCTGCATTGAACCTGGCGAAGGGGTGGTGGTTCCCTCCAATACTTTTATTGCCACTTGGCTTGCGGTTACTGCGGCAGGACTTGTGCCGGTTCCTGCGGAACCCGATGAAGTTACTTCTTTGATTAACGCTCAGACAGTGAGCGAAGCCTTGGAGACCGCGGAGGAATGTGGTGTCAAAGTTGCTGCAATCTTGGCGGTTCACCTTTACGGTCGCCTCTGCCCGATGCGTGAATTATCGGAACTGGCGAACAAGAGCAACGTTTTGCTCTTGGAAGATGCCGCCCAGGCTCATGGCGCCACCATGACCATCAACGGAAAATCTTGGCGGGCGGGCAATCTGGGCCATGCCGCGGGTTTCAGCTTCTATCCGGGCAAGAACCTGGGCGCTCTCGGCGATGGTGGCGCCGTCGTCACCAACGACAAGGCGCTGGCCGAAGTGGTTGCAAAGCTTGGCAACTACGGCTCCGCTAGAAAGTACATCCACGAGTTCGCCGGTGAAAATTCCCGCCTCGACGAGATGCAGGCAGCGGTACTTTCCCTCAAGTTAAAGCGCCTAGACGCCGATAACGAAGCCCGCCGCAAAATCGCTGAGCGTTACCTGGCCGAAATCAAGAACCCCCTGGTGCGCTTGCCGCAAATATCCGCTGCCAACCGCGGCGAACACGTGTGGCATATATTCGCGGTACACTGCTCCGCCGAGCGGAGCAGCGTCAATGCCCGCGACTTGCTGCGCACTCACCTAGAAAACCTCGGCATTGAGTCGCTGATTCATTACCCCATCCCGCCGCATCTGCAGCGGGCCTTCGCCGATCCGGAACAGCCCATAACTTTCCCCGTAGCAGAAAGACTTGCCTGCCAGGAGCTGAGCCTGCCACTGCACCCCTTTATGACCGAAGAGGAAATCGCTGCGGTCATCGACGGGGTCAATTCTTTTGAAGGCGCCGGCGCGGTCCCGTCCGAAAACCGTGGCGCGGTCCCGTCCGAAAACTCAAATTCGTCCGAGGTGAAATAATGTTTTGGAAGTCTTTCTTCGGCTCGGGCTCCGTGGCTGCAGTCAACGCTCTGCGCGCCTTTGTCGTCAACAAGCTGCTGGCCGTATTCCTTCCGCCTGCAGCCTTTGCCTGCGTCGGCCAGTTCCTGAACCTGATGACTATCGGCCAGGCAACATCTTCCCTTGCCTTGCAAAACGGCTGGACCAGCCTTACCGCTCAGAACAAGGACGACCGTAAACAGCTCCTGGGCGTTTGGCGCGGAGGATTTCGCCTAACCACATTTGCTAGCGTCTTCACCTTTGTGATTGCCGCCATCTTCTGCTTCGTTGCTCCCCTGGAATCCCTGTTCCCGGGCATGAACACTCGTCTGATTCAAGCAGCCATCCTCTTCGCCTTGCCTGGAGTCTTTGCGACGAACATCATCACCATCTCTGCCGCGGTGATGAACGGGCTGGGGGAGAACCGCCGCTGGGCTCTGATTAACGTGGTGGCCGCCTTGTGGCAAATGGTGTGGGTGGCCTTCTTCCTTTACACGGGGCGACTCAGCGTTCTTTCCATCATCGCCACCCAGAGCATCGTTGCAGCCTTCTTCGCCATCCGCGTGGCAGCCCAGGCAGGCTTCAGCTTCAATCAAATTCGAAAGACCGCCTTGGATATCCGCGAACCTTGGATGTCCTACGCCATGATGGGCCTTGTGCCCATGGTGATTACTCCGGTGGTGCTCACCTTCATTCGAACCTCGGTGGGCGCAAACTTCGGCCAGGATGCCGCGGGCATCTGGCAGAGCATCTGGAAAATCTCCGATTTCTTCGCCATGACCATGTCGGCAATCCTAAGCGTAATCATTTTGCCCAAGGTCTCCAAGAAAATGTCTAGGCAGGAATTCTGGGACATGTTCAATCCCATTCTCCTTAGAGTGATGGGCGTTGCGTTTTTGGCTCTGGTGGTGTTCTACTTTGGCCGCGGCCTGCTGGTATCGGTGATGCTCTCCAGCGCCTACATGGGGGCGGTGGACTACATGCCTCTGCAACTGCTTGGTGACTTTTTCCGAGCTGGCGGCTGGGCCCTGGCCCTGGTGATGATTGCCCGCCAGGAAACAAAAATCTTCTTGACCGTAGAAATCTGTTCCGAAATCTTGCTGGCCGCTGGCTCCTACGTGGCCATGAAGTTCGTGGAATTTAACGGCCCCATGCTGGCCTACGCTGTGGAAAACTTTGTCTACTTTGCGGTGCTGTACATCATCGCCCGGAGGCTCTCGTGGCAACAGAAGTAATTCAAGAAGCTGTTTCCTGCGCCAAGGGCAAGTTGTTTGAACCGTATGAAACTAAAGTGACTGTGCAAGAAAAGCCTGTACCTAAGGTATCGGTTCTCTTGGCTAGCTACAATCACGCTCCTTATGTAGAGGCCGCGGTGCGTTCGGTGATGTCTCAGAAGGGAGTCCCCTTTGAACTCGTCGTCATCGACGACGGCAGCTCCGACGGCTCCCACGAAATTCTAACGCGCCTCTCGGTAGAACTGGCTTTCACCTACATCCACCGCCCCAACAAGGGCGTTATCGCCACGCTGAACGAACTGCTTGCCCATGCCTGCGGCAAGTATTTCTGCACCTTCTCCTCCGACGACATCATGCCGCCGCATCGTCTTCTTCAACAGAGCCGTTACCTCGACGGACACCCGGAGGCGGTATCTTGCTTTGGCCAGGTAAAGCCCATGAGCGAAGATGGCGTAGTAGGCGAGAACGTAGATGAAACCTTTATGCAGGCCGTGCCAGAAATCCACTTCGATGAACTTTTCCTTGGCGTAAAGGCCTTGCATGGCTGCGCCGAAATGTTCGTTACCGAAGTGGTTCGTAAGATGGGCGGCTATGATTCCCGTTTCTTCTTCGAGGACTATCCCCTGTATCTAAGGATCCTCCACGAATTCGGTCCCCAGTCGGTGCTGCCCGATGTGGTCTGCTGCCACTACCGCGAACACGGCAACAACATGCACGCCAATCACAATCGCATGTACTCCGAGTTCCTGCGCATCATCGAACTCTACAAGGATCACCCCCTGTACCCCAAGGCCGTAAAATACTGGAAGGCCAAGTGGTTCTCGGCTTTGGCGTATGCGCAAAAAGGCGAGGCCCTGCGCAGGCTGCCCCAGCTGTTCTCCCTGGACCCATTTTTCCTCAAGCGCCTGCCAAAACTTTTCATCCCAAGCGCTCTCCTGAACCACTAACCCTTTTTTAATCCTCAATACTTCCAACATCCTACATCCTACTTCCTACTAAATCATGATTTCCGTTTGCATGGCCACATACAATGGCGGTAAGTTTATCCGCGAGCAGTTGCAGAGTATTTTGCAACAGCTGCCCGAGGCGCTCACGGAAAACGCCTCAGCCGAGGTCATCATATCCGACGACGGTTCAACGGACGATACCTTGGATGTAATCCGCGAATTCAACGATGCAAGAATCCGCATCTTGCCGCCCCGCGAATCCGGCGAAAGCCAAGCCGCCTCCGCTCAAGGTGCCGCGGCCCCCGCTACGCCCCTAGGTCCCGTATACAATTTCGAAAGGGCCCTGGCCGCGGCCAAAGGCGATGTGATTTTCCTCGCAGATCAAGACGACGTATGGCTGCCCGGCAAAGTAGAACAAATGATGGCCGTCCTTCAGCAGGGAGCGGGCCTAGCCGTACACGACGCCGAATTTATCGATAGGGAAGGCCGCGCGATTCCCGCCGCGTCAACTGCGATTCCCGCCGCAGCAAGCACGACCATGTGGTCTCGGCGCCCCTACAAGGCGGGCGTCTTTAACAACTGGCTAAAGAATTCCTACACCGGCTGCTGCATGGCCCTTAAGCGCGAAGTCCTGCAGGCCGCATTACCCTTCCCAAGGAACTTGCCCATGCACGACCAGTGGCTAGGCCTTATGGCAGAGCGCCACTTCAGCGTGGTCACCGTACCAAAGCCCCTGATCCAGTACCGCATCCACGAAAAAAACGCCACCCACTTGACGGGCGGCGGTAAAACAGGACTTTGCCAAAAGATAAGGTGGCGACTGGATTTGCTCCGCGCTCTAGTTGTCCGCGGTTGATTTTTCCGGTTCCACAAAGCCGCCGGCCTGCACAAACTCGTTCCAGCCGATGGTCAAGATGGCCCCTGCTCGCACCAGGTTCCCCTGGGCGTCCTCGTATTCCTTTAGCAGGCGGCTCCATTCAGAAACATCGCGCTTGAACTTTACGTCCTTGTGGATTTTCTTCATGAGCATGTCCTGCTTCCACTGGGCGATTTCCCCAAGGCATTTGCTGGACTTGTCAAAGTGATCCAGGTAGGTGGGCACCGCGTCCAGGAACGTCTTTTCGAAATCCTTTGCGCGCCCCTTGGCCTGCGCCACCAGGTTCTTCTGCGAAATCACGTTGCGGCGAAGTTCCCCCATCAGGCGGACGATGCGCTCAAAGTCCACCTGGGGCCAAATCAGGTTGAAGGGCCACATCTTTTTCCAGTGGAACTTGAAAATGGACTCGTGGGCTGTGTTCTTGGCCCGCATCAGTTCCTTAAGGTTTTCGAAAATAATCTGGGAGGGGAGTTTTTCGCTCATGGCCTGCAATATATAAAATTAACGATGATCAGTTAACAATGGACCGCTGGCAACGAACTCTGATGCGTAACGTGTGGGCTGGAATTTTTTGTTAGAAGGGTGAAACTCCATAGTAGGCGCTCGGTTTTTATTGGAATTTCCTAAAAATTACCCCTTTTTTTCAATTTTTAACTTGATTTTTTGCCGTAAGGAATTAAATTCTACAAAGAAATTTCTCTTAACTTGGAAAAAGGGTTATCATGAACGAAGATCAAAACATTCAGACTGAAGAAGCCGTGGCTCCCGAAGCCGCAGCCTCTACTGCCAATCCGAATAAAAAATTCAAGATGCTGCTCATTGCAGACATCGTGCTCATCGTTGGCCTCTTTGTGCTGATGATGGTGCTTAAGGGCGGCTACGAAGAACAGGCCAAGAAATCCGCTGGCGACCAGGTTGGCGCCTACTTGGAACAGACCAACACCGTTCTTCAGGCTCAGTGGAAGTCCGTCGACCAGTTCGGCATGGCCTGGAAACTGGTTAACGCCACCTTGACCGGCGACAAGACCGAAGCCTCCTTTGATGCCGCCGCCAAGGCCATCGAAGAAGACAAGGATGCTCGCTTCCGTCAGATTTCTTACGTTTACACCGCAGCTGGCGTTCCCGATAAGGTGCAGAACGGCATCTTCGAAAAGGCAGGCCTTGCCGAAAAGTTCGTCCTCAAGAATGAAGGCGGCGAAAAGGAAGTGGCTTGCGGTAAGGATTGCGTCGTGAAGTTCTCCTTTGCCAAGGGCAAGCTCAAGAACGTAGACTACAAGGCCATGGCTGACTACAGCATGGCTGGCAACTTCAAGCTGGAAGCACCGGCACCTTTCCATTTCGAATAAGGAGCGTAAACGATGAACGTAAAGACTATTTCTATTGCACTTGCTGCTGTGGTGGTTCTTTTGCTGGTTACCCTCCTGATGCAGAAGGGTGGCTACGTTTCCCAGGCTACCGAACATTATAACAAGACAACCGAGAACTCCTACAAGAACACCACCAAGGTTGTTGAATACGTAAACACCTCCGTAGATACCTACAAGTCCGTATGGACCTTGGCTATGGACGTGGCCCAGAACGTAAAGACCTCCCAGGACCAGGCCCGCCTGGAGGCCAAGTATTTCCCCTCTACCAAGGGGACCATGAGCATCTCCAAGAAGACCCGCGAATTCGCCGCTACCAGCGATTTCAAGTTCGTGTCTGTGTTTGCCAACGAAGTTGTTGACAAGAAGACCGAAGTCAAGTCTCTTGCTGGCCTCACCAAGGTGAACGTCAATTCCCTCCTCGGTATCTTCACCGCCGAAGCCGACGACGAAGAAGAAATGGAAGAAGAGGAAGAAGAAGTAAAGCCGGTTAAGAAGGCTCCCGCCAAGGCAAAGGGCAAGAAGGGTAAGAAAGGCAAGAAGCGCTAATCCGCTTTGCCTCAAGCTAACTCTTTGACTCTCAAAGACTTACGAAAAACACCGCTTTCGGGCGGTGTTTTTTTGCATTTCTTCACCTGCTAGCCACTAACCACTAACCACTAGCCACTAACCACTATTTACTATCTTTCCCCTCGTAAAAATCAAATAACACAAGGTGCCGGCTCAACCCCGGCAAGAGGTAAAAATGCTCATTCTTCGTGGCACTCCGGCTCTGTCGGATTTCCGTATTCAAAAACTCATGGCCGACTTCAAGAAAGAAGGCCTGGATGTTGCAAGCGTCTATGCTGAATTCGTTCACGTG
>JAZLKH010000076.1:0-14580 GCA_045597545.1 Fibrobacter sp.
CATACTGATCTTTAAACATTGCCTAAAATTAAGCAAATCTAGGCGTTTGAAATTCAAGTCCGTTGACTAGCAAAATCGTCTACAGCCCTTTGTTTATGCGGGTTCAAGGCGATCGACCCTATTTTTTAGTGGACAGTAGTGGGGGAATATGGAAATTCCTGAATTTCAGGGTGAGCCTGTTTATTCCCGTTACTAGGTTCAGAATGGTGCTAAGAAATATTTTTTAAATGGCAGGGACATATCCGAAAAGGAATATTTTGAAAAAATCGCCAAGTTTCCAAAATCTGACGCTTGGACTGCTTATAGGGCTAGCCTTACGGTTAGCGAAATTAAGAATTTGTTAAACGGCCCCCATAAGGTTTATATCAGCGAGATTCCCGAGTCTATTGGGGCCATGAACCATAACCAGATAAAAAGTAATTCCGGGGTGACGGTGTACGCTCACAACCGTGGGTATACGGGGAGTGGCATCGGTATCTATACACCTGAAGATGGGTGTGCTGACTTTGCCAACATAAACACCCATTATTACAATGCAGATTCCTGTACGGGAACGTATGCTCATGCGACGGCCATGGCCAATGTGATGCAATCCACGGCCCCTCGTGCTATGATTTATGGAACAAATGAGAGCTCTGGTTACACGACTTCTTTAATTGAAAATGATACGACTATTGGAATAGGTATGATTGCTCGAACGACTTTCCCAGATACATTCTACAGGAATCCGGACTATTTTGTAGACAATAGAGTTTACAATACGGGTTTGCCGATTTTTATCGCAGCAGGGAACTACACGAACTTCGGTAATTACAACGTTACTTCACCGGGCAAGGCGGTAAATGCCATTACCGTGGGGGCGGTAAATCCAGAGAACAATTACTATGCGGATTATTCCAATTGGAAAAATTCCGAAATCAAGAATCAAAAGCCAGAAATCGCCAACTATACGGACTTTGACTTCCCTGGCAAGATTTCGTTTACGGACCCCTTGAATAAACACTATACGGGTCAAAATGTAAACGGAACCAGTGCCGCCACGGCCTATACCGCAGGGATGCACGCCAATGTTCTCCAGGAACATCCCTTCTTCAAAAAGCATGCGGAATTGGTCAAGGCTTTGTATGTCTCTGGCAGTACCATCGAAATCCATAATGAATGGGCGCACGATACGGATAATAGCGCCTTTGCCTCGGTGGGTGTGGTTAACTACCGCAGCTTGGTTATGAATACGCGAAGCGCCTATTGGCATTGTGGCAATGACCAGTGTTTTGATGAAAATGATGAAATACTCATCACCGAAGGTGGTATTAGTGCGAATCACCGCTATAGGATTGCGATTGCGTGGTTGTCCCCTGCGCCGTATGTAGCGATTGAAAAGACCTTATCTCAAGACATTGATCTTTACGTGTATCAAAACGGACAACTCTTGGCCGCCTCCTCTTCGCCAAGGAATCCTTATGAAATGGTTGACTTTGAGACTAGAACGGCTCAGGATTTGCAAATCATCATTCGCCGTTACGCCAACTCTGGTATCGGTGATGTAAAGCTGGGCTACAATATGTGGATTGAACCTTAAGGTTTAACCTTCTACCACCATTTCCATGGCCCTGCGGATGAGTTCTGCGGGGCCGCCGTAGTTTTGTGCCTTGGGTGCGCCTTCGCTGAGCATCTGGCGGTACTTGCGGGCGCCGGGCATGCCTGCGAAAAGGCCGTAGATGTGCTTCACCAGGATGGTGGCGGGGCAGCCTTCTGCATACTGCTTCTCTACGTAGGGGAGGTAGGCTTCCAAAACTTCCTTGCGACTCCTGTAACGGGGCTCTGCGGTGTCGCCGAAAATCCGCTGGTCCGCGTCGTGCAAAAACCAGGGGTTCTCGTAGGCTTCGCGGCCCACCATCACGCCGTCGAGGGCGACTCCTGCGGGCAGGTCGGCAGAAATTGTCGCTCCGGTGGGGTCGCCGTTCAGGTGGCTAAGCACCTGGTCCAGTGTCTTGACGCCTCCGTTGAGGCTCAAGTTCAACTGGGGCATTTGCGCCTTGAGCTTGTGTACGAACTCGTATTGCAGCGGGGGAACTTCGCGGTTTTCCTTTGGCGAGAGTCCCTTGAGCCATGCCTTGCGAGCGTGGATGATAAAAATCCTGCAGCCGGCATCAGCGATAGTTTGTGTAAAATTGGTGAAGAAATCCCAGCTGTCGAACTCGTCTACGCCGATGCGGCACTTGATGCTTACCGGGAGGCTCGTAGCGTCTTGCATGGCCTTGAAGCAGTCTGCCACCAGGTTCTTGTCTTTCATGAGACAGGCACCGAAACTTCCGCTCTGGACGCGGTCAGAGGGGCAGCCGCAATTCAAATTCACCTCTTGGAAACCGGCGGCTTCGACCAGCTTGCAGCACTTGGCCAGGTCGGCGGGGGTACTGCCTCCCAGCTGCAAAACGGCGGGATATTCGAACTCTTCGTGCCCCAGGAACTGTTCCGGCGAAGTGTGCAGCAGGGCGTTGGTCACCACCATTTCGCTGTACAGCAGCACGTGCTTTGAAATCAAACGCAAGAAGTAACGTTCGTGGCGGTCGGTGCAATCCAGCATCGGGGCTATGGAAAGTCGGCGGTTGAGGTCGATGTTCATAAGGAGAAATGTAGAAAAAATTGTAGATTTATAATTGTTAGGAGAGTTGACTATGAAGAACTTGGGTCTGTTTCTTGTTTGTACGGTCTTTTGTGTATTGGGCTGTTCCGGCTCATCAAAGGTTGGTTCAATAAGCGAAATTTCAGAAAAGTTGTCGGAAGCAGAGCCCATAGATGAAAGCGATTTGAAGGCGTTCCAGTCTGCTGTTCAGCACGGTGATGAAATGACGTTCCGGTATGAATATGGTTCGCAGGTTACTTTTTTCAAGACGAGCAGCTATTGTTATAGCTATGGGGAAGATGCTCTGAAGTTCGTAACAAATGATTCAATGAATGTTGTTTCCATACCCATGGATAAAATTCAGATTTGTGCGGATGGAACAGAAACTTGGACTCCCAAAAGCAACGGATCGGTTTTTCTGGATCATTTGTCCGGGGGCGCCAAAAAGGGGCTCTATTGGGGAGGATATTTCTTTTTTAAGTTAGCAGAGAATACCTTTGTCGCTGATCCTGCTGTAGGCTCCTTGATGTTTGCCATGTTGCCCATTGGTTTTGTCGTAGGAACTTCTGTTGGTACGGTTATCGGAGGAACCACGGGACTGGTGGCCATGGGAATTAATACGGTTGACGGAATCAGGGTCTGTCGCGGTAATTTTACCGAAAAAGAAAAGACGGAATTTTTAGAATCTCATCTTTGCTTTAAACACTAATTCATAGTAGAAACGGTTGATGGATTTATAACTATATTGTGGGTATGAGTTTAATCCATAACATAGTGGTGGCTGGCGGTACCCATGGTAATGAGCTTACGGGTGTGCGCCTTGTCCAAAAGTGGATGGACCACCCGGAGTGTTATAACTCCCTTTGCCCCGGTGCCAATGTGGAATTGGTGCTGAGTAACCCCGAGGGAATGCGCCTCAACCGTCGTTATCGCGACCATGACTTGAATCGCGCCTTTTCCCAGACTTGCCTGGACGCGGATTATGAATCGAACCTGTACGAGTTCCGCCGCGCCAAGGAGCTCAACAAACTTTACGGCCCCAAGGGCCCTGATACCCGCACCGACTTGCTGCTGGACGTTCACAACACCGGCTCCAACATGGGATTCTGCCTAATCCTTTCGGCCAGAGACCCCTTCTGCATGCGGGCCAGTGCCGTGCTGACCCAGGAATTCGAGGACGCCTGGATTTATTACCAACCCGAGGAACGCTCCGCGTCGCCTTACTTTGGCACCGTTGCCAAGGCGGATATCTGTATAGAAATCGGCCCGCAGCATCATGGTACCTTGAACGCAGTGATTTTTGAACGTTCCGAAAAGCTGGTGAAGCGTTACCTGGAACTCGCGGAGGAATGGAACCGCGGCGAACTGCAGAAGCGTCCCAAGATTCAGGTGGATGTCTACACCCAGTGGCGCGACCTGGGTTACCCAAAGCCTCAGGGCGGCGGCCCCATCCAGGCTATGATTCACCCGGAGGTTTTTGGATTTGACCGCCGGGAACTTCGCGAGGGTGACAATCTGTTCCGCACTTTCGATGGCAAGGACATTCCCTTTAGGCGCGAGCCCAATGACCCCGAAGTGTTGCATCCGATTTTTGTGAACGAGCCTGCCTACTACGAAAAGGACATCGCCATGAGCCTTACTGTAAAGACGACGGAAGAATGGTAGGCGAAGTTGGTCGCTCGCAATAAACAATTAACAATGAACAATGGTTATAGTAGCGCCAGTGGCGCATGATGATTTATGAGTGATTTTGAAAAGGACCTGCCTAGCGAAGAACTTTACATGGTTCCCGGCGAAGAACGCCTGAAGAACCTGATGGAACTGATCCAGAATCAGAAGAGCGAATCTTGGAATTCGCGACTGTTCGATATCCTGGATGCCTTCGAGGATTTTTTGACGGTGCGCCCCGAGCCTCCTCGGGAATGGGTGGAAACCTACGAGAAGAGCGGCAAGAAGTTCGACTACCATCAGGTGGTGCTGCCCCAGGATTTCCAGGACCCTTACGAGGATGACCTTGGAAATATCCGTCGCCTGCGCAATGAGTTCGAACGCACGCCCTCTACGATGGCCCTTGAGCACGAGCTGGTTAGCCGCAATTACTTTATTTTTGAAAACGGCCACGCCCACGGCATTCCCGCCCCCCGCCCCATGCTGATGCTGGAAAGCAAGGACCGTGAAGACGACGAGGAGGAACAGGATGGCGACGTGACCTGGGACTGCTGCATCTCCATTTTCCCCGACGGCAGCTATATCGCCTACAACCTGGGCCACGACGACGAAGAGGTTCTCGGCGAAGATTTCAAGGCGGAATTCGACAAGCACATCGACGTGCTTTCACGGCTTACACTGGTGATTCCCGTAGAGGGCCGCGACTACGGCTACCTGAACAGTCGCTGCTGATTTTGTAGGTTTTGATCATGAAGTGGTATCGGAACATTTGGATGGCTTTGATGGCTTGCGCCCTGCTTTGTAGCGGGGCTGTGGCCGCGTTCATCCAAAGTCCCATTCCTGCTTCTAGCCGCGACAATTACCTGCTGGACCGCGATGGGGATGGTCGCCTGGATGGAATTTCCATAAAGTTCCTGGGTGCCGTGGATCAGGATTACCTGGAGCAGATGGTGGATAGCCTTACCCTGGACTGGGTGGACTCCACGAACGAGGTGGCCCATGTGAACGTTCCCAGGTCCAGGTTCAGGCTGGATTCCTCCTCGGTCCGCAAGGTCTTTGTGGACTTGTCTGAGTTTCAGCGCGGCTGGTATCCGATGACGGCGCTGCACTCCGAGATGCATCCGGCGGGTTCCATCGGCAAGGTGGGGCTGTATCTTTCCGAGGGAACGGTCTTCAACGTGGTGGTCAAGGACCAGATGGCTCCGGTGATTCTGGAGACGAACCTTCGCAGTTATCGCGGACGTAGCGCCGATACGCTGTCGCTAAAGTTTTCCGAAAGCATGACGGTGCCCAGCGGCTGTGAATCCTTTTTGGATTTTAAGAGCGCCCAGGATTCTGTGGTGCGCGTGCTGCCCATGACGGCTGCCCTCTGGAATGTGAACGCAACGGAGGCTCAGGTTATCTTGGACGCGAGCCTGGACTTGGAGGAACGCCTTGCTCCCAGGGATTCCTTGCGGCTGCTCCACAAGTGCATCGGCGATTCGCTAAAGAACCTGGTTCCGGATTCCTCCAGGTTTGTTGCGGTTTCGGGATTTTTCCCCATGGAGGTTCGCTCCTCTGCCATGGTGGTCGATAACCAGCGCATGCAGGACGACACGCCCATATTCCAGCTGATGTTCGAGGACACGGATGCCGAGGTTCCCAACGACAACGCCTGGGGCTTTTCTATGGAGTCCATGGGCGACGAGTTCCTGAACGCGGTGCGCAATTCCCTGGGCAAGCCGAACAAGGCTCCTCTGGATTTGTCAAAGCTTAAGATTCACTACAACGTACGCATCTACACCAATCTGGGAACCTTTGTGGTGGGGACATCGGCCGATGTAAAGGGCGACGATTCTCGCTTCGGCGGAAACGCCAAGAGGCTGTTCCTGAAGTGGAATATGATGGATGGCCTTCGCCGTCGCGTGGCGGTGGGCGCCTACATTGCCAACATCGTTGTTCACGTGACCTACGATGGCGAGACGGTTTTCCGCAACGACATTCACAACGGACCTACCACTCAGATTTTTGGCGTAAAGCGCCGCTAGTTCAAATGGAAATTCTAGAAGCTGAAATCTACAAGCGCTATATGGATGTGCTGGGTGTCGATGGTGCGCTCCTTATGGAACTGCGCCCCACCTTCGATGGCATGGCGCCGGGGACCCGCACCGTGCGCCTGGCTGATATCATCAACAACTATGACGCCTTTTGCTTTGACGGTTACGGCACCTTGTACAACCGTGGCAGTTTCGTTTACCCGGGTGCCGCTGAGTGGTACAGGCTGCTGCGCTCCGCGGGTAAGGAACTGCGCCTGGTGACTAACGCCGCCTCGGATGTGCCCCAGGTGCTGGCTGCCGATGCGGCCAAGCGCGGCTTTGACTTTACCGAAAACGAAACGATTTCGTCGGGAAGCCTGCTGACGGATTTGGCAGCTGTGCTTAGAGAGCAGGGGACAGCCTCCGATGGAACCTCGGCGAAGTTGCAACTGCAGGAAGTCTTTTACATCGGCAGGGAAAGCGGCTTGAATGTTCTGGCTGCCAATGGCATTAAGGCGGTGGACGATCCGAGGGAACCCGTAGTCGCAATCTCCTCGGCCAAGGACACTCCCGAGACCTACGCCAAGGCCGTAGAAATTCTGCGCCGCCCAGGGGCCGTACTTCTGGTGTTGAATTCCGATGCCTGGGCCCCAAAGGTGGATGGTAGCCGCGAACCTGTTTCGGGGGCCCTGTGCGAGCGCCTCCGCAGGGATTCCGCTTGCGAGAAAAACGGCGGCAACGGCTGTACCACTTTTTATCTGGGTAAGCCCTTTCCTGAGATTTGGTACAAGGTAAGAAAATCCCTTGCGTCAGATGCCAGGGTGCTGATGATCGGCGACACCTTGGGCACCGATGTGCTGGGAGCAAAGATTGCAGGTTTCGATAGCGCTCTGGTCGTGGGGCGCAATGAGCCTGCGGCGGAGTTGGATGCCGACGAGAAACTGCTGGGAATTCGACCGGATTTTTACTTGCTGGCGGAATGACCATCTTGGGGTGTTCTAGGAGGTTTCAATGAAAAAGAACTTGAGGCTCTTGCTTGCCTGCATGGCGCTTTGCCTTGTGGCTTGCGGCGAAGAAAGCCGCGTACTGGAAAGCTTCGGTTATGAGGGATCCTACGAAGCTTTTGTAGATGAGCGTGATGGCCGAACTTATAAAATGGTTTCCGTGGGCGATCAGGTTTGGATGGCCGAAAACTTGAAATACAAGTCCCCCTTAAGTTCTTGCTATAAGAATGATCTGCAGAACTGCGAAAAAGATGGTCGCTTATACGAAGAAGAGGATCTGGATGACGCTTGCCCAGAAGGCTGGCATGTTCCAGGCGTTGACGAATGGAAAGAATTGTACGACTTTGCCGATCAGAAAACAACGAACTTATTTTCCACAAGTGGCTGGGATGACCGTTTGAACCATGATACTTACGGAATGTCCATAGAACCTGTTGGCTACAAGGTTCAGGGAAATTTCTACGAACAAAAACTGGCCTTGTTCTGGGGCTACTCGAAGACTGGAATTTCTTACGAGAAGGTGGAGTTCGCCGCTTATGGGATGAGTGCTTACGCAATATATGTTAGCGCCTCCTATTCCGTTCGTTGTGTGAAGGGGACTGTCGTAAGATCTAGCAGTTCTTCGGCAGAGCCTGAGCCGCAGGGAACTTCCAGTAGTTCCTCCTTAAAGTGGTATGACGGTAATCTGGGTAAGACGGTTTCCTTTGGAATTCTCAACGATGAGCGCGATGGTCAAAGTTACACCACAATCCTTGTGGACAGTACTTTGTGGATGGCTGCGAACTTAAAATACGCGGAAGGGCGAGATTACTGCCCCTCTGACCAAAATGTCTGCAAGAACACGAGGCTGTACGATTGGGAAAGTGCCGTGATTGCTTGCCCCGAGGGTTGGCATCTGCCGGATACCACGGAATGGAACGCTCTCCACATGTTTATGATTAATTTGTACGGGGAAGTTGACGACTACTATGAGATGGGAGCCTTTGTCGATGCGGCGGGATTGAAATTCGCCTATATAGAGGGGAAACCGTCGGGCTGGAGTTCTGCTGCGGGAAACAATTACTTTTGGTCGGCGACGAGTGCGGATAGCTTGATGTCGTATATGGTTACCCAGGCTGGGACGAGTGTTAACTTTAAGCAAGAAAAGAAGGCTTATTCCGCCTCGGTCCATTGCGTTAGTGACTAGGTTCTCAACCCACATTCAACTATAAAATAAAAAACACGACATGAAGCCGTGTTTTTTATCTAAGAGCGGGAAAAGAGTTTGCTCGCTCGCAGTCACCTTGCTACGCAAGGCTGCTCGCTCACCCTTCGGGCTTGTGGCTTTCGCCAACAAGCTCAAAAATCGCTTTTTCGCACTTCGTGCATAAAGTGATTTTTGCCGAACCCTCTTCTCGGGTTCTCAACCCACATTCAACTCTAAAATAAAAGACCTGGCATAAAATGCCAAGTCTTTTATTTTAGAGCGGGAAAAGGGTTTCGAACCCTCGACATCGACCTTGGGAAGGTCGCGCTCTACCAACTGAGCTACTCCCGCAGGGGCTTTCGCCTGTGTGAGCTAATTTAGAAAAAAAGCGTTCTTTGTAAAGGGATATGCTTTTTTCTATCATTGAATTATGCTGAAAATGAATCGTTTACTTATGATGGTTGCCGCGGTACTTGTGGCTGTTGGTGCCGCCCACTCCGAAGAAAAGTCCATGTGGCAGAGGTTCGTGGACTTTTTCAGCCCCACACCTACGGTAGAGGGTGAAGGTCCTCTCTACGATGAGCTTCGCGAGTTGGACAAGAACATCAGCAAGATCGAGGGAAAGTACTCCCGCGAGCGTCGTCCCGCAAACAAGGATCGCTACAAGAAGGAACTGGAAGATCTCCAGTCGAAGCGCGAAGCTCTTGTGGCAAGGATCGAGGCGGAAAAAGATTCTGTGGGGTCTAGCTCGAGCGCCGATTCCGTAAAGGTTGTGGCCTGTAAACCGGATACTGTTTTCGTTCGCGATACCGTAGTGGTTCACGACACCTTGTATGTGATGCTTGCCCCAAAGCCTGAGAGCGCTCCTGCCGCATCTGCTGCATCAGATGTCGCTGCATCTGAGCTTGAGCCCACCGCTTCTGCAACATCAGATGACGCTACCTCTGAGCCCGTGCCCACCACACCCGCCGACTCTACCGCCAAGTAGCTTATGAAGTACAGCCGCATTGTTCCCGGCAGATTCATTTCGCGCCCCAATCGGTTTATCGCCCATGTGGAAATCGACGGAGTGGATACCGTAGTCCATGTGAAGAACACTGGCCGCTGCAAGGAACTGCTGGTGCCGGGATGTACGGTGTATTTAGAAAAGTCCTGCAATCCGGGACGTAAGACTCCTTACGACTTAATCGCGGTGGAAAAAGTAGTGCCCGCGCAGTCCAAATCCGCAAAGAAGCCAAAGACGATCCTCATTAACATGGATAGTCAGGCTCCGAACAAGGTTGCTGGCGAATGGATTGCCGCCAACAAGGTGCGGTTCCCCGAAATCACCTTGTTGAAACCGGAGCATACCTTCGGAAACTCCCGCTTCGATTTTTACGTGGAGTACAAGGGTGCTGGCACTACGAACGCAGCTCGCCAAAAGCTGCACAAGATGTTCATCGAGGTCAAGGGCTGCACCCTGGAATTCGATGGACATGCGAAGTTCCCCGATGCGCCTACGGAACGCGGCGTAAAGCACTTGACTGAGCTCAGGGAAATCAAGGAACAGCGGCTGGCTGCAGAAGATGGTACTGTCTACGAGGTGGGAATCCTCTTCTTGATTCAGATGAAGGGCTGCAACAAGTTCTCGCCTAACGCCGCTACGCACCCTGAATTTGCTACGGCGCTGCAAAAAGCCCATGCGGCAGGTGTAGAGATTTTCGTTTACGACTGCAAGGTGACGCCAGATTCGCTGACCGCCGATGTGCCTATTGCTCTGGAACTATAGGCGGTTTAACGCGACGTCTGAAATTTTCAATCAGGCAGCAGCTGATGCTCACATCGGTTTCGTATTCGGGGATGTCCTGGCGCTCTACCCAGCAGCATTCGGAAAGTTCTTCCTCTTGCATGTGGATGGTATCGTCGCCGTCCAGCTCCGCGGTAAAGCCTGCAATCAGCGAGTCGCTGAAGGGCCAAGGCTGGCTGCTGAAGTAGCGCACATTCTTAATCTTTACGCCAGCTTCTTCCATCACTTCGCGGTGGGCCGCCTGCTCCAGGCTTTCGCCGATTTCCACGAAACCAGAAATCAGGAACCGCCTCGGATTGGGATTGTCGCGGTTGTGGGCCATCAAAAGTTTGTTGCCGTTCTCTACCGCGACGATGACCACCGGCGAGATTCTCGGATAGACGGTATTGTTGCACCTGGGGCAGATGATGGAACGTTCCTTGTCGCCGCGGATGGTCACATTGCCGCAGCGGCCGCAGAACTTGTTCAAACTTTCCCAGTGGGCGAGGTGGGCAGCCGTGGCGCCTCCTAGGCGTTCTAGCGGTGCCATGGGGCGGAAAGCGCGATTGCCTACGAATTCGTAACCTTCGGGAACGGAAAAGTCTTCAATGACGTGTTGCAGGAAGAAAGCTTTGTCATCAATGTTTAAAAGGTAATGCCCCTCGAATTCCTGCATATCCTTTCCTTGGATAGAAAGAATTTCAGCAATCGTGGGAAGTGCGTAACCTTCGCCAGATTTTTTGAGCAAAGTCTTTGCTCCGTTATAAATCAAACAGTAGTCGTCCTGCCTAGGATCTTGAATCTTAAACTGGTTGTCTAAAACGTGGGGGGCAATTTCGTGAATCATATTTTATTTCTTGCCGACAATCTGGTTACGGCCGTTACTCTTGGCGGTGTAGAGCCGTTCGTCAACGGTTGTGAGCATCTTGTCGTAGTTGGTGAATTCCGGGTTGTAGCATTCTGCAAAGCCGCCGCTGATATTGACATGTACATTAGGCTGTTCTTCAAAATGCAAGGCGGATACATTGATACGGAATTGTTCTGCCCTGACAATAGCCTTGCTGTAGTTTTCAGCACGGAGCAGCAGAATGAATTCTTCTCCGCCATAGCGCACGGCCATTTCGCCTTCCTCAATGCAGGTGCTTTGAGCAAGATTTCCTATGGATGCCAAAACCTGATCTCCGAAAAGATGGCTGAAGTTGTCGTTAATGCGCTTGAAGAAGTCTACGTCGAACATGAGTAAGTAATAGCCTGCGGGGCTGACCAGCACTTTGTTTCGCATGGTTTCGATAAAACTACGACGGTTGTACAGACCCGTCAATGGGTCGTGGGATGACAGGTAATTCAGCTTTGCAATGACTTCATCTTTGTCATGGCGTTCACGGCTGTAAGCTTTCAACAAGTAGGATACGATAGTGAACATGAGGATTGCCATGAAGACGAATGAAACCGCCTGGTCCACAATGCCGTCAAGAGGCTCCAATGCGGGGGACATGTCTGGGTGAAACCAGTCGTAAAAGAAAATGCCCACATTCAGGATGACTGAATAAATCAGCATAGCCGTGCGGGTCCTGAAATTTGTAATCAGCGAAGTGACAAGTATGGCGGTGAGACAGTAGAATGGCATGCCGCTGTCAAATGCGCCACAAATAAAGAACATGGGCGGAATGATGAACGTGTTGATGGCAAAGCACATGGCGGTGTAGCACGTCTGGTTCTTGCCAGTGGCTAACGCCACTACGCCCAGTATCACAAAATACAGGGAGATAAAGGCTGTGTAGGTAATTGCCAATGCGCCGAGGCCTTCGATTGCAGTAAATATGGTGGAGGCTATGGCTGCCAAAAAACAAAAGAAGAGAACGCCCCAGAAAAGGACGTTTTCAAAAGAACCGCGAAGAGGAATTTTCTCCAAGATTTTCTTGATTTCCATCAACGCCAAATATAAACCTTTTGCTTTAGAAAAAAAGAAAGCCCCGTCACAAGACGGAGCTTTCCATATTCCAAATTAGAGCATTGAGTTTTCAGCAACGAGCTATGAGTTTGGCGGCAAGGCCGCGATTATTTAACTCATCGCTCACCACTCATGGCTCATTATTCCAGGTAGGTGTAGCCGTAAAGTCCGGAACGATAAATGTTCAGGAATTCCTTGCCTTCCTTCACCGTAATCTTGCCTTCCTTCACGGAACCGGTTACCCAGTTTTCCATGGTCTTCACAAGAGCCTTGTCGCTGAAGTTCACGTAGTCCAGAACGTCTTCTACGGATTCGCCATCGATGACCTTGTCGATTTCGTAGCCACCCTTGTTGTCGCAGACAATGTGGACAGCGTTGGTGTCGCCAAAGAGGTTGTGCAAGTCGCCGAGGATTTCCTGGTAGGCGCCCACCAGGTAAACGGCGATGTAGTAAGGTTCGTCCTTCTTCAGCTTGTGCAGCGGAAGTGTGCGGGACACGTCGCCACCGCGGACAAACATACCGATCTTACCGTCAGAGTCGCAAGTCACGTCCTGAATCGTGGTTTCTACGGTAGGTTCCTCGTTCAAGCGCTGGATGGGCATTACGGGGAAGATCTGGTCGATGGCCCAGCTATCCGGCAGGCTCTGGAACAGGCTGAAGTTGCCGAAGTACTTTTCTGCAAGCAGTCGCGGCAGTTCTTCCAGTTCATAAGGCGGATGACGGAGATCGCTTGCAATCTGGTTCACTTCGCGTGCAATGCTCCAGAACAGGCGTTCGCTCATGGCGCGGGTAGGCAGGTCGTAGTCGCCCACCTTGAAACCGCTGAGAACGTCGTCATTCAGCTGCATGGCATCGTGCCAGCTTTCCAGCAGGTTCTTGGGAGTAAGACCCTTGTAGATGCTGTACAAGTCCTTCAGTGCGTCCGGTGCGTCGGCGGCAATTTCGTGTTCTTCTTCGTCAAAGAATGCCTGGCCGGCAGTTTCCAGAATGTTGAATACCAATACGGAGTGGTGTGCAGTCAAGGCTCGGCCAGATTCCGCAATCACGTTGGGGTGTGGGAGATCTGCATCACGGCAGGCTTCGTACAGTGCGTACACAACGTCGTTTGCGTATTCCTGAATAGAGTAGTTCACGGAACTTGCGTTGGAACTGCGGGTACCGTCGTAGTCTACGCCCAGGCCGCCGCCAACGTCAACGAATTCCAGGCCCATGCCCATCTTACGAATCTGGACGTAGAACTGGGACACTTCGCGAAGGCCGCTCTTGATGTGGCGAATGTTGGTAATCTGGCTGCCCAGATGGAAATGGATCAGCTTCAGGCAGTCTTCCATTCCCTCTTCCTTGATGTAGTCCAAGGCTTACAGAAGTTCAGGACTGTTGAGGCCGAACTTACTGTGGTAACCACCGGATTCTTCCCACTTGCCGCTGCCGGAACTTGCCAGCTTAATGCGGACACCGATGTTGGGGCGAATGCCGATTCTGCGAGACAGTTCCACCACCAGGTGGAGCTCGTTCATCTTTTCGACCACGATAAAGATCTTCTTGCCCATCTTCTGTGCAAGGAGAGCCAGTTCAATAAAGTCTTCGTCCTTGTAGCCGTTACAGATAATCAGTGCGTCCGGATTATCCATGTTGGCAAGCACGGCGTGAAGTTCGGGCTTGGAACCTGCTTCCAGACCGATGTTGTACTTCTTGCCATGACGGACAACTTCTTCGAGCACGGCGCGCTGCTGGTTCACCTTGATGGGGAACATGCCGTAGTAGGTGCCTTCGAAACCGTATTCCTTGCGGGCGTTATTGAAGCATTCGTTCAGCTTTTCAATGCGGCTGTCCAGAATATCCGGGAAGCGAAGAAGCATAGGGGTAGAAACGTCGCGGATGGACAGTTCCTGCACCAGGTCGTAAAGGTCAATTTCGCAACCGTTGTCCTTCATGGGAGAAACAGTGGCATGGCCCTTGTCGTTAATATCAAAATAGTTGACGCCCCAGCCACGAACGTTGTACAAGTCGCGTGAGTCGTCGATACGCCATTTCTTCATGATCAAAATCCTTTGGATTTTGAGCCGTGAGCAATGAGTCCGTGCGCTTCGCTTACTGTGAGCTCGGGAGCTTTGCTCCCTATCAGTTAAACTATCGCGCCAAAGGCGCCCAACTAAAAAGCTCAGAGCGGACAAAGTCCGCGCGCTCATCACTCAGAACTCAATGCTAATCAACGAGAACCGGGTTGAAGTCTTCCTGCCAGGGCAGGCCGTACTTGTTCAGTGCGTCCATGTACGGATCCGGGTCGAACTCTTCCACGGTATGTACACCCGGAGTGGTCCACTTGCCGGTAAGCATCATGAGTGCGCCGCACATAGCCGGAACGCCG
>JAZLKH010000077.1:0-4569 GCA_045597545.1 Fibrobacter sp.
CGGTCGCTTCGCTCCCTTTGAGGTTTACATTAGGGGGCTTCGCCGCAATTACTTAAATTTTCCACACGAATCCAGGTCCGCGGATTTCGTTTTCCACCACTTCGCCTTCGGCAAGGTCAGCGCCGGCGAACACGATGGAGCGGTTCTTGCCACTCACAGTCAAACGATTATCCTGCCAGGAATCTACGTCCAGTTCAGCCAGGCGGGCGGCGGTCGCATTCCACAAGCCCTCGGGCGAACCCATGTCAATCCAGGTGGCGTCCATCTGGCTCATGTCTACAAAGGGCGGGCGGCCTGCGGCAATTTCCTGCTTCCAGAATTCACGAATATCGAATTCACCATCGGCAATGCGAGCAAGCGCCTCATCGCTGTAATAGGAAACACCAGAGAACGTAGCAGCAGCGCCAACATCCGAGCCGAAGCGACCTGCAACACCTACAAGGCGGCCTTCCTCATTAACGCGGAAAGTATTCACCTTGGGGAAATCTATGGCCAACAAGGCAACACCCGGCGCACATTCACCGCCGACAGCCATTTGCTTTTTCGCGTTTTCCACAAACTTCTTCAAATCAAAACTGCAGTAGGCGTCGCCGTTCATCACCAGCAATCCTCCGCGGTAACCTTCCCGCCAAATGCGCTTCAACGGTCCGGCGGTTCCCAAAATTTCCGGTTCCACCCAGACCTTTTCAAAGCCAAGGCGCTTACCTTCGGCAACCACCTGATCAGCCAGGTAATGAGCATTGGCATGGAGACGCACGCCGCAACCCGCGGAAGCTTCATCAGCAGAGGAATCAACGGCAGAGGCGGCAGAAGCAATAGCGCGGGCCTTAAGAGCCTGCTGCTCCAGGATGCTCTTGTCCACTACGGGCACCAAGGGCTTGGGGGTATCATTAGTAAGCGGGCGAAGTCGAGTGCCTAGCCCCGCTGCCAAAATCAAGACGTTTAACTTTTGGGAATTTTCCATCGTCCTGCAATTTAGAAATTTGAAAATTATAATGGAAAACTTTCTATTTTTAGGGCATGAAGAAACGTTACATTACACTTATCGTTGTCGCGGCTTTTTTCATCATCGTAGTTGCCGCCCTCAAAATCGTCCCCTCCTTCGCCAAGGACTATGTGGTCAACCACTCCGAGGAACTGATTGGGCGCAAGATGAAAATCGAACGGGTCGACTTTAGCCCAACCACCTTTACGGTAACAGTCGACGACTTCACCATCTTTGAGCAAGACGGAAGCACGCCCTTCGTGGCCTTCGAAAAATTCCGCATCAACGTGAATCCCACGCGACTGATCGCCAAGGAAATCAGCATAAGCGAAATCTACCTCAAGGGACTGTACACTCGCGTGGTGCAGAACGGCGACCGCTTTAACTTCAGCGACATCATCAGCAAGCTAGCCGAAGGCGACACCACCATCGCGGCCTCCCTAGACACAACCGCCACCGAGCTCGCTGCAGACACAAGTGCCGCGGTCGCGGACTCCGCCGCCTTGAACCTAGACCCCTCCGAGGCTCTTGGCGGTTTCAGCATCGCCGTCGAGAACATCGTACTTGAAAAAGGCAACATCATCTACCAGGATCAGAAGGTTGGTTCCAAGTTCCATCTGCAGGACTTCTCCGTAGACATCCCAGCCGTGTACTTCAACAACAAGGATACGGACATCGGCGTAAATCTGAAGTTCGCCGACGGCGGCGACTTGCGCGTCAAAGTCGCATTTAACATGCAGAGCCAGGACTTCAACGTGAACGTGGCCCTAAGCCAGTTCGCACTGGCCTGCATCAAGCCCTACCTCAAGGACTTCATCAACTACAACGACTTTGGCGGCACCCTCAACGTCCACCTGGATGTAGCCGGTAACGTCAACAACATCCTGGCCTCCGATGTCAAGGGCCGCGTGAGCCTCAAGGACATCGTCCTCACCGAAACCTCGGGCAAGACCATCGGCGTAAACACCGTGGATGCGGGCATCGCCAAGGCAAACCTCAACGAAATGAACTTCAAGGTGGACTCCGTCATCGTCGACGGCGCCTTCGCCCACCTGGACCTGCTCAAGGGCGGCAAGACCAACATCGACATTCTGCTTAACGCCAAGGGCACCGAAGCGGATTCCACCGATACAACCGCCGTCATCGTTCCCGATGCACCGGCAGATTCAAGCGCCGCCGACAAATCCGCCGATGCAGCCGAAGCAAAACCTGCACAAACCAAGCCCCTAAAGTTTGTCGTCAACAAGCTGCAGGTCAAGAACACCACAGTCAGCGCCAACGACCAGACCATCAGCAAGCCCTTCAACTACAAAGTCTCGGGCATCACAGTCAACGGCAGCAACATCAACTTCGACACCCCCTGCGCCGTAAACGTTAGCGCTAGCTTCCCCGAAGGCGGCAGCCTCGCCCTCAAGTACAAGGGCGCCCTATCTGACCTCGGCACCATGGACGTTTATATCAGCGTAAAAAACCTGGCCCTAAAGCATTTCTCGCCCTACAGCACCCACTTCACCGGCTACCCCATCAGCTCCGGCACCATGGCCTTCGCCAGTGAAAACAAGCTCAGCAACTGGGACATCGACAGCAAGAACACCATCGACATCTACAACATCGACGTTGGCGACAAGGATCCTAACGCCAACCCCGAGTACCCCGTTCCCATGAAGATCGGCCTCTACATCCTCAAGGACAAGGACGACAAGATTCAGTTCGACGTGCCGGTGAAAGGCAACGTGAAGGACCCGGAATTTTCCTACGGCAAGATCATCTGGCAGACCGTCAGCAACCTGCTTGTGAAGGTGGCCCTGTCGCCCCTTAAGGTGGTAGGAAACATCGCCGCCTCCGGTGCAAGCGCCGTAGGCCTGGACCTGGGCAAGAGCGACGAGGTGGTCATCGACCCGCTGAACAACAACATGGAAAGCGAGCAGTACGCCAAGGCCATCAAGATGGTGCAGGCAGTCGCCAAGGACCCCAAGCTCAAGATGAACTTCGTGCAGTCCTTCCCCTTGAAAAAGACAGTAGATGCCTACAAGACGCGCAAACTCAAGACGGAATTCTACAAGGCAACCCAGGGCAAGTCCGCCCTCAACGAACTGGATGAAAAAAGCATCATCGCCATCGACGACAAGGACAGCGCCTTTGTAGCCTATGCCGCAGCCCACGCCGCAAGCCTGGACCGCAAGACCCTGGAAAAGGAGCTGCTGTCCATGGCCGACAAGCGCAACCAAGAGCTGCTCAAAACGTTACAGCAGCAAAAGGGCGTCACCAAGAATAACGTCTCCGTCACCACGGCAAATCGCGGCGAACTGGCAAGGCACAAGGGCAAGCCCGCCTTCAAGGCCCAGCTGGACGTACAGTAAGGATACAGGCACAAGCCCGGAACGATATTACGCCCACGCGGAGCGCTCACGCCAGTGCAGCTGATTGCACAAAAAAAAGACACCTCACGGTGTCTTTTTTCACATTCTTTCGACCTACGAGCGTACGCTACATGGGCCTCAGGCTACTCGTGGACGATGACGTTTTCCAGCTGCTTGTCACAGACCTTGACGTTATCCCACACTACAACATCCTTAAGGGTGCAGTTCTCGACGACCGCGCCATCGCCGATAGAAACGTTGGGGCCGATGGTGCTGTTCTTAAGCGTCACGTTGTTACCGATGTGGCAGGGCGCGATGATCTTGCAGCCCTCGGCGCTCACGCTGGCGGAGTTGTCGTTTCGCACGAGAACATCGGCATTGGTTTCCAGCAGGGTTTCGGCAAGGCCGCAGTCCAGCCACTTGGTCACCGGGGCGGTGCGGAACTTGCAGCCCTTCTGGATCATCATCTCCAGGGCGTCGGTCAGCTGGAACTCGTTCTTGGTGCGGATGTCGTTGTCCATCAGGTGCTTCAGGGATTCCTTGAGAACCTTAACATCCTTGATGTAGTAAATGCCTACGATGGCCTCGTCAGAGACGAATTCCTGGGGCTTTTCAACCAGGCGCTCGATGCGACCGGTCGCATCGGTTACAGCCACACCAAAGCGGCGAGGGTCCTCCACCTTGTAGGTGTACAGGACATTTTCCTGCATGCCGTTCAAGACAGACAGGTCCGCTTCGAAAAGAGTGTCACCAAGGATAATCAGCAGGGATTCATCGTCATCCACATAAGGCAGAGCGAGGCTGACCGCTTCACCCAGTCCCTGAGGATTGCTCTGCACCACCGTGCGAGTCTTGCCCCAGGCCGTACGCTTGGTCAAAAATTCATCCACAACTTCGGCCTTGTAACCGGTAATGAAGATAGTCTCGGCCGGATTCAACACCAAGGAATCCTCGACAATCCAATCCAGGATAGTCTTACCTGCGACAGGAAGCAAACACTTCGGAACGTTCTCGGTATAAGGACGCAGACGTAAACCGTTACCAGCAACAGGAAGTGCAATTTTCATTTAACAAAACCCACCAAAATTTGTTCTTTCGTAAATTTTCAGTAAAGATAGAATTTTCTGAGGCATCATCAACATGTGTGGAAGCATTTAGGCAGCCTTGCTAGATGATTCTCTCGATTCCGATTCCCATTCGTAGGCTATCTGTACATCTACATAG
>JAZLKH010000078.1:0-59431 GCA_045597545.1 Fibrobacter sp.
ACCAAGGTCTACGACGAAATCATCGCAGTGGAAAACGAAGCCGCATTCGAAGCCGGCCGCGAAATCGGCCACAAGGAAGGCGTGCTGGTGGGCATTTCTTCTGGTGCCGCTCTCTGGGCTGCCAAGGAACTGGCAAAGCGCCCGGAAAATAAGGGCAAGACCATCGTGGCCCTGCTCCCGGATACCGGCGACCGCTACCTTTCTACCGCACTGTTCGCCGAATAGATGGGAATCTGGCATAAGTTTGAAAAAAGATTCCCAGGCTTGATCAGTCTCCGTAACGAGTCTGGAGAATCTGCTTTAAGGCCGTAAGGGCCCGCTCATTCCACACGTTGGATGACATTTGAGTGAAAAACGCTTGAAAGTATCATTTGCTTTCAGGCGTTTTTTTAATATTTGGGGTATAGTTTTGTAATGTTAAAAGGACTTCTGCCATGTCTAAGATTTATACCTCTGTGGACCAGCTCATTGGTCACACCCCTCTTTTGGAACTTTGCAACATTGAAAAGAAGAATAATTTGGAAGCCAAGCTTTTGGCAAAGCTGGAGTATCTGAATCCTGCAGGATCCGTGAAGGATCGCGTGGCGAAGAAGATGATCGAGGAGGCAGAAAAGTCCGGCAAGCTCACGAAGGATGCGGTAATCATCGAGCCTACCTCTGGAAACACGGGCATTGGCCTTGCCGCAGTTGCCGCTGCCCGCGGATATCGTGTGATTATTGTGATGCCCGATTCCATGAGCATGGAGCGCCGCATGCTGATGACCGCCTACGGCGCTGAACTTGTATTGAGTGAAGGCGCCAAGGGCATGGCCGGTTGTATTGAGAAGGCTGAAGAGCTTTTGAAGACTATTCCCAACAGCTTTGTTGCAGGCCAGTTTGTGAACCCTGCAAATCCTGCGGCTCACGTGGAAACTACGGGCCCCGAAATTTGGGAAGATACCGATGGCAATGTAGATATCTTTGTTGCCGGCGTTGGCACCGGTGGTACTATCACAGGTACCGGTGAGTATCTGAAGTCCAAGAATCCCAACGTGAAGATTGTGGCTGTGGAACCTGCTACTTCTCCGCTGCTGACGAAGGGTGTTGCTGGCCCCCATAAGCTTCAGGGCATTGGCGCAAACTTTGTTCCCGAAATTTTGAACACCAAGATTCTTGACGAAATCATCGCCGTAGAGGCAGAAGACGCATTTGCCTGCGGCCGCGAAATCGGAAAGAACGAGGGCGTACTGGTGGGCATCTCCGCTGGCGCGGCTCTCTGGGCTGCCAAGGAACTGGCCAAGCGCCCAGAAAACAAGGGCAAGACCATTGTGGTGCTGCTGCCCGATACCGGCGACCGCTACCTCTCTACGGAACTGTTCGCGGAATAGTTGTCTCTTTTGTGTTCTTGGACATATTTTTCATACTTTTTTACAAATTAAAGAACAGAAGTATGAATTTTATTACTTTGTATGGAATAAAAAGGGGCGGCATACTGCGTTTTCGCGTATGACAGTCTCTTTTTTACTCCGTTTTTGATTTAATTTGAACGTAAAATGCGGGAAATACCGGAATAAAGTGCGAAATTGCATCGTAAGGTTCGTACTTTTTGCCGGTTTTTACGAAAAAAGTATGAAATTTTAAAGAGTTGACCTGCAACTTTTGGTGGGATTGCGGTCTTTGTGCGAAACGTATTTACTATCTTTTTGGTATGGAAATGAATTCTTCGAATATCGGCTTGCCGGGTGCAGGCAAGAAAGTGATTGTTGGTCTTTCTGGAGGTGTGGATTCCGCACTGGCAGCTTACTTGCTGAAACAGCAGGGCTACGAAGTGGCCGGCGTTACCATGGCCACCTGGGATGGCTCCATCAAGAACATGCCTCATGTGGAAGGCCGCGAAGGCTGCTTTGGTCCCGGCGAAGAAGAAAACATTGCTCAGGCAAAGACTGTGGCTGACCGCCTGGGAATTCCCCATTACGTGGTAAGCGTTACCGAAGAATACAAGCGCGAAGTCATCGAGTATTTCCGTGCAGAATATCGTGCAGGTCGCACCCCGAACCCCTGCGTTCGCTGCAATCAGAACATCAAGTTCCGCGCGCTGCAAATTGCAACCCGCCGCATGGGCGTTGACTTTGACTACTTTGCCACAGGCCATTACGCTCGCCTGGATTTTAAGAATCCTAACGAGCCGTTCCTCTATGCCGCCCTGGACGATTCCAAGGACCAGACGTACTTTCTTTCTCGCTTGACGGCGGAACAGCTTTCTACAGTGATCTTCCCCCTGGGTGGAATGAAGAAGACCGACGTGAAGGCCTTGGCTGCAGAAATCGGCTGGGTGGATTTTGCCACCAAGAAAGAGAGCCAAGACTTTTTGGAATGCGGAGACTACACCGTACTTTTTGACGATTCCGACAACGTTCCCGGCGACTTTGTAGACATGAGCGGCAAGGTGCTGGGCAAGCATCGCGGCATTATCCATTACACCATCGGCCAGCGCAAGGGCTTGAACATCGGCGGCCTGCCGGAACCTTACTTTGTGGTAAGCATAGACGTCAAAAAGAACCAGGTGGTCCTTGGCCCTCGCAGCGTGCTTTCTTGCACGGAGGTGAGCGCTGTTGACGTGAACCTGATGGTGGATGCAAACAGCCCGCTTTTGAAGGAGCCTCTCACGGCCCACATTCGCCTGGGTCACAAGGGTTCCACTGCACGCATTACGGAACTGGACCTGAATGCGGAAAACGGACGCGGCACCATTAAGGTGGCCTTTGACGAACCGCAGTTCGCCTCTGCTCCCGGCCAGATTTTGGTACTATACGCTGGCCGGGGCATTGTGGCTTCTGGCATCATCGAGAAGTAAGGTCCGCGGGCGTTAACCTGCCGCAGTCTTTGGTGGGCGTTAACCTGCCGCAGTCTTTGGCTGGCGTTAACCAGCGGCAATCATCAGCTTGTGTTTAATCCGACGCGGTTCTTTTGCGGCGTTTATCCGAGCACCTCGGCGAGCAGCGCCATCAGCTTTTCAATTTCCAATGGCTTTGCGATGTGGCCGTTCATACCCGCGGCCAAGGCGTTTTGCTTGTCCTCGTCAAAGGCGTTTGCGGTCATGGCGTAGATGGGGATCTTGTCAAAGCCGAGGCTGCGGATTCTGCGAGTGGCCTCGTAGCCGTCCATCACAGGCATCTGCACGTCCATGAAAATCAAATCGTAGGCGCCCGGATTCTTCTGGAACATTTCTACGGCGATAGCGCCGTTCTCGGCGGTGTCCACCTGGATGTGGGCCTCGGCGAGGAAAGTCTTTGCGATGACGCGGTTGAAGTTGTTGTCTTCGGCCAGGAGAATCCGCTTTCCGTCGAAGAACTGGGAAACGAAATTCTTCTTTCCGCCGGGGGCTGCGTTCCCTGTCGCAACATCGGCTGCGTTCCCTGCGGCAGCGCCTTCTGCGTCCTCTGCGTTTTCCGCGACGATGCGATGCGGCGTGGTGCAAGTGACGACGGTGCCCGCAGGGGAGCTTTCTACTGTGATTTCGCCTCCCATTAAGTCGACCATCTTCTTTACGATGCTCATGCCCAGGCCGGAACCTACGATGTTGCTTTCGGTGGCTGACTTTTCGCGGCTAAAGCTTTCGAAGATGTGGGGGAGGAATTCCTTGGAGATTCCCTTGCCCGAATCCCTGATGGCGATGGTGTAGTTTACGGTATCCGCCGTTTTTGCCGGTGTCTCGCGGAAGGTTACGTGGATGGCGCCACCGTCGGGCGTGTACTTTACGGCGTTGCCCAGGATGTTCTGGTAGATTTCCTTGAGCTTTACCAGGTCGCAGTAGGCGTGCCTGTGGCTCATTTCGATATCCTGGGTCAGCGTCTGGTTCTTCTTGGCGCAGGCGTCCTTGAAAATCAGCGTCACGTCCTTGAGTAGCTTGTCAATGTTTGCAGGTTTTTCTTGCAGCGTCATGGAGCCGCTTTCGATATGGGTCATCTCCAGCACGTCGTTGATAAGGCCCAGCAGGAACTGGCTGGAGGTCTTGATGTTGGCGATGTATTCCGCTCTCACCTGCGGCTCGTCTATGTGGCGCTCCAGCAGCTCGGTAAAGCCGATGATGGCGTTCATGGGTGTGCGGATGTCGTGGCTCATGTTGAAGAGGAACTTGGTCTTGGCCTCGCTTGCCTTCTTGGCTTCGTAGGTGGCCTGCCGCAGGGATTCCTGGTAGCGGATTTCCTTTTCCTTTTCTTCGTGGATGTGCTGGAAGGTGAACAGGATCTGCGTAAGCTCGCCGTCCTCGTACTTTACGGGGATGATATTGGCGCGGCACCAGCCGTTACATTCGGTGTTGAAGAACTCGGAGGTGAGCCACTTGCGCTCAAGAAGTTGTGCTTCGAGGCGATCGAGGTGGAACTGTTCCAGCAGCGCCCTCCTGTGCTCGTAGGCTACGATTTTCTTTAGCCTGTTTACAAATTCGCTTGCGGAAATCTCCCTGCCGAAGCTGGCCTGGATGCTTTCGGTAAACTTCAGCTCGGTGACGGCCGCCTTGGGTATGTCCACCAGGTAGGAGGCGTAGTAGATTTCGCTGATGGACTGCATGGTGCCGATGCGCTCGCGCATGGCGTTGTTCTCGATGCGGGCGAGTTCTGCAAGCTTTCGGCGCTCCAGGGCCACGACGACGAATGCGGCAAAGAGGATGAGCACGATGCCGAGGATGGTCGAGGTGGTGATTTCGAGGGCGAGGTGGCTGGTGCTGAACCAGCCGTTGGCGGGTTCCACGGACAGGTGCCAGATGTCGTTGGGGACTTCGACGGGGATGTCGATTTCCCTGCTCAGGTTGGTGTTGGTGCTGGTGAACATGAACCCATTGTCGTCGATGACGACGTGGTTGTTGCTGGATTTCCAGACGCCGAACTTGTAGACGGAGTTCTTGGGGATGGCGTTGAGAACCTGGGCTACGAACTGGTCCCAGTCCAGTACCACGATGGCGAACGCGCTAAAGGCGTTGTCGTTGAAGATGGGGGTGCGGATGATGAACCCGTTGCCGCCTTCGATCAGCGCGTGGGGGCCGGCTACGGTGGTCTTTCGGGTGTCGATGGCCAGCTGGGCCCTGGGGCCCTGTTCCTTGTCCTTGAGCATTTCAAAACCCAGGGTGGCCTCGTTGACCTTGGCGGGGTAGGCCACTCGAATGATCGCCTCGGGTGCGATGTACATGCTTCCGATGGCCGGGTTGTCTGCGGAAAGGCGGTTGCCGATGCTTTCGAAGTCCTTGAAAAGGTGCTCGCCGTATTCCTGGTACAGGTCCTTGAGGGTCTGGGCCACCTGGGTGCTCTTGTCCAGGGAGAGTCGGATGCCTGCCGCCACGGTTTCGCCATAGGCCAGGGCCTCTACCCTTTGCTTTGCGGACTTGGCCTCGTAGGTGATGCGCAAAAAGGAGACTTGCAAAAAGATGACGGCAAGGGCGAAAACGACGAGGAATCCCTTCTGCTTGAGGGATAGGTGTATCTTGTTGGCCTTGTTCACGTTAGACTCCTTCGGTGGCTTTGAATGAAAGTTAAGAAAAACTTTGTTTTTTTGTTAAGAAGATGCCGTTGAAAGGGGGCCTAGTGGTAAAATACGGCTTTATGTGACGTTTGTCACAGCCGGTCTTGATAAAATGTCCATGATGAATTTTTTAAATATGGGCTATTCGCGTGTGTAAAGTCTATCTTATTGTTTGTAAAGATTTAACAATACGCACAAGACGGAAATATGGTTACTTTTTCGGACATAGCAGACTATCGCGACTTCCTGAAGGACTTCTACGACCGCAAGAAGGCAGAAATGCCCTTCTACAGCTATCGTATGATGGGTGATAAGCTGGGCCTGGATTCCAGCTACCTTTATCGCGTTTTGCAGAAAAAGCAGCACTTGCCTGCCCACGCCCTGGCCTCTGCCAAGGAAATTTTGGCCCTTTCTGGCCGTGAAGCTGAATATTTCGACTTGCTCTATACCGCAGCCGTGACCAAGGACAAGGCCAAGCGCGAGGAACTGATCGCCAAGGCCCTCTCGCTGCGTGACGTGGACCGCCACAGCCTGCAGGCGGCCGAGCTCAAGGTGCTTGAAAACTGGTGGATTCCCGCCGTGCGTGCCTACCTGGAACTCAACGGCGGCGTGGTGAACCAGA
Source organism: Fibrobacter sp. (assembly GCA_045597545.1). GTDB lineage: Bacteria > Fibrobacterota > Fibrobacteria > Fibrobacterales > Fibrobacteraceae > Fibrobacter. The sequence goes on from JAZLKH010000078.1 coordinate 6,116, forward strand.
AGCAGATCGCCCATGACATCTGCCCACCCATTACCGAGGCCCAGGTCCAGGAAGCGATCGACACCCTTATGGAAGTCGGCCTGGTCAAGAAGATGGCTTCTGGCCGCCTGGCCCTTACCGATGCCCATTTGACCGCCGGCGGCCCCGAAAAGAAAGCGGCAGTCCGCAAATTCCAGAAGCAAGTGCTGTCTTTAGCCAGCGATTCTCTGGATAACGTCCCTGTAGATGAAAGAAATATTTCTACTCTTACCCTATCCGTTGATCAGGCTTGCTTTGACGACCTGGGAGACATGCTTCGCGAGTTCAGGCGACTGGTCCAGAAGCGTGTTGACAGCGCCAAGAACCCGGACCGAGTGATGCAGCTTTCCATGGCATTCTATCCGGTAGCCAAGAAAGGCGGTGTAAAGTCCGCCAAGGAAACGGAGGACGGAACAAGGGAGTCTAAATGAAACAGTGGGTGTGGTATTTAGGATTGGCTACCGCGGTGCTCAGTTTGGGCGGTCTTGCGGCGTGCTCTGAACCCGGCGGTGAATCGAACCAGCTGGGTGGTTCTTCCTTTGAGACCGAAAACTCCGTTGCTGTTTTGGTGCAGTTTGCAGACGGGACTCCCGCTGCCCGTGCAAGCCTGCTGGTGCGCCCCGAAGGGTTCCTGGCTGGTGCCAGCAGTTCCCATGCCATGGACAAGGATAGCGTTACCCTTGCTGACTCCACCTCTGGCATTTTCAATTTGACCGCCGACGAACAGGGTCAGTTGGACCTCAAGAAGATCAAGTCCGGACGCTACGTGATCGAAGCCCGTGGCGAAAACCAGAAGGCGTTTGCCCATATTACCGTCAGGGATAGCGTGAGCGATTCCCTGTCCATGAGCCTTTCCGAGACTGGTTCCCTCAAGGGCCAGGTTTTGCTGCCCTCCGGTGCAAAGTCTGCAACCGTGGGTGTTCGCGGCCTTGATTATGTTGTTCGAACCGACTCCCTGGGTAACTTTGAATTCCCGTCTTTGCCCGAGGGCTCCGTAGACGCCGTGGGCTTTGTACTTACCACGTATGTCGTTGTGAACGAAGATGGCAAGCTTTCTGCATTTGACAGCTTCCAGGCCCTGGGTTCTGCCGAGGTCGAGGTGGAATCTGCCGATGCCACTACCGATGTGACTATCGGTACTCGCCCGGTCGAAAGGGATCCGGTTCCCGAAGACACCGTGGAGACTTACCCCTACGTGCTGCTGGACGACTTTGAAACCAACACTTATGCCTGGTACACTTCTGTTTCCAGATACGCATCCGTGAAGCTCACTACCGATGATGCCGGCGCAGGCCGCGAGGGTTCTGCCGCGCACATGGAATGTGCTCGCGATTCCGCCTATAACGTGTGGACCATGATGGGACGCGGCTTCATTGACTTCAAGGACTTTAGCGCCATGGATTCTGTGGTGCTCTGGGCCCGTGGCGGTAGCAAGTCTGGCGACTCCGTGTGGATTAGCGTTTCCTTCGATGTTCTCGTGGATAGCACCTCCGAGTACGAATCCGGCAAGTCCTGGACCCATGTGGGCATTTCCGAGGACTGGAGCCGCATCGTGATTACCCCGGATATGCTTGTGCCGGTGGATTCCAATAACACTGGTGGAAACATCGGCTGGGATGCCGTCAAGGACCATGTGAACAGTTTCGGCATCTTTGGCGGCCGCAAGGGCGCTGGCGAATTCGAAATCTGGATCGACGATGTGGAAATCTTTGGCGTGAAGGACCTTTTCTAAGGTAAAGACGCGATTTTTACGAAAATTTCAAGGTCTTCCCGGGTTGGGGAGGCCTTTTTTATGCGCCCCCTTATGGATAAAACGTCCATAGGAGTTTTCATATTATTTGATCGCTGAGCCGATTTTGGAAGTAATTTTATGTTCATAAGGAGTGATGTATGAATATGAAGAAGTTTATCTCTGTTTTCGGCCTTGCCATGCTGGCTTCCAACGCCTTGGCTGAGAACCCCATTTCCTCTTATCATTATCTGGCAGACCCTTCGGCGGCTTCCGATGGCGACACCTTCTACATTTTGACCGATACCGACGATATGTGCGTCAGCACCGATCCGTTTGCATACAATATTATCGGTCTGTATGCTTTCAGTTCCAAGGATATGGTGAACTGGACTGACCATGGTCTGATTTTCCAGTCCAAGCGTGAATTTGGCTCTTATCCGGGCAACACCTGGGCTTCTGGCATTGCCGTGCGTAACGGTCGCCCCTTCATCGTCTATCCTGACGGCGCAAGTGGCGTGGGCATGATTACCGCACCTAGCATCGACGGCCCCTATACCGACCCCATCAAGGAAGCTTATGGTGTGAACTACATTGCTGCCAACTGGGGTAGCAGTTTCCTCGGTAACTGCGACGATATCGACCACTGCTTTGACCCGGGCATTTTCTTTGATGACGATGGCTCCGGCTATGTGATTTTCGGTGGAGGTTCTACCTCTTCCGTAAAGCGTCCCATCGGCAACAACTTTGATATTATCAAGTTTACCGAAAATAATGGTAAGGTGACCATGGACAAGAGTTCTCTAAAGAGAATTTCTGCTGAAAAGTCCTTTGAGGCTCCTTATATCCATAAGCATGGCGACTGGTACTACATTAGCTTTAACAACAGCAGCCAGGAAATCGGCTACGGTATGTCCAAGAATCCTGCCGGCCCCTACACCTATAAGGGAATCGCCATTGGCGCCGTTTGGCAGATCAACGACTGCGAAACCCATTCTTGCGATGGCGGTAACAACCACCAGGGCTTTGCCGATTTCAAGGGCAAGACTTATGCTGTTTACCACGATCGTCGTCTTGTTCGCGCCAAGGAACATCCTGCTTCTTTGGGCGTTGCCGATCCGGAACCGGGTAACCACCGCAGCGTAAGTATCGACGAAATTACCTATGCATACGATGGCACCATGAACAAGCTGGTGTTCACCAAGGAAGGTCCCAAGCAGGTGGGCAAGTTTGACCCGTTCAATACCTACAAGGCTCTCACCAGTTCCAAGCAGCGTAATGTTCGCAGCCGTACCGACTGGACCAAGGGCCAGGCTGTTAAGCATGTGCTTACTCCCCTTGCTACAAAGGAATCGTGGATCCGCGTGACTGGCGTAGACTTCGGCAACGGTGCCGAAAACCTCCGCATCAAGGCGGCTAGCGTTGCTGATGGTAACAAGGTTGAAATCCGTAAGGGCAGTGTCTCCGGTACCTTGGCTGGCACATGCACATTGGCAAAGACCAGCGGTTGGCAGAGCTACACGGATAACGATTGTGCTATGTCCGGCCTCTCCGGCGTTGTGGATCAGCTGTTCTTCGTGTTCAAGGGTGCAAAGGATTCTACCATGGGTATTCTTGAATGGGAATTCCAGGGTCAGAAGCGTGAACCGGAACCGCAGACACCGTTTGGCGGCAAGGCCTGGGCAATCCCCGGCAAGATCGAAATGGAAAATTTCGATGAACCGGGTTATGGCGAAGGTAACGATTCCTACTATGACAACGATGAAGAAAATCATGGTGACAGCGACCTCCGTAAGGGGACCGGCGTAGACCTTTACAAGAAGTCCAATAACCGCGTTGTCGTCGGTTACAACCAGAAGGGCGAATGGCTGGAATATACCGTAGACGTTGCCAAGGCCGGTGATTACACCATGTTTGCTGCGGTTGCTTCTGCAAATGCGACATCCGGTTTCCAACTTTCCCTGGATGGCAAGGACATCACCGACGAAATTCTCGTTCCCAAGGCTTCCGAAGGTGAAGAAAACTACGATGACTACAACAAGGTCTCTGCAGATGTCAGCTTGCCTGCCGGTAAGCACATTCTCCGCTTCACTGTCATTGGCGACTGGATGGACATCGACTACATCAACTTTGTGAACAAGGGCGAACCGGATTCGGATCCTATCGGCGATCCATCAGACGATCCTACGGCTCTTGCCGGTGGCAACCTGATGATGAATGTCGTTGCCAGGGGCCAGTACGACGTGTTCGACCTTAGCGGCAACAAGCTGGGTAGCTTGACCGCCATGAGCCTGAACGAGGCTTCCGCCATGTGGCAGCGTTCCGCAACGGCTGAGAAGCTTCAGGGCGTATTCCTGATTCGCAACCGTGCAAATGGCAAGGTGGCAAAGGTTCGCAGCGTGCGCTAGTTTTACGCATCGCTAAGCAGTCTTCATAAACACACATCCTAGAATGCTCCGGGTCTTGTCCGGGGCATTTTTTGATTGCCCTGCAGTGTCCATGGATATTTTGTCCATGAGAAGTGTGGCTCGCCGAGGTTTTTGTTCCAAATTGGAAGGTAATTTTAGGACAAGAGCTTGGTTGGTGTACCAGGCGAAAGGAGTATGTATGAGATTTTTGGGTTCCGTATTGAGGAAAAGCTATGCCCTGGGATTGATGGCTGGCTTTGGCGTAGGCGCTCTGGCCTACAACCCTATTTCCACTTATCACTATCTGGCTGACCCCGGTGCAGCTGCCGATGATGAATATTTCTACATCATCACCGACTCTGACGACCCGGCTGCCTATAACGCCACTGGCTATAACATCAAGGCCCTCTACGGTTTCCGCAGTAAGGATATGCAGAACTGGACCGACTTCGGTATCATTTACGATGCCCGTCAGGTAAGTGGTATTAACGATATTTGGGCTGCAGGCATTGCTGCAGATCCCAAGACTGGTAAGCTCTATATTGTTTTCCCCGATGGTGGTGGCGGTGGTATTGGCTACATTAAGGCTGATAGCATGGCTGGTCCCTGGTCCAACGCGGTAGGCCGCGGTTCCGATAAGCTTGTGGGCGGTCGTAACGGCCTTATTGGCTGCGATGGCGTTTCCTGGTGCTTTGACCCGGGTATTTTCATTGATGACGATGGAACCACCTATGTTACCTGGGGTGGTGGCGAAAGCACTAGCCGTCCCAACACCGACAACTTTGACGTGGTGAAACTGAACGATGCAAAGGATGCTCCGGTGGGTAACGGTTCTCACGTGAAGGTGAATGGCCTTTCTACCCGTAAGATGCTGGAAGCTTCCTACATCCATAAGCACAATGGCACTTACTATTTCTCCTACAGTACAGGCTGGCAGCAGGGCGCACCTACCATTGACTATGGCATGGGTACTAGCCCCATGGGCCCCTTTACTTGGAAGGGGACAATTCTTGGTGACCCCAGCATGAACGGCAAGAGCATTAACGGCAATAACAACCATCACGGTATTGCTGAATTCAAGGGCCACTCCTACGAGGTTTACCATGACCGCCGGATTGCAAAGGGCCACGATGGTCTGGAAATCATTCCGGCAGATGATGGAAAACCAAATCCGGATCCGGGATACCATCGTAGCGTTTCCGTAGACGAAATGTTCTACAATGCAGATGGTACCATCAAGCAGGTGGTTTGCACCAATGACGGTCCCAAACAGATTGAAAACTTCGATCCTTATGACTGGTATCCGGCTCTGACCAGCTCCAAGCAGAAGGGTGTCCGCAGCCGTTCTCTCTACGCTCCGGGTAAGGTTTCTGGAAGCCTCCTGTTGCCGCTTTCTAGCCGCAGCGAATCCTGGATCCGCGTCTCTGGAGTGGACTTTGGCAAGGGCGCTACTGGCTTCACCGTCGAAGCCGCTAGCACAGCAGACAACAACAAGATTGAAATCCGCAAGGGCTCTGCAACCGGTACTTTGGCAGGAACCTGTACCCTTAAGAATACCGGCAACAAGAATACCTTCGCAGAAACATCTTGCGATGTGGATGGTCTATCTGGCGTTGTGGAACAGCTGTTCATGGTGTTCAAGGGTTCTCAGGACTCCACCATGGCCATTAAGGGCTGGGGCTTCGAAGGTAGTGGCAAGACTCCTCCGGAACCGCAGAAACCTTTCAAGGGTACCGCAGCGGCAATCCCTGGCACAATCCAGATGGAAGACTTCGACGTTCCGGGTACTGGACGCGGTGAAGAATACGCTTCCTTCAGCGATAATGACGAAGTCAACCACGGCGACAGCGACTACCGCAAGGAAGACGCTCCTTCTGTTGACCTTTACAAGAAGTCCGGCGACCGCATTGTCGTAGGTTACATCCAGAAGGGCGAATGGCTTGAATACACCGTGAACGTCGAAGAAGATGGCGACTACACCATGTTTGCCGCGGTGGCCTCCGATGGTGGCTCCAGCTTCAGCCTCTCCATGGATGGCAAGGCCATCACCGGTGCCGTTGAAGTACCCAAGGCGGTAAAGGTGGAAGGCGATACGACTCAGAACTTCGATGACTACGACAAGGTCAGTGCGAATGTAACTCTCACCAAGGGCGAGCATGTCCTGCGCTTTACCGCCGAGGCCGACTGGTTCGACATCGACTACGTCAACTTCGTGAAGGGCAAGGACGCAGACGATGATGCTCCCCTGCCTAGCGACGAAACTGCCCTCCCCGGCAGCAACGTGGTGATGCACGCTCCTGCCATGAGCCACTTCGACGTGTTCGACCTTAAGGGCAACAAGCTGGCAAGCTTTGCCGCCATGAGCGCAGCGGATGCCGCCGCCATGTGGCAGAAGTCCGCCCAGGTCAAGAAGATTCAGGGCGTAAGCCTGATCCGCAACCGCGCTACTGGCATGGTCAGCCGCGTCCGTACGGTCCGCTAGTCTCCATAAACACACATCCTAAAGCGCTCCGGGGGAATGCCCGGGGCGTTTTTCTTTGCGGCGAGGGTGTTTTTTACATGGGCAGCCTGGGAACGAAAAATGGCGAAATTTGCCGAAAAGTAGGGGGTATGTGGCCAAGGCGCTTGATTGTGAGCGCCTCCTATGGATAAAACGTCCATGAAGAATGTTTTTTACATGGGTAAAACCATTCCGTATTGGAATAAATTATGGGGGTAGGGCGAGGTGTATGCCCTAAAAGGATGTTTATTATGAAAAAGATGGGTGTGATTCTGGGTACTTTGGCTCTAGGCGCAAGTTTGGTTGGCGCTTCCACTGTCAATGTGGACGTTGGTGAAGAGCATCAGGTCATTCGCGGTTTTGGTGGCATGGTCCACAATACCTGGCAGGGTAACGCAGGCCTCTCTGAAGCCGATGCTGCATTGGCTTTTGGCACGGGTGACGGTCATATCGGTTTGAACACTCTCCGTATTCCTGTCAACGGAAATACCAACGATTTCGGCAAGGAAGTGGCTGCCGCTAAGTCCGCCAAGAAATACGCTGGCGACGACTTTATCCTTTATGCGACTCCCTGGACTTCCCAGTATGCGGGTGCAAACCAGCATGTGGCTGCCAGCAACTATCAGGCTTATACCGACCACCTGAATAATTTTGCAAAGTACATGAAGAACCAGGGCGTTCCACTGTACGCTATTTCCATCAGTAACGAACCGGACTGGTGTAATGAATGGGCCTGCTGGTCTGCTGATGAAATTTACAACTACACCAAGGGTTATGCCGGTAAGCTTCGCGAAAACGGCACCAAGGTGATTTCCAACGAATCTTTCGCCTACCAGAAAAAGCTTTACGACAAGGTCCTGAACGACGCTTCCGTTCTTAAGAACTGGGACATTCTGGGTGCCCATTTCTATGCTAGCGAAGCCTATACCGCAGATTCCTGGTTCCAGTACTCTCTCGCTGACCAGAAGAATGTGGAACGCTGGATGACCGAACACTACACCGAAAGCCAGGGTAGCGCAAACTACTGGCGTACCGTGATGGTGACCGGCGACCAGGCAACCGCCGCCAAGAAGGATACCGTCCGCGCCATGGACGTGGCCTACGATATTCACCGTGCCTTGGCTGTGGGTAACTTCAGCCAGTACACCTGGTGGTATGTCCGCCGCTGCTACGGCTTGATCATGGAAAAGGATTTCGGCAACAAGCTGCAGATTCCTTCCAATGAAATCGGCAAGATTTCCAAGCGTGGCTACATCATGAGCCAGTTCGCCCGCTTCATCCGCCCCGGTGCAATCCGCGTGGGTGCCACCATGAAGCCCGAGGCAAACGTGTTCGCCTCTGCCTATAAGAGTGCCGATGGTGACTCCACTATCGTGGTTCTTTTGAACCGCGACTACGGTAGTGCAAAAACTGTGACCGTGAATGTGATGGGTGCAAATATTGAATCCTTCCACATGTACACCACCAGCGAATCCAAGAATGCAAAGTATGAAGGCGAAATTCCCGTGGTGAATGGTTCTGCCACCATCAAGATGGAATCCGGCTCTACCAATAAGGACTGTATCGTGACTCTCGTGGGCGTAGGCCCGCAGATTGTTATTCCTCAGGAACCGTTCAAGGGTGTTGCTGCTGCAATCCCGGGCAAGATCCAGATGGAAGACTTCGACATTCCGGGCTCCGGCAAGGGTAACAACTCCTACTACGATAATGACGCAGAAAATCATGGCGACAGCGACTACCGCGAAGGTACTGGCGTTGATCTGTACAAGAAGTCCAATGACCGCGTCATCGTCGGTTACAACCAGGTTGGCGAATGGCTGGAATATACGGTTGACGTGAAGAAGGCCGGCGACTATACCATGTTCGCAGCAGTCGCTTCCGCAAATAATTCTTCGAGCTTCCAGCTTTCCTTGGATGGAGAAACCATTACGGATACCCTCAAGGTGCCGCAGGCTTCTGCAGGCGAAGAGAACTACGATGACTACAACAAGGTTTCCGCTAACGTGACTTTGCCGGCTGGCAAGCATATCCTGCGCTTTACTGTGACTGGCAACTGGATGGACATTGACTACATCAACTTTGTCGCAGGCAAGGATGCCGATGATGACGAACCGCTTCCTGGTGAAGAGGAAGAAGACAACGGTGGCGAGACCGCTATCGGAATCAAGTTCGCCGCTGCACCTGGTGCTGCAAGCTACAGCATCTACAGTCTTTCCGGCGACTTCATGGGCCGCGTCCAGGCAAGTGATATGGCGGAACTTCGCACAAGGACCGCTGCGGCCGTTGAAAAGTCCGGCGTTTACATGGTGAAGTCTGCTGGTCGCACCCTGCGCCTCTCTGTTACGAAGTAGCTGAAATTCCTATAAGTCAAGTCGAAATGGCGTCCCGGGAAGTCGGGATGCCGTTTTTTGTGGTGTTGGAATTGATTCTTTATTGACATATTATCCATGAAAATCCGGATTATTCTTTTGATTTTTAATGGATTTTGGGGTAATTTTATACTCGTAAGATTATAAGGAGTTTTTATGGGTGTGTTTAAGAGAATTTTCGGCTGTGTGGCCGCCGCGACTTTTGGCCTTTCGATGTTGGCCGCTGTGGAGTCCAACGCTGCCCCCAATCCCAATTTTCACATTTATATCGCCTACGGCCAGTCCAATATGGCGGGTAACGGCGAAATCGTTCCCTCTGTAGACCAGGCGAAGGATCCCAAGAATTTTTTGATGCTTGCCTCCCACACGGCAAACGCAAGTAGCCGAAAGGGCAGCACCACTCAGTCCATCAAGATGGGCGAATGGTATCCGGCAATTCCTCCCATGTTCCATGCCTTCGAACAGCTTTCCCCGGCGGACTACTTTGGACGCGCCATGGTGGATTCTTTGCCGGGTGTTACTGTAGGTATTATTCCTGTGGCAATTGGTGCCGTAAGTATCCGCGCATTCGATAAGGACCAGTATGAATCTTACTTCAAGGGCGACGGCAAGGACATCATGTCCTGGGGTTGGCCCAAGGATTATGACAACAATCCTCCGGGTCGCAGCGTAGAACTTGCCAAGAAGGCTCAGCAGGTGGGCGTCATCAAGGGTTTCATTTTCCATCAGGGCGAAAGCGATGGGGTTGACGACAACTGGCGTAGAACCGTTTACAAGACTTACAAGGATGTGATTGACGCTCTTGGCCTGAACGAAAATGATGTGCCCTTTGTTGCTGGTGAAATGCTCCAGGAATCTGGTGCCTGCTGCTCCAGCAAGAATCCAGGCATCGCTCAGCTGAAGAATTATTTCAAGAAGTTCGGCCTGGCATCTTCCAAGGGCCTGAAGGGTAACGGAAAGGACCCTTACCACTTTGGCCGCGAAGGTGTCATTGAACTGGGCAAGCGTTATGCTTCCGAAATGCTGAAGCTTATTGACAGGACCATCGACCCTAACGCTCCGGCAGTGGACCTTGTGAATCCGGAAAACTCCGTGGTTCCCGACGAACCGCCTGAAGAATACGGCCCCTATGTAGATGTCATTGAAATTCCGGGCAAGGTCCAGGCTGAAAACTACAACAAGGGCGGTGCCGAGGTTGCCTATCACGATAATAACAAGGGGAACGAAGGAGGAATCCTCCGTAAGGATGACGTGGACATTTACCAGCCCAATATGGGTATGGTGGTGGGTTACTGCGAAAAGGGCGACTGGATGAAGTATTCCGTCAAGGTTGCCGAAGACGGTGACTACGAAATCTCCGCTCTGGTGGCGGGCGACAATGGCACTGGCAGCTTCGCCCTTTACATTGACGATGAAAAGATTGGCGAAGAAATTGTGAACGACGGCAAGGGCTTCGCCGAATTTTCCACGGTAAGCGGCGGTAAGGCCTCCTTGAAGGCCGGCGAACACGAGCTGAAGCTTGAAATCACCAATTCTTGGATAGACATCGACTATGTGGAGTTCAAGAAGGTTGAGGCTGGGGCTGTCGATCCCGAAGCCGGTGGCGAAACCGCAATCCGCTTTGATGCGCTGGCTGCCGACAGGGTGGACATGTCCAAGGCTCAGTACTTTGATATGCGAGGCCACCGTATCGGCAAGGCCGCTGCCATGAATCAGGGCGCTTACCTGGTTCGCATTCCCGGCGTAAGGAGCTTTATCGTTCGCAACGAAAAGTAGTTGCGATAGCGGTGATGGCGGATTTCGCCGACGAATACTGAAAAAATCTTAGAGTACACCTGAAAGGGCCCCGAGCGGATGCTTGGGGCTTTTTCTCTGGCGATGTCATTGCGAGTATAGCGTAGCAATCTAGTCGGGATCTCTTTTTGCCCCTTTGTAATTTTTGCAAAGGAGATTGCAATAAGGGGGTGTTTTTAGGCTGCTTCAGGAGGTAATTTTGTAGTGTATAAAGGAGTACTTTATGAAAAAATGGGATTGTTTGGTTTTTGCCGCGGCCTTTGCCGCCGCTTCCGCAACAAGCGCTTTTGCAGATGAAATCCTCAAGGTGGACTTGACCGACAGCATTCGCCCGGTAACGCATGTTGCCTCGGGATCCCTCTACGGCTTTATCGAAAATTTGCCCAGCAATGTGGACGCCGACGTGGCCCCCCTAAAGCCAAACGTTTTCCTGGCCCCGGCCCGTAGCGGTAACGGTCGCCAGCAGCCCATCGGCGGAGCATTCCTCATCTCCCCGCGCCTGGAAAAGACAACGGGCAAGGTCCAGATTCGTCTGGCCGACATTCTGCCCGGCTGGCCCTACAAGTACCAGAGCTGGGACCATTGGAAAAATGAAGTAACCTCCGTCATCAACGACAAGAAATCCGCCAAGGCTCAGAATTTCGACGGCTACGAAATCTGGAACGAACCTAACGACACCTGGAAGGGCTCCGACAACTTCGAACGGGACATGTGGAAGCCCACCTACGATTTGATTCGTAAGCTGGATCCGGGTGCAAAGATTATCGGACCTTCTTACTCCTACTATAACTCTACCCGCATGGAAAACTTCCTGAAGTACTGCGTGCAGAACGACTGCCTGCCCGATGTCATCAGCTGGCATCAGTGGGGTTCCGAAGGCTTTGTAGGCGCCCTTGAAAACCTTCGCGCCCTCGAAAAGAAACTGGGCATTACGCCCCGCGCCGTAAGCATCAACGAATACTCCCACGGCACCCACGAATATGAAGGCTGCCCCGGTATTTCTGTGCCCTTTATCGCCAAGTTCGAGCGCCACGGCGTAGAAAGCGCCATGATCAGCTGGTGGTTCGTACCGCTGCCAGGCCGTTTGGGCAGTTTGCTCACCAAGAACAACGAACGCGGCGGCGGTTGGTATCTTTACAAGTGGTATGGCGACATGGCTGGCTACATGGCCCGTGTAACGCCCCCTAACGACAAGAGCGACAAGGTGGATGGCTTTGCTGCTGTAGATGCCAAGAACAATTTTGCAAGCGTGGTCATCGGCGGTAATTCCGTTGGCAACGTGAACGTAGTCTTTGAAAAGATGCCCGAGTTCCTTGGCGGCAAGGTGAAGGTGGTGGTGGAACGCGTCACCTGGAAGGACAAGGACACTCCGGTGTCCGGCACCGAGATCGTCTCTGAAAAGGAGATGACCATGACCAGCTCCAGCCTCACCGTCCCCGTAAAAATCGAGAGCCAGTTCTACGGTTACCGCGTAAGCCTTACGCCCATCAACGTTCCCCTGGAACCCTATGACGGCGTCATCGCGCTGCCCGGAAAGCTTGAAGTCGAAAACTACGACAAGGCCGGCCAGGGATTTTCCTACAACGACAACAATAGCGACAACAAGGGCGGCGCCTACCGCGAAGATGGCGTTGACATCGAAAAGGCCGGCGACAATTTCGTCGTAGGCTACACCGAGGCTGGCGAATGGCTCAAGTACACCGTGGACGTTGCCGCCGATGGTGACTACAAGGTCACCGCAAACATCGCCACTTCCGCCGATACCAAGGGCTTTGACCTGTACCTGGACGATGAAAAGCTCACCGACGAGTACACCATCGCGGCCACCGGCGAAGGCTGGAGCGACTACAAGGTGGTGGACGTGGGCGTAGTCAAGCTCACCGCCGGCAAGCACACCCTGAAACTGCAAATTGTGGGCAGCTACGTAAACATCGACTGGCTCAAGTTCGTGGACGCGACAACCATTCAGGACGATCCTCGGGACCCCGCAAACTCAGGGGATTCCACCCAGTCCCTCTTCGGCTTGGAAAAGGGCTCGAATGTGGCAACCCTTACGGCTGCACAGGCTCTTCGCCTCGAAAATGCGCAGTTCTTTGACATGGGCGGCCACCGCGTAGGCAAGCTGCAGGTACAGCAGAGGCCGGGCGTTTATCTGGTCCGCGTCCCGGGAGTCGCCGGTTTGAACCCCGCTCGAAGAACGTACTTGATGCGCATCACAAAATAATGCCGAAAAAACGTCCCTATTTAGGGGGTTGACCAAAAAGTGTGATGAACCTCATGGCTTGCCATGGGGTCATTTTTATAGTTTAAGATCATGAATTCGAAAGAAAACATTACGATTATCAAGCAGATTGCGTTTTTCTTTGTCTTGGCCGTTGCCCTGGGTTTTTTATACGGCTGATTTAGACGGATTTCGCTTTTTTGCCATGGACAATTAGTCCACGGAAACTACTCCCGTACGTTGTAAAAGCGCCCCCTTTTAGGGTAATTTTATGTTGGTTACCGATATTTTTCGGGAGTATGGGATATGAATAAGCAAAATAAGACTATTGTCAAGCAGATTGTTGGACTTTTGGCCATTGCAGCGGCCTTTGCGTTGCCGGGCCTTGCTAGTGCCGCAACTGTTTCGAATCCGTGGATCTATTCTGATGTACCTGACCTTTGCATTGCCAAGGGCGAGGGCGACAACTATTATATGGTAAGCACCACCATGCACTATGCTCCGGGCGTGCCTATCATGAAGTCTACGGATCTTGCCAACTGGCGCACGGTCAATTACGCCTACGAAATCTTGACCAATAACGACAACATGAACCTGAACGGCGGCAAGAACGCCTACGGTAAGGGTTCCTGGGCATCTGCCATCCGTTATAACAAGGGCAAGTGGTATATTCTGACTCCGTCCTATACCACCAACAAGACCCACCTTTACATTACCAGCGATATCGAGAACGGCCCCTTTACCGAAAAACAGCTGCCGTTCTACCATGACCCCAGCATCTTCTTTGACGATGACGGCAGCGCCTATGTGATTTATGGCGGCGGCGAGCTGAGCATTGTGAAGCTGAAGGCCGACCTTTCTGGCCCTGATGGCTACGCAACTGTATTGGTGAACAAATCCTTGCGCAACCAGACTTCTGGAACTAGCAGCTATATTGTGGAGCTGGAAGGCGCTCACATGGAAAAGGTCAACGGTGAATATTACCTGTTTGGCATTAGCTGGTTTGGCCCCTGCCGTACGGAACTGGTTTTCCGCTCCAAGAGCCTGATGGGCGGTTATACTGGCCAGATTTTCCTGCAGAACAACGGCGTTGCCCAGGGTAGCATTTTCCAGACCGAGGCTGGCAAGTGGTATGCTTACCTGTTCCGCGACAGCGGTGGCATCGGACGTATCCCGTATCTGATGGAAGTGGAATGGAAGAATGGCTGGCCTACCGTTGTGGGCGGTAAGGCTCCCGCTACCCTGAACTTGGAAAATGCTGTGGATCCTGGTTATGGCATGGTGACTTCCGACGACTTTGACGGTCCGGACCTTCCGCTGGAATGGCAGTGGAACCACAATCCTGATAACAGTAAGTGGGCTCTTTCCGACGGCAAGTTGAAAATCACTACCGGCCGTGTAGATGGCAAGCTTTACAATGCAAAGAACACCTTGACTCAGCGTACCTATGGCCCCAAGTGCTCTGGCCGCACTCTGGTGAGCGGTAAGAACATGAAGGATGGTGACGTGGCTGGTCTCGTTGCCTTGGCAGACTCCCTTGGCTTTGTGGCTCTCGAAAAGAACGGCAACGGCTTCGAAGTGGTTTACTACGAACGCGAATTCAAGATTTCTGGCACTCCTATCAATGGCGACGAGGTCTATCTTCGTATAGACTTCGATTTCACCAGGGATCGTGCGAATTTCTACTACAGCCTGGATGGTAAGGCTTGGACCAAGTACGGCAAGGAACTGAAGCTGCCCTATACCTTGGGCATGTTTGTTGGCTACCGCTTCGGCCTGTTCAACTATGCCAAGAAAACTGCCGGCGGTACCGCCGCATTCGACTGGTTCAAGGTGGGTGACGACTACAACGATGAAATCTACCTGGATGGTGCTGTAGAACCCGTTCCTCAGGAACCCTTCGGCGGCAAGGCTTGGGCTGTTCCTGGCAAGATTCAGGCTGAAGACTTTGATGTTCCTGGCAAGGGCAAGGAAGGCGCTTCTTACTACGATATGGATTCTGAAAATCATGGCGAAAGCAACTACCGTAAGGACGCTCCTTCTGTGGATCTTTATACGAAGTCTGGCGACCGTGTGGTTGTGGGTTACATCCAGAAGGGTGAATGGCTTGAATACACCATCGATGTTGCAAAGGCCGGTGATTACAACTTCTTCGCTGCAGTTGCTTCTGATGGCGGTTCCAGTTTCAGCATTTCTGTTGATGACAAGCTTGCCGTAGAAACCATAGAAGTTCCCAAGGCAAATAAGGCCGAGGGCGACGAACAGAACTTCGATGACTACAGTAAGGCCCAGGCTACGCTTTCCCTTACTGCTGGCCAGCATGTCTTGCGCATTACTGCTACGGGCGACTGGTTCGATATTGACTACTTCAATATTACGCAGGGTGAAGATACGGACCCCATTCTTCCCGGAGATACTACTTGCGTAGGGGACACCTGCAAAACTGAGGTTATTTATGGCCTGCGCGACCTGCACATGACCGAGGCTGAATCCAGCGTGCAGTACTTTGACATGAAGGGCCACCGCATTGGTGTGGGCAAGTCCCTCAAGCCGGGCGTATATCTGGTCAAGAGCAAAAAAGGCGTTTACCTCAAGCGCATCGAAAAGTAACGCTTTACGCCGTCATCCCGGCCAATGTCATTGCGGGCGTAGCGTGGCAAATCTGGCCGGGAACTCCTTTGTAAATTATACAAAGGAGTTTTTGTATCCAGACACATTCGCGACACTCAAAAAACTAAATCTACAATGAGAAAATTTACCCATAAAAGATTATATTCATTGTAGGTTTTTATATGTTGAACATCGACGAAATTGGCGATTACCGCGATCTCTTGAAGGATTACTACGTTCAGCGCAAGGTGGAGTTTCCGCTGTATTCCTACAAGATGATGGGCCAGAAGCTGGGCCTCGAAACCAGTCAGATGTTCCGCGTATTGAACAAGGTCTTTCACCTGCCCACCCGCAGCGTGCCCCTGGCCAAGGAACTGCTGAAGCTGAAGGGCCGCGACGGTGAACTCTTCGAAATTCTAGTGGCCGCGGCCAAGACAAAGTCCCAGGCGAAAAAGGATAAGCTGTACAAGATGGCCCTTTCCCTTAAGGACGTCAAGATGCGCGCCCTTAACACCAACGAGCTCATGTTCCTGAGCAAGTGGTGGATTCCCGTGGTCCGCGGTGTATTGGAGCTGAACGGCGGCGACGCCGATGTGCAAAAGCTGCAGAAGGCCATTCGGCCGGCCATTTCGAAGGAGCAGGTAGAAGAGGCTCTCCGTGTGCTCAGGGAATTGAACCTGATAACCCCCTTGGCCTCTAACCGCTACGCCATCACCAAGGCGAACTTTACCTCGGCGGGGGCGGCAAAGGTCACCGCCATCCGCAGCTATCAGAATCAGCTGCTGGCCCTTGCCCAGGATTCCATTGTGAACGTGGACCCGGAGCAGCGGAACATTTCTTCGCTCCTGGTGGGCGTCGACGAGGACTGCTTCGAGGATCTTAAGAACATGACCTTGGAATTTCGCCGCCAGGTGCAGAAACGCGTAGAGGAAGTCTCCAAGGTCGACAAGGTGATGCAATTCGTATTTGCCCTTTATCCGGTTGCCGATGTTTCGGCCTCGGCGTCCGCGAAGGATTCGTCCACTGTCGCTGCGGATGTAGCATCGAGTGTCTCTGCGACCGTTGCCACCGAATCTAGGAGGAAAAAGAAATGAGAAAGTTTTTATTTCCGATTGGTTATTTTGTACAAAATACGCGCAACATAAGGTGCTTTGATCGGTGTGACCATACGACGATACTTGTCGCCCTGTTTTTTGCGGCGGTCTTTGCCGCTGTCCTCACCGCCTGCTCCTCTGACGACAAGGTGGCGGGCATCAGCACCGTAGAAACCGAGAACGCCCTGCTGATTCAAGTTGTGGATAGCGAAGGCTTGCCTGCCGCCAATGTAACGGCGACGATTCGCTCCGCAAGGTACTTGCCGCCTTCCTCCGAGTTTGCCGATTCCATCGGCGCAACAGCAGCGGAATATGTCACCGATGAACAGGGACAAATCGCTTTGAGCGATTCTGCGATAAGTGCCCTTGACGCAGATACCATTGCCGTGGAAGTTCTGGACGATGGTGTAGGCGCCTTTGCGGTAATCGACTTGAGGCGTCTTCGCGACGTCGCCTCCGATGCGGCCAACCGCGATACCGCCGCCGTAGTAGACATGAGCCTTGAAAAGCTTGGTTCCATGGAAAGCTGCTTTGAGTGGAACTGGAACGAGGATGTGCAGGTGCAGATTTATGGAACCGGTCGAACAGCTCTTGCGGATTCCAATGGCTGCGTCAAGTTTGAAGGCTTGCCTCCCTTTGAATATGAGATTCGTGTGACCGTGAAGGATTCCGTAGTGGAGGTGACCTGCAAGGTGAGCGCCGGTGAAAAAGCCTCGCTGAAAAAAGATGAATTCCCCTGGTTACTTTACCTTTTGCCTGTGGACCCGGAATCGGAAAGCAAGGTGATTTCTGCCGACTCCCTCATCTCCCCTTGGATGGAAAAGTCCATGGCGGCACGTGAAAAAGGCGAGACGGTGATGGGATTTATTCGCCTTGATTCGACGAACTTCGACTTTAGCCAAGTCTCGGCAGGTGGCGCTGCCGGCGATGTGAAAATCGGCGTGGCGAGTTCGGCAGGCGATCCCCTTGGATATGCCGTGTCCTACTGGAACGATTCCCTTAAGAAGGCTGTGATTCTGGTGCCCCTGGCCGCGGAAATGGAGTCCGTCAAGTTGCTGTGGGCCGATGCGGCTGCAGAAGCTGCCGCTAAGCAGATTTCCGTTGCCGACGCCTGGGAACGCGTAGACTCCCAAGTTTTCCTGGAGCAGAATTCCATATTGGCCGTGGACTTTGAATCGGGTATGAAGTCGAAACTGTTCAAGCCCGCCGACGAACCGGACTGGATTTTCGGCTTTATCGGCGATTCCGCATCCATCGTTACGACCCCTGTGGTGGGCAACGCCCTGGAAGGCATCGAAGAGGCGGGGGCGGGCCGCGACGGTTACGCCTTCCATTGGAAGAGTTCCGCCCCTAACGGCAAGTGGTCCTTCGTGGGCCTCTGGCTGTGCCGAATGGAAGAAGCTTGCAACCTGCAGGCCCTGGATTCCATCGCCTTTTATGCTCGCGGCGAAGGTTCCATAGCTTTTGTGCTGGAATCTACGGGCTACCCCAACGTAGAGGGCAAGGCTCTTAGCCACGAGACCCTCTCTACGGACCAGTGGCAGCGAATAACTGCTACGCCAAGCGATTTTATCGAAGGCGATGGCAAGTACGGTAACCTGGGCTATGACGCCATCATTAACGCCATCACTGATTTTCACATTGTGGCCTACGACGAGGCCGAGGTCTGGCTTGACGACATCCGCCTCTACGGCATCAACATGGACGACCTGGAGCAAAAACTGCTGCGCCAGTAATCCGTGCCAGTAAACCGCGTCGAATACTGATCGCCCCTATGGACAAACTGTCCATGAAATGATAGGTGCCCCCTATATGAAAAGGGGCGTTTTTCAAATATTTTTGTGGGTGTAAGGGAAAATAGAGGTTTTACGATGAAAATTCGTTCTAAGAAGTGTTTGGTTCGTGGCTTGGCCGCGTTTGGCCTGTTTGGCTTGGTGCCCTCGGCCATGGCAGAAAACCCCATTTTCCAGACTTACTACTCCCCGGACCCGGCCCCGGTCGTGTTTGGCGATACCGTTTGCGTATATACCGGTAACGACGAAGGCGGCTCCTTCTTTACCATGCACGGCTGGCGCGTTTCCTGCTCCACCGATATGGTGAACTGGCAGGACATGGGCGAATTGATTTTGCAGCATTCCGACTTTAACGGAAGTGCAAAGGCCAACGGCGACTGGGCTGCCCAGGTGATTCGCCGCAATGGCATGTATTACTACTATGTGACCGTGGAATCTAGCCGCGGTGGCCGTGCCGTCAATGTGGCCGTGGCTGACCGTCCCGAAGGTCCCTTTAAGGACGCCCTGAACGGCAAGCACTTGGCAGGCCCCAACTGGGACTACATCGATCCTACCGTATGGATTGACGATGACGGACAGGCTTACCTCTACTGGGGCAATCCCAAGCTTTACTACGCCAAATTGAACGAGGACATGATTTCCTTTGACCGCGACGGTATCAAGGTTACCGACATGAGCCGCGGTTTTGCCCCCAATGGCGAAGAATCCAAATATACCGAAGGCCCGTGGATTCACAAGCGCGGCAAGAAGTATTACATGATTTACGCTTCCCATGGCGTGCCCGAAAAGATTTCCTACTCCACCAGCGATTCTCCTACGGGTCCCTGGACTTGGGGTGGTGTGATTATGGATCAGGGGAATGGTACTGCATTTACAAATCATTCTGGCCTTATTGACTTTAAGGGACGTAGTTTCTTCTTCTATCATAACCAGAAGAACGTGAAGGGCGGTGGCTATAGCCGATCTACTGCTGTGGAAGAATTCAAGTGGAACGCCGATGGTTCCATTCCCACCATCAAATCTACAAACGATGGCGTCAAGACTCCTATCAAGAATCTTGACCCCTACGAACGCGTAGAAGCCGAAAACAAGGCCTGGGTGGGCAACATTAGCGTGAATACCTCTGGCGGCTACACCATCATTGAACATGTAAAGTCCCAGAATGGCTGCGTCTATCTGACTAACATGGGCTCTGGTTTTTACACCAAGGTTCGTTCCGTGGATATGAGCGATGGTGCCGACAAGATTACCATGGTGACCCGCGGTAACGGCGGCAAGATGGAACTCCACATGGGTAGCGAAACAGGAACGCTCCTTGCTACCATGAACATCCCTGCAAGCACTGCCTGGGAAGAACATTCCTTTGATGTTACCGGTGCCGACGGCGTAAACGACTTGTATTTCGTTGTCAAGCAGGGCGGCTTTGATTTTGACTACTGGTACTTCGAAAGTGAAAAGCAGGCTGTTCCCCAGGAACCGTTCAATGGTGTCGCTGCTGCAATTCCTGGCAAGATCCAGGCCGAAGAATTTGACAAGCCGGGCGTTGGTCGCGGAAACCAGTCCTTCAGCGACAAGGATGCTGAAAATCACGGCGACAGCGACTTCCGTAAGGACGACGCTTCCGCTGTTGACCTCTACAAGAAGACCAACGACCGCGTAGTTCTTGGCTATGTCCAGGAAGGCGAATGGCTGGAATACACCGTAGATATTGCCAAGGCCGGCGACTACACCATGTTTGCCGCAGTTGCATCAGATGGAGGTTCCAAATTCAAGTTGTCCCTGGATGGAGATGATATTACCTCTGACATTGAAGTTCCTGCTGCCAAGAAGGAAGAAGGAGCCGAACAGAATTTTGACGACTACAATAAGGTCAGTGCCGACGTTACGCTTCCTGCAGGTAAGCACATTCTGCGCTTCACCGCAACCGGCGACTGGTTTGACGTAGACTACTTCAACTTTGTAGCAGGCAAGGGTGCCGAAGATGACGCCCCCATTGGCTCGGACGGCCCCATTGCCATCAAGGCTCAGCCTACGTTCAGTGACTTTGCCACGACCCGCAGCGCCCAGGTGTTCGACCTTCGCGGAAAGTATGTTGGCAGCGTGACGCTCAACTCCGCCGACCGCGGCGAAATGCTCAGGAGCCTGCGCGAAAGCGGCTTCACCAGCAACGCCTACATCCTCCGCGTTCAGGGCCTAAAGCCCATCATGGTGAACACCGCCAAGTAGACGATCTTTCGTTAGGAGAGAGAAAGGGAAGTCACCCAGCAATGGGCGGCTTCTTTTTTTAATTACCTTTACTCCTATGAATATCGTTGAACTCCTGAACTTGCCTAAGGAATGGGTGCGCCTGGAAAATCAGCCTGGCGAGCCTGCCGAAAACCTCTCCTTTGGATTGCAGACTCAAAACGCCATGGGAGCCCTCTTTGTGGAGGAAATCCCCGGGGAATACGCCATGCCCTTCGGCGACAACCAGGCGGTTATCGACGGTTTCCATAGCGACGAGGCCCCGGACCAGGCCCTTATGGAAGTGGATTCCGGCGACACTCAAAGCGGTTGCCGCTTTATGTACTGCCTCACCAAGAACCTGGTGCAGAGCGAAGAGGTTGGAGCCTATGTGCAGTACTACGCGCTGATGCACTTGCAGGTAGGAGCGCGGCAAACGGGGTCCGCCGAGGTGGAATTTCCGAAGACGTTTTGCATACAAATTCACATGGACGAAATGGGAAGCCTTGGCCACCGCGACGCGGCCGTATACGAACTCATGAAGCGCACCGGTGAAGTCGGTACCGAGAGCGACCCTTACGCGAACTGGTATTACGACCCCTACGATCCCGAAAGCAAGAAAGACTTCTTGATGAACCGCTCCGAAGCACGAGAATTCGACAAGCTGTTCCCCGAACACCCCCTGTCGCTAATCCGCAAGGTCATCCAGGGAATTGTGGAAAAGTAACGCCGATTCGTTTTGGAGTCCTTTAAAAAAGACCTCAAAATATTTGACAACGGCGGCCTGTGTAACGATATGTCTTTGTGGACATCAAAAAGGAGCCCGTTATGGCAAAGAAGAAGACCCGTTACATGGTGAAAGACGTTAAGTGCGACATTTGCGGCGGCGTAGGCCCCTGCGGCCCCGGCCCGGGAATCGTCGTGGCGCAAGTGCAGCTGGAATCCGAAACCGGTGAATCCCTGTACCTTGCCGCCTCTGAATTAGAAGGTTTTGCGGCGATCTTCAAGAACGACGCGAGCCTCTTCGAAACCCTGATGGACCCGGACTCCGACCCCGAGGATCTGCCGGACTTTATCTACGAAGGCGAAGGCTACGCCGAGTTTTACGGCAAGCCCAGGCGCAAGCTCTTTCAGGAGATTCGTTACCTTGTCTACATCCTGCGCTCCAGCTGGGATGAAATCGACCGCTTCAAGAAGGAGACCGTCGGCAAGTATATCGGCGACTTCGAAATCCCCAAGTGCGACGCCGAGCAGGAA
Organism: Fibrobacter sp.; assembly: GCA_045597545.1. GTDB lineage: Bacteria > Fibrobacterota > Fibrobacteria > Fibrobacterales > Fibrobacteraceae > Fibrobacter. The sequence continues at coordinate 28,132 of JAZLKH010000078.1, forward strand.
TTTGACGAGGGCTAAGGTTAAATTTTTTTTGCCCAGCAGGTGACTTTAGGGCAAGAAAAACAGCCTCGGGTGCTGACGACGATGTGGTCCACGTTGAATCTTTCGCCGGGAATGTCGTGGAAAACAAAGGTGGTGCAATTGTCGCTAAGACTAATAAAAAGTCATAAAACCGACTGTAGCCAACCACACCCTTGTGCGGTACTTGTGCTTCATATTGTGAAATATAAGCGAAATTCGCAGATTTGACACTAAATTGTCAATTTTTTAGGGTAGATTTGATATGAGGTTTATATATGGATCAAGTCTGCGGTATCTACAAGATTACTAACCTAGTCAACAACAAGTGCTATATCGGCCAGTCTATCAATATTTCCAGCCGTTGGAAACAGCATACCCAGTCACTCGACAAGATTGAAAATCCCAATGGAGAGAACCCACTTCGAAGGGCTTTCTTGAAATATGGCCTCACTCAGCAGGTTTCTCAGCCAGGCGTTTACGGCAACTTTAAATTTGAAGTTCTTTTGGAGTGCGACCGGGATGATCTTACCAAAAACGAGTATGCCAAGATTGAAGAGCTGCAACCGGAATACAATCGCATGATGTGTCCGCCCAGTGCAGACAGAATGTGGCCCCGCAAACAGAATCTTGAAAAGTGCTGCTACGTTCAGTACCATAACTTCAACGCGTTAGGCTATTTGCCCTTTGAAGGAGCATTCTTTGAAGGTAAAGTCAATGATTCAGGTATTACTAATTCAAAGAAAAGAGATTGCCTTAAGTTAAAGGGCGAAAAGGTTTACCTGATTGTTGGTATTAAGCAAAAGGGGCATAAACAAAAGGATTTCTTCCTATGGAGCTATACTCAGGTAGAAGAAATCGAACTTGTTGATGATGAAGATGGTCGCAATTATGGTGTCCATGGAACAGATTTCATTTGCAAGAAGCCTATTCGCTTAAATGATTTACCCGGCTTTGAACATTTTGCAAAACATACCATGGGGTCATTTGCTTATGGCATGCAAAATGCTATCAACGATCCTTTTTGCAAAATCATTATGAATGAAAAACTTTTTGCTCCTGCAGAAAAGTTTGATGGAAAGGCATTGAAGTGGCTTGCCGATTTTGAAGATGAATTGGATGATTATTCCCTTTGTTTGACGATAAGAGATGAAAAGAATAAGCCTCATTGGTGTATTTTTTTAAGGGTTGAGTCGAATGCGTCGTCCTCTTTTTTAAGACCTAGAGCCGAATTCGCCCAACATTGGAACTCAGATTTCTTTATTGAACAATTTAAACTCTTCTGTAATAAATTTCCTGCAATCAATTCGCTTCTTATCCCCATATCGGAAAACTCATACGAAGTTGCCCAGGCTTTTCCTGACAAGAAAATTCATGTTTTCTACCCATCTAACGACAAAGAATGGGCAAAGGAAATAAGAATGTTAAAGAAGCTGCCAAATGTGGTTTTTGAAATGCCGAACGAGGCGTAATTTATCTTATATTTCTATTGAAAAGTCATCCTTTCGTTCCCTTGTGTCATCCTGAGCGGAGCGAAGGATCTAGCATTTATTATTAGGTACATACATGGCAAAAGTGGCAAAAGCACCGAAAAAGGCTGTTGTTGAAAAGTCTGTAGAGGCATCCCTCTGGGAATCGGCTAACAAGTTGCGCGGAAGCGTTGAACCGGCTGAATACAAACATGTGGTTCTTTCCCTGATCTTCTTGAAGTTTGCTAGCGACAAGTTCGAGGAACAGCGCGAAAAACTCAAGGCTGCCGGTCGCGAAAAGTACCTTGAAATGCCCGAATTCTACAACAAGGACAATGTGTTCTATCTGGAAGAAACTTCTCGCTGGAGTTTTATTGTAGAACATGCCCGCCAGGCTGACATTGCCCTGCTCATCGACACGGCTCTCTCCAATATCGAAAAAAAGAACAAGAGCCTCCGCGGTGCACTCCCTGACAACTATTTCTCTCGCCTCCAGCTGGATGTGGCAAAGCTTGCTGCCCTGATTAGCGACATCGATGGCATCGACACCATCAAGGACAAGGAACAGGATGTCGTTGGCCGAGTCTATGAATACTTCCTTGGAAAGTTCGCCATTGCCGAAGGCAAGGGAAAGGGCGAATTCTATACCCCGAAAACAATCGTTGGCCTTATCGCCGAGATGATCGAACCCTACCGAGGCAAGATTTACGACCCCTGCTGCGGTTCGGGCGGTATGTTCGTACAGAGTATGAAGTTTATCGAGGCCCATAACGGCAACAAGCGCGAAGTTTCTGTGTACGGTCAGGAATACACCGGCACAACCTATAAGCTTGCCAAGATGAACCTTGCCATCCGCGGCATTACCGGCAACCTGGGCGAAAAGCCTGCCGACACCTTTGCCGAAGACCAGCACAAGGATTTGAAGGCCGACTTCATCATGGCAAATCCGCCGTTCAATCAGAAGTCCTGGCGCGCCGAAAACGAACTCCTTGATGACCCCCGCTGGAAGGGGTACACCGTGCCGCCCACAAGCAACGCCAACTACGGCTGGATTCTGAACATTCTCTCCAAGCTCTCCGACAATGGCGTGGCCGGGTTCCTGCTTTCTAACGGAGCCCTCAGTGGGGAAGGTGACGAACTCCAGATTCGTAAGGAACTTTTGCAGAACGACAAGGTGGAAGCAATCCTTATTTTACCCCGCAACATGTTCTATTCTACGGACATCAGCGTAACACTCTGGATCTTGAACAACAACAAGACTGCCCACGAGGTAAAGGTGGGCGAGGAATTGCGCAAGTACCGCAGCCGAAAAGGCGAAGTGCTCTTTATGGACCTGCGCCAGATGGGCGAACCCTTCGAAAAGAAATACACCCAGTTCAGTGCTGCCGACATCGAAAAAATCAGCGGAACCTATCACAAGTGGCAAGTCCAGAAAATCAAGGACGAACCGGAATACTGCGCAACCGCAACCCTCAAGGAAATCGAATCCAAGAACTGGTCCCTTGTGCCCAGCAAGTACATTGAATTCAAGAACCGCGATGAACAGGTGGACTTTGACGAAAAGATGCGCGGGCTCCAAGCCGAAATGCGCGAGCTCTTGAAAAAGGAAAAGGAATCAGAAAAGGAACTGGCCAAAGTCTTCAAGAACCTGGGATATGAACTGTAAAAATGCTGAAAAAAGGGAGTGGTACTACCGATTTTAAGAGAATTTCGGGAGTGGTACTTCCTTTTTTATGTGATTTATTGGCTATTTTTACTTAAAATTGCTATTTTTGATGAAAAAGGAGTTTTATGCTAGAACGAATTTTAAAAATATCGGAAATAGAAGAAGACAGCCTTTTTTTATGGGGTAGCCGTCAGACAGGAAAAAGCACCCTGTTGAAAACGTTGTTCCCCAAAGCTCGTTTTTACGACCTGCTCAAGACTGATTTGCAGATGGCATTCAGGCTTCGTCCCGCACGATTGAGGGAAGAGTGCGAAATGCTCGAAGATGGAGAACTTGTTATCATTGACGAGGTTCAGAAAGTCCCCGCCCTTTTGGATGAAGTTCACTGGCTTATCGAGAACAAGGGAATAAAGTTTATCATGAGTGGCTCCAGCGCCCGTAAACTGCGCAGAAGCGGAGCAAACCTGTTGGGAGGTCGCGCTTTGCGCCGGACGCTTTTCCCGTTGGTCAGTGCCGAAATCCCAGATTTCGATATAGATCATGCCTTGAACAACGGAATGCTACCTCGTCATTATCTTGCAAAAAATGCTGCGCGGCGAATACAATCCTATATTGGCGATTATCTACAACAAGAAATTGTGGAAGAATCTGTGGTGCGTAGGCTAGATTCCTTTACTCGCTTTTTGCAGGTAGCCGCTCTCAGCAACGCAGAAATTGTCAATTACGCAAACATTGCTCGGGATTGCGGAGTGTCGGCAAAGACTGTGAAGGAATATTTTTCAATTTTGGAAGAAACCCTGCTGGGGTTCAATCTGCCTGCCTATACAAAAGAAATCAAGCGTAAAGTTCAGCAATCGCCCAAGTTCTATTATTTTGACGTGGCAATACCAAACCACTTGTTGCAAAGAATTCCGTTGGTGCAGGGGACCGAAACTTACGGACATGCCCTGGAACACTTGATAATTCAGGAACTGCGAGCATATCTTTCGTATTGCAAGGTTGGCGATAAGCCACTCAGTTACTGGCACACTTTGGATAACCACTACGAAGTTGATGCCGTTATTGGCGATGCCGAAGTGGCGATTGAGATAAAGTCTGCAAAAAATGTAGAGTCTCACGACACCAAGGGGCTGAAAGCCTTTGGCGAAGAACATCCCGAAGCAAAGCTCATTCTTGTTTCTATGGAAGAAACTCCTCGAAAGTTGAATGGAATTGAAGTATGGCCAGCAACCCAGTTCCTGAAAAGACTTTGGGCTGGAAAAATTTTGGGAGAAGTTTCTTGTTAGAAAAAAATGTTGCTATTTCCCAATTTTTTGTTTTTTTCGTTTTTGGGAAATAGAGTCGAGCCGGAATGGTGAAATTTAAGGGATCTATTTGATGTCTGAAAATGATTTGAAACGCCTAGGTGATTACATACGCCCTGTGGATGTGAGGAACAGGGATTTGAAGGTGACGAGATTGTTGGGTGTAAGCATAACAAAAGCGTTTATGCCCTCTATAGCCAACATCGTTGGAACAGATTTATCCACTTATAAGGTTGTAACCAAAGGTCAATTTGCCTATGGCCCTGTAACCTCTCGTAACGGCGATAAAATTTCAGTTGCCTTGTTGGATGAATTTGATGACGCAATTATTTCTCAAGCATATTCTGTATTTGAAGTCATCGACAAAAATGCTTTGGAACCCGAATATTTGATGATGTGGTTCCGTCGTCCAGAATTTGACCGCTACGCTCGTTTCAAAAGTCATGGAAGCGCTCGCGAAGTATTTGATTGGGACGAAATGTGCGAAGTTCTCGTACCCATCCCCTCAATAGAAAAACAGCGCGAAATCGTAACCGAATACAACACCCTCCAAAACCGCATCGAAACCAACAAGAAACTCATCGCCACCCTCGAACAAACCGCCCAAACCCTCTACCGCCACACCTTCATCGACAACATCGACCCCAACAATTTGCCAGAAGGCTGGAGAATGGGAACCGTTGGCGAGTTTTGTGCTAAAATGACGTCCGGCGGAACACCTAGCCGAACAAATAATGACTATTGGAATTCCAAAGACTATCCATGGCTAAAAACAGGCGAAGTCCAAAACAATGTCATTTTCGAAACAGAAGAATACATCAGCGAAGCGGGATTGAAGAATAGTTCTGCAAAGTTGATACCCACAGGTTCCGTCGTTATGGCAATGTATGGAGCAACTGCTGCGCAAGTTGGTTACCTACAATGCGAAACAACAACAAATCAAGCATGTTGCAATATGATTTGTAAAAGTGAAATTGATGCGGCTTTTTTGTATTTCCATTTTCTCGCAAATCAAGAAGAAATCAAACGCCTCGCAACAGGTGGAGCACAAGAAAATCTCAGTCAAGATGTTATTTCTATGCAACCGATTTTGATTATTGAAGATGATTCTGTAAAGCAGCCTTTCTCTGTAATAATGCAAAAATTTGTGTGTTGCTTTAAAGAAATAAAAATATTAACCCAAATGCAAACCCTTCTCCTCTCCAAAATGGGGGTGTAAACATGCCTGTTCCATTCGAAATAATAATTGGTAAAGTACCTTTTTCTAGCATATGTACAGATGCATCGTTATCTCCCGTTGATAATAAATCGGTTTTGGGGTTGATTAACGATTTTGAAGATGGAAAGTGGCGTTATGAAAAGTTTCAAAATTACATTTGAAGAGCTGTATGTGAAGTTAGATGATTGCATGGAATGTATTCAAAAGTTGACGTCCATTTATCGAACAGAAAGTAATTTAGATGATATTTTGGCTAATATGAAAAAGGAAGGAGCTGATTTGGCTGAGTGCTTGGAAACGGCCGTAAAGTATTATAGAAAGAGAAAAGTACTGCTCCCCAATGATTTGTGTGAAAAAATAGAAAATATCATTTTTGGTCAAAAATATAGCTATAATTTCATTACTCCTGCTTTAGGAACGCCTTGGGCTAAAAAGTTGATTCAACAACGAGCCTCTCAATGGAATGGGCTAGGTAAGGCTCTTGATGCTGAATATGAAAAAATTACAAATGAATTTAGAAAATTGATTTTCGAGTAGAGAACAAAACATTATAGGGATTTCGTTGTATGGAATACATAAAAATCAATGTTGAAAAACTGCGTAAGCTTTTGGGGTCCGGTTGGTTAAATATGGACTATAAGAGAAATCAGTATTATAGCGAGAAAGAAAAAAAAGAAATTATTCTTGCAGAACGAACGCAATTGATGTATACGCATGCCGAAATTCGGGAAATGTGGGACGAATGTGGCATAAAACGCAGGAAGTATTTCAAACTAATCTTTTCAAATAAGTATTCATTCAAAGAAATTTTAATTCCTAAGTCCAGCTTGTATTGTGTAGAAGAAATAGAAGGTCAAAAAAGCTATAAGCGCGTTCGTATCAAAATTGATGACTTCTCTGATATAGTTGCTGAGCAAACATCATTGCCGATGGATTTGTATCGGATATAAAAGTCTAGGGATTTATAAATGACGCCCCAATCCTTCTCCAAAATTTTCTGGAAGCAGTATCTTCTGCTTGAAAAGGACTTCCTCGAAACGGATGAGTATGTGACTATTCACAAAAGCAACTACAAGACGTTCTCGAGTCGCTATACTTACCTTTTCCTGAATATCTGTAGTGAAATTGATTCACTTGCGGAGGAGTATTGCAAGGTTTTGGGGCGTAAACCGAAAACAATTGTTGCAAAGATTAAGGCGATTGTTACGGACACTCCGCGGATAAAGAACGAACGTGCTATTACAAAATATCCGTATGAGTTGATAAAACTTGCACCGTTCCAAGCGTTTGATGATAAAGTCGCTGCTGAATGGTGGCGTAATTACAATTTGGTCAAGCACGCAAGAGCTGATGAACCGTCAGACAGTATTCCAAATAGTCAGCTTGCTAATTTGAAGAACGTGATAAGTGCACTAGCTGCGCTCTACATACTATGCCAAAATCTTTACAAGAAACTTGAAGATTCCCAAATAGAATTGGAACCATCAAAGTTGTTTGATTTTCCATAATTTTTCTTAAAATACTTGCCTTTTCCGGCTTTATATTATAAATTTGTAGAAATTCTACAAAAACGGACTAGATATGCTGGTTAAAATAGAACTTGAGAACTTTTTTTCCATTAGAGACCGCATTTGCATCGATTTTAGGGCGGGGAATACGAAAACAGCCCTTTCCAAGAAACTGGCGGACAATGTTGTCGAATGGAAGGGATTAAAGCTGCTCAAGTCCATTGGCCTTTTTGGTGCAAATGCATCCGGAAAGTCCAATATTCTGAAGGCAATCAGGTTTTGCGGTGTGACGATTCTTGAGTCGCATCAGTATAACGAAAATACAGCATTCCAGTATGCACCGTTCAAATTCGAAGGCTTTCCAGAAAAGCCGAGCCGTTTCTTGATTGATTTCATTTGCGATGACGTTGAATATGAATATTCATTCTCCTTGCTGAAATCTAAAATTATCGCAGAAAGCCTTTTCTACTATCCCAACGATCGCCGAGCCCGCGTTTTCGAAAGGGAAGGGAACGAATACAAGTTTGCAGAAGGTGTACTGGCCAGGCCCAACGATGTGGTTCTGAATACCAGTGACAAGAACTTGTTCCTTACCCGAGCCAGTTCCATGAACCGCGAATTGGCGCAAAAGCTGTATCGTTATTTCTGGTCCACCTTTTTGCTTGGATTCATCCGTTTGGATGACCAGAGTGTCGAGGCATACTTCGACGAAAACAAGCCGTTGATTCTTGCCGCTTTGCAACATTGCGATAGTGATATTTGCGACATCGAAAAGAAACACGAAATGGTTGCTGTTCCTGTGCCGAGTCCCGGCAATCCCTTTGGTATGCCAGGACAAATAGTGAATCGTGATATGGTGAGATTCCTGACTTACCATAAGATTGCTCCAGATGTACCCTTTGATTTTGATGAGGAATCTGATGGTACAAAGAGATTGTTCGGTATTCTTCTGAGATTGATTGACGTTGTCAAGAATAACAAGTCTGTTTTGCTCGATGAATTCGATACAAGCCTGCATGCGAATATATCTGAGTTCGTTTTGGATTTGATTCATGCTTCCAAACAGTCGCAGCTCTTGTTCTCGACTCATAATCTCAGCCTAATTGACATGAATCGGTTTAGAAAGGACCAGATTGTGTTTGTTACCAAGAATGAATTGGGTGCGACCGAAGTTCATTCTTTATATGACTACAAGGACTTTAGAGAAAATATGGATGCGGAAAAGGCTTACAGACAGGGCCGATTTGACGCAGTTCCTATTGTGACCTCGTCTATTGAAGGTCTAAAGAGAATGCTTTACGGGGAGTAGGGTATGCCGAGGGGTAGAGAAGAGAGAACATCAAAGAAAATGAAGCAAGCGTTCCTTGTGTTCTGCGAAGGATTTACAGAGGAATGCTATGTTCAGGAATTGCGCCAGCGATATCGTTCGCCTATAAAAATTGTTCCTATCCGTCAGGGGCAAGATATTTCCAATACTCTTATTGCTCGCGAAGTCAAAAAGGAAAAGGTCTCGAATAGTGACCATATTGAAACTTTTTTGATGTACGATCAGGATGTTCCTGAATTCAATTCCAAATTGGAAAAATGTAACGGAACAAAGATTTGCTCTAATCCGTGTATTGAATTGTGGTTCCTATTGCATTCCCGCGATCAAAAGTCAAGCCTTGGTTCTGCAGAATGCGTAAAGGCTTTGCAGAGCTCTGCAGGGGAGTGGTCTCAATACAAAAAGGGTGTGCTTAGCACGACGCAAAAGAACTTGCTGTGGGTCAATCGTTCTATGGCAAAGGAACGAGCGAAAACCTTGATTGACGGGAAAAATCCCTCTACTGGAGTGTATAAACTCCTGGATGCCGTGGAACAAAGCTTGTTTAGCAATAATACCCCTTAATTTGGTAGTTGCGATTATTAAATCACGGATTTCCTGCAAAAACTAAGTTATCTTTAAATCATGGCCTTCAAAGAAGCTGATTTAGAGATTGCTATCAAGGATCTCCTCGTTAAGGAGGGGTATTCCTATGTTCCTGGGGAGCAGATTGCCCGTTCCGAAGAAGATGTCCTGATTGAATCGGACTTGCGAGAATATCTGCATCGCAGATATGATGCCGAGGGCATTACCGACAATGAAATCCAGCTTCTTGTGATGAAGTTGCGTTCTTTGGCTGCAAGCGACCTTTACGAGAGTAACAAGAAGTTCTGTACATGGCTTTCTGACGGTTACACGCTTCAGCGCGAAGACCCGAAGCAGAAGGACATTCTCATTGAACTGGTGGATTATTCAGCTTTAGGGGATCATCGTAAGGCTGGCTTCGGCTTTGATTTTGAAGATTCCGATGTCGCCTTGGCTGCCGATGTTCAGGCAAAGTACAGCGCAGACCATAACATAATAAAATTTGTGAACCAGCTGGAAATTGTTGGCCCAGGGAACGAAAAGCGCATTCCCGATGGAATTCTTTATGTGAACGGCTTGCCTCTGGTTGTTTTTGAGTTCAAGAGTGCCGTTCGTGAAGACGCCACTGTATTCAACGCCTTTGAACAGTTGACAGTTCGTTACCGCCGTGATATTCCCCAGCTGTTTGTCTATAACGCCTTCTGTGTCATTAGCGATGGCGTTAATAACAAGGCCGGTAGTTTCTTTGCCAAGTACGATTATTATTACGCCTGGCGTCGTGTTGGTTTTAAGGATAAGCGTGTTGATGCCGAGGGTGTCGAAAGCCTTTATTCCATGATTCAGGGAATGTTTGGTCGTAAGCGCCTGCTGGATATTTTCAAGAATTTCCTGTATTTCCCGGATAGCAGTAAAAAGGAACTGAAGGTTCTTTGCCGTTACCCGCAATATTACGCCGCACGCTCCTTGTACGAGAACATTTGCAAGGCCCGCAAGCCTGCTGGCAATGGCAAGGGCGGTACTTATTTTGGTGCAACGGGCTGCGGAAAGAGCTATACCATGCTCTTCTTGACACGATTGCTGATGCGTTCCCAGGAATTCAAGAGTCCGACTATTATCTTGATAACAGACCGCACCGATTTGGATGACCAGCTTTCCGGTTTGTTTGTTGGCTCCAAGAAGTACATCGGCGATGAACGTGTCGAAAGTGTTGAAAGCCGAGCAGACCTTCGTGAAAAGCTGAAGGGCCGCAAGAGTGGGGGCGTGTTCCTTACCACAATTCAAAAGTTCAGCGAAGATATTGAACTGCTGACAGATCGCAACAATGTGGTCTGTATTTCTGACGAAGCGCATCGAACTCAGACCAACCTGGATCAAAAAGTTACTGTGACCGATAAGGGTGTAAAGACCAGTTATGGCTTTGCCCGCTATCTGCACGATTCTCTGCCTAATGCAACTTACGTGGGCTTTACAGGAACGCCTGTAGATGCCACGCTGGATGTTTTCGGTCGAGAAGTGGACATCTACACCATGACGGAATCCGTGAAGGATGGCATTACGGTGCCTATCGTTTACGAAGGTCGTGCCGCCAAGGTGGTGCTGAATAATTCTGTTCTTGAAGATATTGAAAAATATTACGATGAAGCTGCAGAACAAGGTGCCAACGAATACCAGGTGGACCAAAGTAAACGCGAAATGGCCCAGATGGGTGTTATCCTTGGCGATCCGGACCGTTTAAAAGTCGTTGCCGCAGACTTTATTGCCCATTACGAAGCCCGCATCGAGGAAAAGTCTTCGGTCCGTGGCAAGGCCATGTTCGTTTGCTATAATCGCAAGATTGCTTATCAGCTTTATAAGAACATCTTGGAACTTCGACCCGATTGGGGGACTGCAAAGGCCTTTGATGAATCTCTGGTGTTTCCGGGAGAGGAACTGAGCGACAAGGAAAAGCGTGAGCTGAAGCCTGTTGAACGCATCAAGATGGTCATGACCCGCAACAAGGACGACGATAAGGACTTGTGGGATTTGCTTGGTGACAAGGATGACCGCAAGGAACTGGACCGCTTGTTCAAACAGGAACGCTCCAATTTCAAGATTGCCATTGTGGTGGACATGTGGCTGACCGGCTTTGATGTGCCTTGCCTTGATGCCATTTACATTGATAAGCCTATTCAGCAACATTCCTTAATCCAGACCATTTCTCGCGTGAACCGCACCTTTGCTGGCAAGGACAAGGGCATTGTTGTGGATTACATCGGTATCAAGCGCAGAATGAACCTTGCCTTAAAGCAATATGGTGCTGGTTCCGAACAGAACGTAGAAGATATTTCTGCTGCCATTACGGAATTCCGCAATCACCTGGATTTGCTCGACCGCCTGATGCATGGCTTTGATGCTTCCGCCTACTTTAAATCTGTGGGCGAGGGGGCTGAGCTCAAGAAACTGGAATGCCTGCGCCAGGCTCAGGAATATGTTCAGAAGACGAAGGAGAATGAAGCCCGCTTTATGGGGCTGTCCCAGCGCTTGAAGGCCTCCTATGACATTTGCGTGGGTAACGAAAAAATCGAGCAGGCTGAGCGCAATAAGGCTCATTTCTATTTCGCAATCCGATCCATCATTCATAAGCTGACAAAGGGCGATGCTCCCGATACAACCCAGATGAATGCGCACGTTCGCGAAATGATTGCTGCCGCCCTCCAGAGTGATGGCGTTGAAGAAGTCCTGAAGTTGAACGATGAAAATGCCGAAAATTCAGTCCAGAACATCTTTGACAAGGAATACCTGGAACATATCAACCGCATCAAACTTCCGAATACAAAAATCAAGCTTCTTCAGATGCTTTTGAAAAAGGCTATTGGTCAAATTCGCAAAGTCAATAAGATCAAGGGTGTCGATTTCACCAAGAAAATGCAGGCGCTGGTCGAAACATACAACGACCGCACCGAACAGGATATATTGAAGAGCGAAGTCTACGAAGAAATGGCGGAGACCCTGACCAACATGATCATGGAAGTCCGAGCCGCCTTCGATGCCGGTGATGACAAGGGCTTAAGCTTTGAAGAAAACGCCTTCTATGACATCTTGAAGATGCTTTGCGATAAGTACCACTTTACTTATCCCGAAGACAAGCTGATTGCCTTGTCCAAGGAAGTAAAGAATATCGTAGATGATGTTGCCGCATACCCAGACTGGAATAAGAAAGACGACATCAAGTCTATGCTCAAGGTGGATCTAATCATCAAGCTAGACGAATTCGGCTACCCGCCTGTAGAACGCGACGAAGTCTATGGCGAAATCTTTGAACAGGCCGAAAATTTTAAGAAGAATAGGTGATTCTTGAATGTTAGAGACGTTTTATAAGTTTTAAAGAGTTGTATATGTCCGAAAAATACGAACTTTCTCCGAAAACAATTGATTCAATTCTTGGCTTCATCAATTCAGGTGAAGTTGCCATTCCTGAAATTCAACGTCCGTTTGTATGGAAGCCAAAGCAGGTTCGTGATTTGATAGATTCCCTGTATAATGGCTATCCTGCAGGCTATTTGATTATCTCTCAAAGTCCCAATATGCGTTTGAAAGATGGAACTCTTTCGGAAGGCAAGAAGATTATGATTGATGGTCAACAGCGTGTTACAGCCATGATGACTGCTATTTTAGGTAAGGAAGTTCTCAATGAGGATTTTGAGAAGAAAACCATAAAGATTTCTTTTAATCCATTTGCTGAAGAAGGTGAAGAGACCTTTAAGGTTCAGGACAACGCAATTCTTAAAGATAAGAAATGGATTCCAGATATTTCAGTTGTATTCCAAGCGGATTTTGATTCGTTTGATTTTGTTGAAAAATATTGTGAAATAAACTCGGATGTTAAGAAAAGTGATTTCAACAAGAAAATTCAGCAACTACTTGCCATAAAGACTCGCTCTATTGGCATAATCACTTTGAATAAAGATCTTTCAGTTGACGAAGTTACCGAAATCTTCATTCGCATAAATAGCCGTGGCGCAAAGCTGAACCAGGCTGACTTTGCCATGTCAAAGATTGCGTCGGACGAAAAGAATGAAGGTCGCTTGCTACGTAAGGCTATCGACTATTTCTCCCATTTGGCTGTTCAGCCGGAATGGTATGCCGAAATGTGCAAGGACGCTGAATTTGCCGGCACCGAATATGCAAAGAAAATGGAATGGCTCAAGAACGATACCGAAGCCATCTATGATCCTAGCTATTCCGATATGCTTCGCGTTGCCTTTATGTACAAGTTCAACCGCGGTAAAATGAAGGACTTGGTCGCATTGCTAAGTGGTCGCGACTTTGAAACTCGTGAATTCAAGGAAGAAATTGCCGAAGAATCCTTTAAGAACCTGAAAGATGGCGTAATGGATTACATGAACGAGTATAACTTCAAACAGTTTACTCTCGCCATTAAGGATGCAGGCTTTATCTCCAACAAGTTGATGAATTCCGATTTGACATTGGATTTCGCATACACCCTTTACTTGCTCTTGCATAATTCCGATGTCGACAAGACCCAGGTAAAACGCTATGTGCAAAAGTGGTATGTGCTCACGACACTTACAAGCCGCTATATCGCATCTCCGGAATCTGCCATGGATCTGGATTTGCGTCGCATCAGCGAAAAGGGCTTCTGCAACTATCTAGAAGAAATTGAGCGAGCAGAACTTTCTGATGTATTCTGGAATGACGGCCTTGTTCAGAATTTTGAAACCACAGCAGTAAATAGCCCTTATATCAACGTTTACTGGGCTGCACAAGTCCGCATGAAAGACGATGCCCTGTTCACAAAGAACTGTGCCGTTTCAAACCTGATTTCTGTCATTGGCGATGTCCACCATATTTTCCCCAAGAAGTATCTGCAGAAAAATGGCATAAGCGAAAAGACCAAATACAATCAGGTTGCCAACTATACTTATTTGGATACCCCCACAAACATCGCAGTAGGGGACGATGCACCCAATGTGTATTTCACCAGAGCTCTCGACCAAATTCAGAATGGTTGCCCTGCGGGTGAAAAACAAATCGGCAACATCGCTACCGTCAATGAATTTAACCAGAATCTCGCCACAAACTGCATCCCCGCCGCAATCAAAGACTGGACCTACGAAAACTACGACCAATTCCTCTTGGAACGCCGAAAGCTAATGGCCCAGAAGATTAGAGAGTATTACGAAGGATTGTGAAATGACTGTTTTTAATGTTCGCTATGCTGGATGATTCCCTGGTTGTTCTAGAAGAATCAAAACTTTTCGAGTAATTTCCTATGTCCATTCTAGAAACGCTTTTTAATAAGTATTTTGGTCCCGTCCTGGTAAAAGAGGGGAGTGATGCGGAAGATTTCATCGCCAAGATGAAAGCCCTGTCCGACAAATCATCCGGTAAGCTGAAGGAAAAAATTGACCGGCAGATCGTTGCTGCCGATGCAGGCTTGTTTGGGGAACGGCAGGTTGCCTACGAGCTGAAGAACAGCGGTATGGACATGCTGATTGCTCATGATGTGAACATCGAGAAGAATGGACTTTCCGCCCAGATCGATTACCTGGTGGTGACCCGCAAGCATATATTCGTCATTGAATGCAAAAATCTTTATGGTAATGTTGAAATTGACGACAAGGGCAACTTCATTCGCCATATTGGCCAGGGTAAATTCTATCGTAAGGAAGGTTTCACTTCTCCTATAAGCCAGAATGCACGCCACCTAAACGTGCTGAAGGAAATCCGCAGGGAATACAAGAAGAATATTTTGACTCAGACCCTGTTTGACAAGGCGTTTCCCCAGATTTACCGTTCCATTGTGGTTCTTGCCAATCCAAAGACCGTCCTGAACGACAAGGCGGCGCCTCAATCTGTCCGTGATGAGGTCATTCGCCTAGACCAGCTTGTTGCCCATATCAAGAAATTCGAAGCCGCAGACGACAACTATTCTTCTTCGGAAACCGAAATGCATGAGCTGATGGATTGTTTCTTGAAGTGCCAGAAGAACGACAAGTCTGATTATGCCAAGAAATATGAGGAGTTGTTGGCAGAACAAAAGGCTGGCGAGTCTGCCGATGAATCCAAGTACATGCCCCCTGAATTACGTGAGCCCAAGGCTGCTGAACCCGTTAAGGTCTCGGCAACTACAGAAATTGCTTCTGCAGAAAATTCAAGTAAGAGTTGCCCGAAATGTGGTAAACCGCTGGTTCTTAGAACAGCCAAGAAGGGCGAAAACGTCGGCCAACAATTCTGGGGCTGCTCAGGTTTTCCAAAGTGCTGGTATCGAGAGACTTCGTAAACGAAACCTTTATTGCCTTGTTCAATTTTATAAACTCTTTCCAAAGATTTTCCACGCAGTGAGTGGAATATGGTTTATTCTCGATCCCACAGTTTCTCTTCGTCGTAAACGATGTTCTCGTCTGCGGCAAAGCCTCAAACGTCGCCCGCAAGGCGACAAAAGAATTTCCAATTTTGTCACTAAAGTGTCAAAAATAAGAGGTATTTTTCTCTACAAACAAGGAGAATGCCATGAAAAAGGTTCTGTTTCTAATGGTTTTGTCGGCGGTCTTTGCCTTTGCCGGCTGTAAAAAGACAACTGTCATGAGTCTTGATCGTGCTAGAGTTGAGCCCGGTAGTGGAATGGTTGCCATGCTCGGGGGTGGTAACGTCAAATACGAAACCTATGGCGACTCCGTGTACTTCAGGTCCGAGGGCGAATACCAGGTTTTTGTTCCTAAAAAGAACGGAACTCTTTTCTATTATAAGCACCAGAAAAAGAATGGGGAATCCTACGAGTGCTTTATGGAAAAATCCGAATGTGTCGCCAAGGATGAACTTGGCGTGATTTACGATAGAGAGCATTTCGGATACGATATTCATAAAAATCAAGATAAGCTCGAGGTCAAGCTCCAGGGCCTTTACAAGAAGGCCAAGGCTGCGTGCAAAGAATAGTTTATCTGTACGCTTTCCCATAAGCATTGACATCCTTCTCTAAATTGCATATTTCATTCTGTAATTCATCAATTATTCTCATGACTTTAACTATTCCCATTTTGACAACTGTTGCTATACTATCAAAATACTATATTGGAAAATATGGCGAAGATTTTATCTGTAAATGAGTTGCTTAAGGAATCTCTATGCATTCCGGATTATCAAAGACCTTATAAGTGGGATGCTGGCAACATTTCTACACTTTTAGACGATATAAAAATCGCTATTGACTCCGAGAAGAGCCGGTACCGCCTGGGCACTGTTATCTTGCATAAAGAAGGTGATGATAAGCCCTTGAATATTGTAGATGGTCAACAGCGCATTATTTCGCTAGTGCTGATTAACTTGTACTTGAATCCAGACTTTACCTGTGAATTTTTGAAGAATACGGAATTTGGTAGTAAAGTTTCACATGCACACGTCAGTCAGAATTATGCTGCCATAGCTTTATGGTTTAGCGACGAAAATGAAGAATACCGTGAAAAGTTTCTCGCTGCCATGGACAACTTACTTGAAATAGTTGTGTTGACTGTAGATCTTGTTGAAGAGGCTTTCCAACTTTTTGACTCCCAGAATAATCGTGGCAAGACCTTGGATCCAAACGACATCCTAAAGGCTCACCACCTTCGCGAAATGAACGAATGTTCCTCTGCCGAAATCGAGAATGTGGTCATGAGCTGGGAGTCCAGGGATGCCGGTGATATTTACGAGTTGTTTAACCGGTACCTATATCCCATTTTGTGCTGGTCTCGTAAAGTCAAGGGTCACGGCTTTACTGTAGACGATATTGAACACTACAAGGGCTTTCCCGCTAGCTCTCCGTATGGTTTTGCCAAGCGCCTAAGAGGTGTTTCTGAGTTCCAGTTAACGGAACCTTATGTGGCTGGCCGCAACTTTTTTGACATGGCAGCTCACTATTTCGAAGTCAAGGGAATAGTGGAAAGGGAAATCCTTAAACATCCTGAATTTGACTTTGGTGACGGATTGTCGGCTTATCTTTTTAAGTGTGCCGTGATGTTGTACTATGACCGTTTTGCAGAATTTGACTACAAGGTAATGAAGAAGCTTTTTGTATGGGTCGCTATTCTAAGGATAAAGCGAGATTCGATGTATGATAAGTCCATAAGGCGGTATGCTATCGGTGATTATGAAGATGGCTGCCCTGTTTTCAGCATTATCGCGAACGCAAAGACTCCTAAGGAAGTGCGCGCAGGCGTGACTTTTATGAATCCGTCCCGCTATGCCGTACAGGGTAGGTATAAGCTTGACGTCCGTAATGCCTTGTTGAAGCGTGTTCAGAACATGGTGGGTGTGTAAGATGATTGTTTCGCCTAATGAAGTTGTCAATTTGAGAGTCGTTGACGGTGATCGCAATATCTTTAGTGATTTGAATTATGTAATTCCCATGTATCAGCGTCCTTATGCCTGGACCCATGAACACTTGGAAAAACTGGTGGATGATATTGCGGACTTTGACGATTTAGGTGAAGGCCGTTGCTACTATATGGGCTCTCTGGTGGTGTTCCAGCGAGCAGACTCTCTTGAAATTATAGATGGTCAGCAACGATTGACTTCGCTCTACTTGTTGTTGAATTGCCTGGGGTTAAAGACTGCTCGGAATTTAAGATTTTCATGTCGTGAAAGCTCTGATAGAACGCTCGTCGATGTGGAGAAACTTGTAGGGAATCGGGGTGCCTTTGCTCCGACTGAAAAGAATCTTTACGATAAGGGCATTTGTAATGGTATTCGTGCCTTGCTCCAAAAGATAGACGTGATGTCCAAGGAAAATGAAAATTTTAGGGACACCTTCATCGAAAAACTTTCTCGTGTAGTGATGTACTGCATTGTGGTGCCGAAGGATACTGATTTGAATCGATACTTCGAAATTATGAACACCCGCGGAGCCCAGTTGGAACATCACGAAATTTTGAAGGCCAAGTTGATGGACAAGATCGGCAAAACGGAGCCTGGCCGAAGAAATGTCTTTGCTGCCATTTGGGATGCCTGCTGTGATATGAATGATTATGTGCAACAACATTTTGGCGTAGACATCCGTGAAAATTTGTTTGGGAATGGCTGGAATTCTATACCTTCTGTGAACTGGACCTGTGGACTGTACTCTTCAAATGAAGTTGACAAGAAAACTATTAAGGATATTATCGGTTCATCTGTTGATGTAGTGAAGGATACGAACTCTTCTGACGAGTCGTCCATTTACGAGGGTATAATTGATTTTCCGTATTTCTTGTTGCACTCGTTAAAGGTGTTCGTAAGCGTTAAGCAGATAAAGGATTCCTCTGGCCGAGACTTTGAAATGGGTGCCTTGGATGATAAACGCTTGATTCCTCTTTTTGACCAGGTAATGTCTAAGGGTTTCTTTGATGGATCCCCCATTGTTCAGGAAAAATTTGCAGAAGAATTCTTGGAATTCATGCTGGTTCAGCGATTCCTTTTTGATTCGTACTTTATCAAGAGAAAGAAAAAGGTCAAGACGGATATCGGTACCTGGAATCTTGAGGAACTTGGCATGTCGATTTCTAATAAGTCAAAGTCCATATACCATAGAAACCCCGCCCGGCTAGGTGCATTTACAAAGCGCTGTCTTATGCTTGAGTCTGCCATGCGTGTTTCCTATACGGCACCAAAGCAGATGCATTGGATTACCGAGGCCATGGAATGGCTGTATAGGCATCGTAACGATATGAGCTTGCAGGGCTTTGAAGCGTTACTTGAACATAGAATGAAACGCGCCGTGTACGATGGATTCCTGAAAAATGGAAACTTTAACATGGGTACCCAAACGCCACATGTCGTTTTCAATTACCTGGATTATCTACTCTGGAAAAATCGTGCTTCCGATGCCGAAGAAGACTTTGCTTTTGAATTCCGCAATTCCGTAGAGCATTGGTATCCGCAAAATCGTTCCAAGGATTCCGGCTTCGAAAAGTGGGCTGATGAAAATCGCTTCGGCAACTTGTGCCTTTTACCGGGTAACGAAAATTCATTGTACTCCAACAGATCGCCTATGAATAAAAAGGATGACTTTGGAGAAAAAATTAAGAAGGGCAGTTTGAAGCTTAGAGATATGGCCGAAAAAACCATAGGTAACGAGCATTGGAAAGAATTTGCCTGTGCCGAACACGAAGAGAGAATGCTTCAAATTCTTAAGGACGCTTGTGTCGAAATGGAAAATTCATTTGTAGATGATAACCAAAACAATGAGCCTTGTGTAAAGGAAAATAACGACATGACTCAAAATCAAACGCAGTCATCAACTTCTGTGGACCAAGATTTGGTCAGGTTTAAAAATCTGCTAGAATACTTTGTTGCCCATGTGACCTACTGCCAGCGAATGTTCCTTAACAACAAACGTAATGGCCGTTATAATCTTGCGGAAACCATAGGATACGAGACCTATTTGGCAGACCATGTTGGTGATAATGGAGTGCTTGAACCCCGTGAAGTGAATGAATGGAAGGTGGATGCTAGGAACTCTAAACTGATTCATGAAATTAAAGGTGGTTGGGATACTTTTGGAGATGTCAAAATTCGGATGGTTGTAAAAAATCATTTTGGCGGGAATTACGCAACGAAGAAATGCTTCTTGGATTGGGGCGGTTGGAGAAATGTAAACAATGAGTGGAATGAAGCAAATGATAAAATCGTTCAGCTGATTGTTCGAAAAAACAGGATGGAGTCTCATGAACATTCTGACTGGGCTGAGTCCATGCGCAAGAGCGTTGAAGACTTGGGTTTGTTTGATGGCTTATCTCCTAACGAATCCCTAGCCCAGTTCTTTGAAGCCTATATGAATCTTGGCTAAAGACGCTGGATTGGCACCCCCCGGGGCCGTTGACAATCTGTCCATACTAAAATTTTCGTATACGCCCTTTTGCCACTTGGCTTAAGTAATTTTTTAGTGGGTGAAAAAAGGATGGTATATGAAAAAGAGTTTGGTTTTGAGTCTGGCGGCCTTTTTTGGGGGATTTTGCGCCAGTTTTGCGGTGGGGGCCACGGAGTTTTACGTGTCTCTAAGCGGTAACGATGCCGCGGCCGGTACAAAGAGCGCCCCGTTCAAGACTATTACCCAGGCCCAGAAGGCCGTGCGCGCCGTGAATTCCGACATGTCCGGCGACATTACGGTGTACCTTCGCGAGGGTACCTACCAGCTGGCTTCTACCATCAGGTTTACCAATGCCGATGGCGGTACCAATGGTCATTACGTGAACTACCAGGCTTACGGCGACGAAACCGTGGTGATTACCGGCGGCCAGCCTATTAACGGCTGGGAGCTTTGCGACGAGGCCAACAATATCTGGTGCGCCAAGGGCGTAGATGCCCGTTTTCGTCAGCTTTACATTAACGGCAAGAAGGCTATTCGCGCTCGCCACCCCAATATCGACAACGCTGGCGACCACAACTTCAATCGCCTTGCCAAGGTGGACTCCGCGGGTCGCGCCTTTGACGTTTATACCGACCAGATCAAGAATCTCAAGGATGTGAAGCGTGCCGAAATCCACCTGATGGTGGCCTGGGCCGACCAGGTGCTGCGTCTTGACGAGGTCCAGAACAACGGCAGCGTTTCTAAGCTTGTTCCTCAGGATCCCGAACGTAGCCGTCTTTTTAAGCGCAAGTACCCCATGCTGGGTACCGCATTCATGAGTGACCCGCCCAAGCAGCAGGTTTACTACCTGGAAAACGACTACAATCTGATGGACTCCGAGGGCGAATGGTTCCTTGACGAGGACAAGAACATTTTGTACTACAAGGGTCGCCCGGGCGAAAGCATGGCCACTGCCAATGTGGTGGTCCCCAACCTGGAAACTCTTATCGAGATTCGCGGCGAGAGCACCAAGAACAAGTTGCAGAATTTGCGCATCAAGGGTATCGCCTTTGAGCACACCAACTATATGCGCCCCAGCAAGGAGGGTTTCCTGAACTTGCAGGCTGGCCAGTTCGCCGTGTTTGTCGAAAATCGTGGCAACCTGAATTCCAACGAGTTTATGCTGTGGCACCCGAACGCCGGCATCATGGTCAGCAACACCAGTCGCCTGGCCATCGAAGACAATATCTTTGCCAACATGGCGGGCACCGGCCTCGACCTGGAAAGCGGCACCAATGATTCCCGCATCGTGGGTAACGTTTTCAAGGAGATTGGCGGTTCCGGCATTTCCGTAGGCAAGTTCGCTCCGGATTCCCTCACCGAGATTCACAAGGGCTACAACCCCAGCGACAAGGATGAGATCAGCACTCGCGATACCATCAAGTACAACCTGGTGACCAACGTGACCAACGAGATCCAGGGGGCCGTGGGTATTGCCGCCGGCTACCCCCGCTACGTGGTCATCGACAACAACGAAGTTTCTTACACCAACTACTCCGGTATTTCTGTGGGCTTTGGCTGGACCAAGTCCGAAACGGCCATGACCAACAACCACATCAACCGCAACAATATCCATCACATTTCCAGTTTGCTTTGCGACTCCGGTCCGATCTACACTCTTTCTAATCAGGGCACCGGTAGCGAGATTCATTACAACTACCTCCACGATTTTTCGGGTTCCAAGTGGGCTGACTACTGGATTTTGCCGATTTACCTGGACGAGGGTTCCAGCGGCTTTACCGTGGAACACAACTCCTACAAGAACGCTCCCAACGGCGTTGGCTCCAATCAGCCGGGCTACTTTACTGAAACCGACAACAAGAGCTTTAGTCAGGAGACTGCCGACAAGTCTGGCCTGCAGGGCGAATACAAGGCCATTGCGAACAAGTCCGTTCCCGAGCCCAACTTTGGCGACGGCATTGCCCAGGAGCCCTTCAAGGCAGTGATGGCTTTGCCGGGCAAGGTCCAGTTCGAGGATTTTGACGTGGGCGGCCAGGGGATTAGCTACAGCGACAACGACATCGAAAATCAGGGTAGCGCCTACCGCGACGAGGGCGTTGACGTTGTGGGATTGAACTGTGCTGAATCTGCAGATGAGCCTGCATCTTCTACCGCTTGCGAAGGTTACGCTGTGGGTTACACGGCTGCCGGCGAATGGATGGAATACTCTGTGAACGTCACCGTGGAATCGGAGTTCATGTTCCGCGCCCGCGTGGCCAGCGGCTTGGAACACTCCGGCTTCCAGATTTTCGTAGATGGAACGGCCGTGTCCGATACCATCGAAATTCCCCAGGGCGAGGACTGGGATACCTATACGGAAATCGAAGGCAAGATTTCTAGGGTCGAGAAGGGCGAGCATGTGATTCGCGTAAAGGTGACTGGCTCCTATGCGAACTTGGACTGGATCGCCTTTGCCGAAAGCGAGGATAAGCTGGATGATGTTGCATCCATTCGCGACGTGGTTCGCGGCGATGTGCAGTTCCGTTTTGACGAGAGCGATTCCCGTGTGCAGTTCTTTGACATGAAGGGCCATCGCGTTAACAAGGCGCACCCCCTTAAGCCTGGCGTTTACCTGGTGAAGGGCCCCACGGGTAGCTACCTGAAGCGCGTGGAGAAGCGCTAGAGTGTGCGCTCACTGTAAGAAATTCCTACATCACACCCAAGGACACCCAGGGCAATTCCGCCCGGGGTGTCTTTTTTTATCAAATCTCACATAGCCGTCGCGCTAGTTCGTCACTCAATCAGTCTCGCCGTAGGCCAACTACGGCTTCGGATTTCGTTCCTTCTATCGCTAGGCTCTGAGAGATTTGATTCGCTGGACATAGCCGTCGCGCAAGTTCGTCACTCAATCAGTCTCGCCGTAGGCCAACTACGGCTTCGGATTTTGCAAAAGGGATTCTTTGATAAAATGTCCATGGAACTTGTGGGCGGACTATGTGATTTTCCTCATCAAGAGGGTATTTTATGGTGGGTGAAAAGAGGATGGTATATGAAAAAGAATCGTTTGGTTTTGGCTGCCGCTGCGGCCTTGTCTTTGTCCACTGCAATTTCTGCGCAGACTTTTAAGGAATGGGACGGAAATCCTAGGAATTTCGGCATTAACGTGCTTACTCCCCATGTGACTTCCATGCCGTACAACTCCCTGGCCGAGGCTCTCAAGATGGATCGCCGTGCCTCGGAATGGTACCAGAGTCTTTCCGGCACCTGGAAGTTCTTTCATGTGAATGCCCCGGCGCAGCGTAACAACGAGTTCTTCGCCGACAACTACGATGTTTCCAAGTGGGACGACATTCCCGTTCCCGGCAACTGGCAGATGTATGGCTACGACCATCCCATTTACAGTAACGTGATTTATCCGTGGAACAAGTACGACTGGATTTCTCCCCCTGCCGCCCCCACCAAGTTCAACCCGGTTGGCCACTATCGCCGTGACTTTACCGTTCCCGAGAAATGGAATGGCAAGCGCATCCGCCTGCATTTCGAAGGTGTGGAATCCGCTTACTACGTATGGGTCAACGGCAAGTTCGTGGGCTACAGCGAAAACTCCTTTACGGACCATGAGTTTGATATTACCGACAAGCTACGCTCCGGCAAGAACAACATTTCTGTGCAGGTGTTCCGCTGGTGCGATGGCTCCTGGATGGAAGACCAGGACTTTATCCGCCTTTCCGGCATCCAGCGCGATGTTTACATCTACGCCACTCCCAAGGCCCATATTCAGGACTTCCAGGTGGATGCCAGCTTGGCTAGCAACTACACCGATGGCGACTTGAATGCCAGCGTATGGGTGAAGAATACCAATTCCTCTGCAGTCTCCTCTTACACCTTGGAAATGGGCGTCTACGACGAGGGCGGTGCGGCCATTGCAACCGACAAGTCCTCCATTTCTTCTATTGCCGCGGGGACCGAGACCAAGGTCACCTTCCACAAGCTGGTGACTGCCCCGAAGCTGTGGGCTTCCGAGACTCCCAACCTCTACACTTTTGTGCTGACCTTGAAGGATGCAAGCGGCAAGGTGGTGCAGGTGGAAAGCAACCGCATCGGCTTTAGAAAAGTGGAGCTGAAGAAGAATGCCCAGGGCATCACCCAATTTATGGTGAACGGCAAGCCCGTGATTTTACGCGGCGTGGACCGCCACGAAATCGATCCGGATTACGGTCACACCGTAAGCTACGAGATGATGGAGAAGGATGTTTTCCTCATGAAGCAGTTCAACATCAACGCGTTGCGCATGTCCCATTATCCCAATGATCCGCGGATGTACGATCTTTGCGACAAGTACGGCATCTACGTCATCGACGAGACCAATCTGGAAACTCACGGCGCAAACGATAAGGTGCCCAAGAGCGATGACAATTGGCGTCCCGCATCGATTGAACGCATTAGCTCCATGATCCAGCGTGACAAGAATCATCCGTCTATTTTGCTGTGGTCCTTGGGCAACGAGGCCGGTTACGGCGATGTATTTGCCTCTATGCGCGAATACGTCCACCAGGCCGATGCGACCCGCCCGGTACATTACGAAGGCGACAACAACAATGCAGATGTTCAGAGCTGCATGTATTGTAGCGACTGGACCGCCGCCACCTACAACAATAACAACAAGCCTTTCATGCTCTGCGAATACGAGCACGCCATGGGCAACTCCGTAGGCGAACTCAAGGAATACGTGGATGCGTTCTACAACAATCCCCGTGTATTCGGTGGCTTCATCTGGGACTTTATCGACCAGGGTCTGCGCCGTAACGGCACCAAGTACTTCAACTTCGGTGGCCTCTGGGGCGACGAACCCAACGACGACAACTTCTGCGCCAATGGTCTCATCTTCCCCGATCGCAGCCCGCAGCCGGAAATCTGGGGAGTCAAGCACCAGTACCGCAACGTGGTGGTGCACGACAAGGGCGTAAGCCAGGGCGCGGTGGAAATCGAGAACCGCTTCGACTTTGTGAACCTGAAGGATTACGCCACTGCTGTTTGGTCCCTGAAGGAAGACGGTACGGTCATTGCGACTGGAAAGCTCTCTGGAAGCGAATTGGATGTGGCACCCTTGAGCAAGAAGGCGGTCACCATTCCCTTCAAGAAGCCCTCCCTTAAGGCCGGCTCCGAGTATTATCTTGACATCGACTTCCAGCTGAAGAATAGCGAGGATTGGGCCGCTGCGGGCTTTAGCATTGCCCATGAACAGTTCGCGGTGCAGCTGGGGCAGGCCAAGGTTCCCCAGGTGGATTTCTCCAGCCTGCCAAAGCAGAAGGTCGTGGAGGGTAGCGGCAAGGCCGAGGTGACCGGTGACGACTTCTACGTTTCCATCAACATGGAAAATGCAACCATCGAAAACTATAAGCTGGGCGATGTGCAGCTGATCTCTCAGGGAGGCGTTCCCAACTTCTGGCGCGCTCCGACGGATAACGACAAGGGCTACAACATGGAGAAGGTCAGCGGCGTATGGCGCAAGGCCGGCAGCGGTCGCAAGGTGAACAGCTCCAAGGTCACCAAGGTCTCCGATAACGAAACCCGATTCGACTTCGACTTGGGAATTGCCGCGGGCTACTCCACCATGACGCTGAGCTACACTGTTTACGGCAGCGGCGACATCCTGGTGGATTACACCTTTACCCCCGATGCGGCCCAGCCCGATATTCCGAATGTGGGTACGCTCTTCACCATTCCTGGCGGCTTTGAAAATGTGCAGTGGTACGGCCGCGGCCCCAGCGAAAACTATGTGGGTCGCCGCGAAGGCAGCTACGCAGGCATTTACTCCGCCAAGGTGGATGATTTCTTTGTGCCTTACATGGAAGTGGGCGAGACCGGCCAGCGCTCCGATGTGAAGTGGGCCATGCTGACCAATGCCCAGGGCAAGGGCCTCATGGTGGTAGGTTCCCCGCGTATGGAATTCAACACGCTGCACTACACCCCGGAGCAGCTCACCAATGTAAAGCTCCCCTGGGATCTTAAGCGCGACAAGGAAATTACACTGCGCGTGGACTTGCAGCAGATGGGGCTCGGCGGCACCAACAGCTGGGGCGCCAAGGCTCTGAGCAAGTACATGATCTTTGCAAAGAACACTTATAAGCACAAGTTCCGCATCACTCCGGTCCGCGGCCTTATGGAAGATCCCAACGAGCTTGCCAATATCGGCTTCCCCAACTTGGAAACCAGCCTCGTGGATGCAAAGTATCCCGAGATTGAATACGGAGAAGTCAAGCAGGAACCCTTTGCCGTGCAGACTTTCCCCGGCATCGTCCAGATGGAGAATTACGACAAGGGCGGCGAAGGCCTCGGCTTCCACGATGCGGATATGGTCAACGAAGGCGGTCTCTACCGTGCAGAGGATGGTGTCGACATCGTCGGCATCGGCTGCGATAAGGATGCCGCTACTTGCAAGGATTATGCCATCGGCTACACCCAGGCTGGCGAATGGCTGGAGTATACGGTGAACGTGAAGGAAACCGGCAGCTACCTCTTCCGCGCCAACGTGGCCAGCGGACTGGATGTGGGATCCTTTATGCTGTTCATCGACGGCAAGGCGGTTACCGATACGGTCAAGATTCCCAAGGGTGACGACTGGGACACTTACGGTACCATCGACGGCAAGGTGGGGGAAATCAGCAAGGGTACTCATGTGCTTAAGGTGCTGCTCACCGGTGCATACGCAAACATCGACTGGATCAAGTTCGGGTTGACCGAAGAGGATTTGCCTATCCGCGGTGGACGCGTGGAGATGAACGTGGGCGGGTCTCAGAAGTTCTACGTGTTCAGCGCCAAGGGCAAGATGCTGACCGCCGTGGAGGCCGCGGATCTCAACGAGGTGCGCGACCAGCTGCAGGCCCGCGGCATGCAGACCGGTGCTTACATCGTCCGCAGTGCAGGCGGTGCTGTAAAACAGGTGCTCAAGTTGACGAAATAGTTTGCGCCCATCCGTTGACAAAATGTCCATGAAAGGTTGCCTAAAAGGCAGCCTTTTTTGCGATTGTCTAGGTAATTTTATACTCGCAAGGGTCTATTTTGGAGTCCTTTGCAATAAGGAGTTTGCATGAAAAAGTTTGGTTTGACCGTGGCGGGCCTTGCGATGGCGGCCACTTCTGCATTTGCCAACCCCGATAGCCTGGTGCTTACGCCCCCGCTGGGTTGGAACAGCTGGAATGTGTTCCACGAAAACATTAACGAAAACCAGATTAAGGAAATTGCCGATGCCATGGTCTCCTCTGGCTTGAAGGATGCCGGCTATGTTTATTTGAATCTGGACGATAACTGGATGCACACCAAGCGCGATGCCAATGGGGACCTTCAGCATCATCCCAAGACATTCCCCAGCGGCATGAAGGCTTTGGCTGATTACGTTCATGCAAAGGGCTTGAAGTTTGGCCTTTATGGCGACCGTGGTCTGCGTACCTGTCATCATTACAATTCTAAGTGGGAAAGCGAAAACGGCTCCTACATGCACGAGGAGCAAGACGCCAAGAAGTTCGCCGAATGGGGTGTTGACTACCTCAAGTACGACAACTGCGACCCTGCTCCCGGCTCCAACCAGGAAGCCGACTACACCCGCATGAGCAAGGCTCTCCGCAATTCCGGTCGCGATATCGTGTTCAGCATTTGCGCCTGGGGCTACCAGAAATGGATGCCGAAAATTGCTCATCTGTGGCGTTCCACTTTCGATATCGGTCCCGAATGGCGTTCCACCTCCTGGTACCGTGGCGTCTATGATATCATCGACGAAAACAACAAGTATTGGGAAATCGCAAAGCCGGGTAACTGGAACGACCCGGATATGCTCGAAGTGGATAACAGAAACCTGACTTACGAAGAACAGAAGTCCCAGATGACCATGTGGTCCATCATGGCGGCTCCCATCATGATCAGTTCCGATGTCCGCAAGATGAGCGACCAGGTAAAGGACCTTTACATCAATAAGGACATGCTCGCCATCAACCAGGATTCTCTGGGCGTTCAGGGCCACCGAATTTCCAATGTGAACGGCAAGCAGGTCTGGACCAAGCCTTTGCGCAATGGCGATATCGCCGTGGCTCTCCTTAACGACAATACCTCGACCCAGACCATCGAAGTCAACTTTAAGGATATTGGCGTAGAGGGCGAAGTGGAAGTCCGCGATGTCTGGCAGAAGAAGGATCTTGGCGCAAGGTCCAGCGTTTCCGCGGAAATTCCGGCCCACGGCTCCGTATATCTCCGCCTGATTGTGAAACCCATTCCTCGCGAACCCTTCAAGGGCGAAGCACTGGCCATCCCCGGCAAGATCGAAATCGAGGACTTTGACATTCCGGGCGTAGGTACCGCCAACGTCACCTATTACGATACCGACGATGCCAACAACGGCACAAGCGATTACCGCAAGGGCACTGGCGTCGACCTCAAGGAAGAAAACGGCAAGGTGGTCCTTGGCTGGGGCAATACCGACGAATGGCT
Organism: Fibrobacter sp.; assembly: GCA_045597545.1. GTDB lineage: Bacteria > Fibrobacterota > Fibrobacteria > Fibrobacterales > Fibrobacteraceae > Fibrobacter. The sequence continues at coordinate 56,483 of JAZLKH010000078.1, forward strand.
GGAATACACCGTCAACGTGAAGAAGGCCGGTGAATACACCATGTATGCCGCCGTGGCCACGGGCTCCGCAGATGGTGCGGGCTTCAAGCTCTCCCTGGATGGCAAGGACATCACAGACACCATCACCGTCAAGCCCAACGAACAGACTGGCGACGAGGAGAACTTCGATGACTACAGCAAGGTCCATGCCGACGTGACCCTCCCCGCAGGCGAACACATTCTTCGCTTCACCATCACCAAGGCGTGGCTCGATGTGGACTTCATCAACTTCGTCAATGCAGGTGAAAGCGATCCGGAACCGATTCCGGGTCAAGAAGACGATCCTTCTGCCATTGCGCTCACTTCACCGACAGCTACTGTGAACCTCCAGGCTCTGGAAGCCGCCGGCAAGGTACAGTACTTCGACATGCAGGGCCATCGCCTGAATGCTGCCGCCGCCAAGAATCCCGGTGTCTACATGGCTCGCTTCAAGGGTGTCGGCAACCGCATCGTCCGCGTCGAAAAGTAGTTTTACCTTTGACAAATTGACAATGAAAGATGTCTGCGGGGTATTCCCGCAGACTCTTTTCGTAGGTATCTTTGTAGCATAAGGTTGTTAAGGAGAACCTTGTGGATTTTGCGGCTGGTTACCGTGATGTTTGGAGGATGACATGGGATTGTTTAAACGTTTGGGCGGTTCGGTTTCTGCCGCAGCCGTTGCAGCCCTTATCGCAGGCTTTGCAACTAATTCACTTGCCATTACAAATCAGTTCCGCGGTACCAACTGGGCCGACAAGCGCGACAACTTCGTGTCCGACGTACTGAAACTTTCCGGCATGACCGGCACTGAGGACTATCAGGCCGCCTACGCGCTGTCCGACCGCGTCATGAGCCAGTTCGTAGAGAAACTGGGCATCAACAGTTTGCGTATTCCTATTAACGAACCTACGGCCTTGAAGGCTTGGGGTTCCTACAAGGGTATTGTCGATGGCATTCTTGCTCATGGCCGTATGCTCATTGGCTACTGGGGTCCTGCGCAGCCTGCCGGCCCCAAGAACATGGATGACTGGTGGAAAATGTGGGATACCGTCATCAAGGAATATGGCGACAATTCCAATGCCTATTTTGAAATTTTCAACGAACCCCACATGTATACAAAGGATGAACTTCGTAATCTGTACGCGGATTGGCTGAAGCGCTATCCTGATGTGCCTCGTGACCATGTTTTGCTGGATGGTACTGGCCTTGCATGGAATGTGCCCGAAATTGCCGACGATTCCCGCTTTGACGGCTGCCTTTTCGCAGTGCACGAATACACCTTCTGGAACATGAGCATTACCACCGAACAGGGCTGGATGAACAGCTTCAAGGGCAAGGTGGGCAAGTACGCCGATCGCACCGTGGCAACCGAATGGGGCGGCGCCATGGGCGAGGGCGACAAGAACGGAGTCCATTATGAAATCATGGATTACAACGATCCCAATCCTTCCAACTACTTCATGGCATACATTCGCGGCATGTCCGAACAGCTGCGTCAATGGAAGATGGGTAGCTTCTACTGGGTTGGCCTCCGTGACGAAGACTGGTACAGCATGACAAAACGCTCCGGTTCCGGCGCCAACACCACCTTGAGTATTGTGAACCAGTCCGGCGTAGACCGCATGCAGTATACCTGGACCGATACGGTTGAAGTGAAGCCTGTTCCGCAAAAGCCCCTCAAGGGCGAGGCTTTGGCGATTCCCGGAAAAATCGAGGCGGAGGACTTCGATATCCCCGGCATTGGCACAGGTAACGATTCCTACAAGGATATGGACAAGGAAAATCACGGCGACAGCGACTACCGCAAGGACGACGCGCCCTCTGTAGACCTTTACAAGAAGGCAACCGGCGAAATCACCGCTCCTCCCGCCCCAAAGACCGAAGGTGGCGAAGACAACTACGACGATTACAACAAGGTCAAGGCCAATGTGAAGCTCACCAAGGGCGAACACATCCTGCGCTTCACCGTAGTCGGCGACTGGATGGACATCGACTACATCAACTTCGAATCAGGCGAAGACGCCAAGGATTCCGCTCCTGTTGAAGGCAAGGAAGACCAGAATGACGACCCCGCAGCCATTGCGCTCACTTCCCCGAATGCCGCGGTGAACCTCCGTGCTCTCGAATCCGCCGGCAAGGTGCAGTACTTCGACATGGGCGGTCACCGCACCAGCAACGCCGCCGCCAAGAACCCCGGCGTCTACCTGGTGCGAATCCCCGGCCTAGGCGCTCGCGTCATCCGCGTCGAAAAGAAAAATTTTTAGAGGTATAAGATGAAAAAGGAACTTATTCTTTCCGCCCTGCTGGCCGTCGCCGGCGCTACGGAATCCTTCGCAGGTAACGCCAAGGCCGAAACTTTGAATGGCCGCTCCATTTACGTGTACGCTCCTGCCAATATCGAAAAGAACAAGCCCCTGCTGATTTCCTGCCACGGCATGAACCAGGATGCCGCCTACCAGAGCAGCCAGGCCCGCTGGGAGGACGTGGCCGATACCGCCCGCTTCACCGTGGTGTACCCCAATGGCATCAACAAGGGCTGGGACCTTGGCGGCGATAAGGACATCAACTTGGTGAAAGACATCATCGACGAGATGTACAAACGCTACGAAATAGACCTTTCCCGCGTCTACCTCTCCGGTTTCAGCATGGGCGGCATGTTCACCTATTTCGCCATGGGTAAGATCGCCGATAAGATTGCAGCCTTCGCCCCAGTTTCTGGTTACATGATGGGCGGTCCCGGCAAGGCAAGCCGTCCCGTACCGATCATTCACCATCACGGCACCAGCGATGACGTGGTCACCTACAGCAACGTGATGACCCACATCAACGCCTACAAGAACCAGTTCAACTGCCCCTCCACGCCCTCCGAGACCCTGACTTTCCCCGCCAATTCCAAGTCCGAGATGTGGGGCCCCTGCGATGGCGGTGTCA
>JAZLKH010000079.1:0-6501 GCA_045597545.1 Fibrobacter sp.
CCGCCGAGGTTGGGGAGCAATGCCTGGGGACGTTCCTTGGCAATGATCTGTTCCAAACGTTCGAGGTTCAGGGGTTCGATGTAAGTCGCATCGGCCATGACGGGGTCGGTCATGATGGTTGCCGGGTTAGAGTTCACCAGCACGATCTTGTAACCCTGTTCGCGCAGAGCCTTACAGGCCTGGGTGCCAGAGTAGTCGAATTCGCAAGCCTGGCCAATGACAATAGGACCAGAGCCGATGATGAGAACCTTATCGATACCTTCGATCTTCATTTTTTATCTCCGTTTAGTAATTAAAACCCATAAAAAGAAAGCGTCGAACTAAAAAGTTCAACGCCCATAAAATCAAAATCAGAAACCAAGGAACCACGGCAACCATCTGCAACGCAGATCGCACCGGCAGACTGGCCGATAGAATTATGCATGGTCTTAAGATTTCGCATCATTCCTGACTAAAATTCACAAGGTTTAAACTTATGCAAATATAGTCAAAAATGTAAATCTATTCAACCTATGTAATAACAAAAATTGTAACGCGTTATTCCATGGCAGGAACATCAGGTTCTTCAACCTGGCAGCCCGGAGCCAGGGGATCCACGGTGCATTCATCATCCGAGGCATCACTGCTGGAATCGCCGCATGCAGTCACTGCAAGCACAGACAACAAGAAGAAAGCACCTAAAAACTTACGAACCATAGCAGGCCTCCTTTTAGACGTAAAGTCATTGAATATCAACAAGTTACAATAAAGAAAACATTTTGGCAACCCGATTTTTCAAAGCGAAAACAAAAATGCCCTCCCATGGGGAGAGCATCTTTTAAAAGTGTTGCGACTTTCGTCTCAATTACTTTTTGCACACTTCGTGCGCAGTCCAATCATCTCAGCCATGTCAGCACGCAAGCATGCAGCCGCGGCAGTCGACTTACTTGGACTTCTTAGCAGCCTTCTTAGCGGGGGCAGCCTTCTTGGCAGCGGCCTTCGGAGCAGCAGCCTTCTTAGCAGCCTTCTTCGGAGCAACAGAAGCCTTCAGAGCAGCACCGGCCTTGAAAGCAACGGACTTGGAAGCAGCGATCTTGATCTTTTCGCCGGTAAGAGGATTGATACCGTCGCGAGCAGCGCGATCCTTAACAGCGAAAGTACCGAAACCGATCAGCTGAACGTTGCCGTCCTTCTTGATACCAGCGGCGATAGCATCGATAACAGCGTCAACGACGCGGCCAGCGGCAGCCTTGGATTCAATGCCAGCTTCCTTGTTGGCGAGCACGGCTTCGATAAGTTCTTGCTTATTCATTTTATAACTCCTTGAGTTGGTTTAAGAATTTTATGTCTCTATTATACTTTTTTTTTGTTTAATAAGTTTAACTCTTTTTAAAAAAGATGAAAAAAAAACGACACAAACGCCTTAAAATCAAGCCTCGGGGCGAGGTTCAACCTCGTCAATAGCGGCGGCTTCGGCTTTTTTCTGAATCTTCTCCAAATAAACTAGACAAATGCAGGTAAAGGGAATGGCTACGATCAAGCCCAAAAAGCCCAGCAACTTGCCCCAGATAGAAAGGGACAGAAGGATTCCCACAGGCGGCAAGTCCATGGAGGAACCCACAATTTTCGGCACTAAGAAGAAGTCCTGGATTACCTGCACCACAGCGTAAATGGCGAGAACAATCAAGGCAACTTCCCAAAAGGGCATTCCCTTATCCAAGGCATATACCACAGCCAGCAACAATGCCAAAGGGATAGTGGTCAGCTGCAAGTAGGGAATCATATTCAGCGCACCAGAAAACAAACCGAAGGCAACGCCCATAGGCAGTCCAATGGCACCAAAACCTACAGCGTACAGAATACCCACCGACAACGCGACCAGGGACTGAGCTCGGAAGTAGTTTCCCATAAAGCGGTCCACTTCCTTGCCAAAACCAGAGGCGTCCTCCTTGTACTTACGAGGAACCAGGTTTGCAATTCCTCGCCGAAGCTTCGGCATATCCAGCATGATAAATACCAGGTACATAAAGATGACCGATGCTCCAGACAACCAGACTAGCACACTGGACGTCTTGGACAAAATACCCCAAGCGCTGGGCAGCACGCGGTCGGCCACAGACTGCACCGACTGCCAAAAATCCAGGCTCTGCATGGCGACGGCAATCTTGTCCCAAGAAATCAGTTCTCTTACCGACTGCCACAAGTCCGATGGAATGAACGTGGAAATTCGAGCCACCCACGCCGAGTCACTGAACATCTTTGGAATCAGTTCTCCAAGGTGACGAACTTCGCCTACGACCATGGGAATAAAGAAATATCCGGAAGCGCACAGAATCAGGGCCATGATCACAAGGACTATAACCACGGCGACAATACGATGCCTTACTTTGTTCTGAAGTTTGCAGACCAGCGGATCGAGAATGTAAGCCAACAGGAACGCTGCAAAAAACGGGAACAGAACTCCACTCAGGTAGTTCAAAATCCAAAGCAGGCCACCTACGCCAAGCACCAAGATAAGGTTCCGCATTACGCGGTCCAGTGTCCACACTCGTTTCATTTACGACTCCCGCACCCTAAAGTTTTCAAACGTACACTGTTTCTGTAAAGGTAAATCAGCAGGCCAATCCACAGTAGCGCAAGGACAATGGCAACTGCGTACATCGCCGAAACGAATCCGCGATTCACACCCCACAGACGAACTCCCTTCAACAGGATTTCATCGGGAATCCCCAGCATGGTTCCTTCCCCATTGGCAATTTCCACTAGCACTCCCCGCTGAAAGTACTTCAACCCGTCATCCTTTTCCAGTCCCTGCGCCGCAAGCCAGCGGTCGGGAACCTTAAGGTCAAAGAGGGCCATCTTGAATCCGCCCTCGCCCACCGGCATGGACTTCTGAAGGGGGCGATAGGTGGCGTACACATTCTCCTTACTGTACATGGGGTCGTTGTCAAGAATGCGCAGGGTGACATTCCTCATGCGCCCCGTTTCCACATTTACTTCAACAGAGTCATATTGCGAAAAGTCAAAAAATCCCGTCGCTGGCCGTTTATTCACCGACATCAGGTTAAAGCCGATTCCCGCGTATGGGTACGCCATTCCCGACCGGACGTTCACCTTGGCGGTAATCCCAGAGTCACCTTGAGAAAGTTCGCTGGTCGAGAAGCCGCCCATGTCGCGATCCGTAAGCGTGTAGACTTCGAATGTGCCAGAGGGAAACATCACATATTCGGTTGCCCTGAACTTGCAGAACAAGGCGCCCCACGCCGCGGCAAGCAACAGCATCGCCACCGTTACGGCAGCCATTTTCATCGCGTTATTTTTCATCGGATTTCTTATCCAGCGAATGTTTACGTCCAATGGCCACGATCATAAGTCCAAGGATGATGAACATGACCGCACCGAAGGCCACGTTGCTTACCCCCTTGGCCGTAATCTCGTAGAATGTCAGCGAGAACTTTTGGCCTCGTTTCTGGTTCCAGCCGGGAGCGAGCTCCAGGCGAGCCACCGTTTCCTGGTGGCGTCGATTCAGCGAAGGATCCACCTTGCCATCGGCATACCAGAACTCGGGAGTGTAAAAATGTTCCATGGGAACGGCAACACGCTGGCGACCTTCCTTCAAGGAAAGTTCCTTGAGCAATAAGCGAAAGCTGCGGGGTTTCGTTATGTCCGTAACATCGGGATCAAAGGTCCAGACCTTCACAAGGACTTCACCCGTCCCCTTCGCCTCCACATCAAAAATCAGGGAGTCCACAAAGGTCCAGTTGCGGTACTCCTGCACCTTGCCCTTGCTCAGGTCAAAGAGTAAACCGCACCAGGCGCCGCGCGTGGAATCGCCCCCTAAGGCGCAAGAGAAAGACATCAGGGAATCCTTAAGGTTGAACGTCACCTCGGAGGATCCGCCATCTGACCTGTCGTCATACTCGGTAACGGTCGCCCCGTCATTCAAGGGGAACACGCTTTCTACAAAATAGCGATTGGGCAGGGCAAAGTAAACGCCCAACACGACAGCCACAATCGCCGCCAATACTGCATAGGTCTTAGCCATTCCAGTTACTTTTCTTCGGGTTCAAGAATCGGTTTCAGTCGCAAGTTGTACTGTACCAGATCCATGGGATCTTCGTCGGGCATCTTTTCGCCAATGATCTTATCCACGATGGCAAACAGCCACCTGATAAAGAAGAAGTGATGCTTGCCTTCCTTGGTAGGCTGCTGAAAGGGATGCTCCAGGCTGCGCTTGAGCAGCGCAATGGTCATGGACGGAGTGAAGTGGAACATCTTGCAGCAGGTGGTAACCTTGCCCTCGGTGCCATAGTCCGGCAGTTTGCCATCTACCAGGGGTTCGCCGTGGTCAATGCAACACACCTGATTGCAGACGGGGTCCTGCACGTTTTTGGCAAGCAAAGCCTTGAGCCACAGTTCACGGGACTTGTCCGTCAGATCCGAGCGAAAAGCCATGGTCTGGTCGCAGGGGAAAAAGGTGGAATAGCAATGGGGGCAAATGCGAAGGTCCAGATGCAAGATCTTGACTTCCGCAACTTTGGACTTACAATAAGGACAGTTACTCATATCGGGCAATATAAAAAAGTATATTTAGGGCCATGGCAAAAGTTGTACAAGTCACCACCGAAAATTTTGAAACCGAAATTGTTCAGGCTTCCGAATCCCGCCCCGTAGCGGTTCTTTTCTCCTCCGCAGAATACCCCGACTGCGCAGGTTACAGCCAGTTGTTGGGCAGCCTCAGCACCAGCCTAGACTTCACCCTGGGCGTAGTCAGCTGCGACGACCGCGCCAACATGCAGCTGATACAAGCATTCCGCGTACGTTCCGTACCCGAGGTCCACATGGTGGACAAGGGACAGATTGCAGACGTCATCCAAGGCGTCCTGCCCGAGGCGGACCTTAAGAAGCGACTGGAAAAGTTCTTCGTCAGCGACGAGGCTCGCATGATGATGGAACTGGAGCAGGCCATTGCCGAAAAGCGATTCGACGAGGTTCTGCCCGCATTGAACGAAGCCCTTTCTCAATCCCCCGACGATAAAAAACTCTTGCTCCTGTGGGCAAAGGCAAGCCTTGGCATGGGCGACTCCGAAAAGGCTAAGGAGATTTTGAACAAATTCACCGAGGCCGACGACCAGTACAAGGAGGCCAAGTCCCTGCTGGAACTTTTGGACTTTCACGCCGAGGCCGCCAAGAAGGACGTTCAGGGCAAGGAAGCTATCGTCTATCACGAAGCCTGCTGCCTTGCCGCCGCAGAACAGTTCGAGGATGCCCTCCAGGTATTCCTCAACCTCTTCGTCGAGGCCCCCGACTGGAACGACGGAGCAGCCAAGAAGGCAATGCTCACCCTGTTCGGCGTTCTGGGTCCCAAGCACGAGCTCACCTGGAAGTACCGCGCCAAGCTGAACACCATGATGTTTATTTAATAGCAGTGAGCCGTGAGCTGTGAGCCATGAGCTATGAGCTATGGGTTTTGTGCATTCAGGATTTCAGCTCATTTTTTCATAATCTGTAACTTCACGCGGCTATATTTTCAAAGGAGCGCTCCATACGGAGTGTTCCTTTTTCTTTTTCCCGCATTTTTTTCAAAATATCGTCCTTATTCTTTTTTAAAACAATCTCTAAAACCCTCATTTCTCGCTTTTAAGGTCACTTATCTCTCGTCTCCCGCCTTTCTTCTCTCGTCTTTACTATATTCATCAGCGTATTTTATTGAATTAATACACCCGGGGCTATGCCCCATAGGATGACACATGAAAAAGATCAAATTCCAGGATACCTCCTTCCGTGACGGTTTCCAGTCTATTTTCGGTGCCCGCGTGTTCGCTAAGGACTTTATGCCGGCTGTTGAAGCAGCTTGCCACGCAGGTATCACCCACTTTGAAGCAGGTGGCGGTGCCCGTTTCCAGGCCCTCTACCAGAACTGCGGCGAAGACGCATTCGACATGATGGACGAATTCCGCCGCGTTGTTGGCCCCAAGGCTCGTCTGCAGACCCTGGCCCGCGGTATTAACGTGGTGGCTCTGGCTCCCCAGCCCCGCGACATGATCAAGCTCCACGCTGACATGTTCAAGAAGCACGGCATGACCCGTATCCGTAACTTCGACGCCCTCAACGACGTGAACAACCTGATCTACTCCGGTAAGTGCATTACCGACGCCGGTCTGGAACACGAAGTCGTCGTTACCATGATGGAACTTCCTCCGGGATGCGAAGGCGCACACGACCCCGAATTCTACGAACGCATCCTCAAGAACATCCTGGACGCAGGCGTTCCCTTTGCTTCCGTTTGCTTCAAGGACGCTTCCGGTACCGCAAATCCCCGCAAGGTTTTCGAAACCTTCAAGCGCGCTCGTAAGCTTCTCGGCGACGACGTTGAACTGCGCATCCACAGCCATGATACCTGCGGTACTGGTGTGGCTCAGTACACCGCTGCTATCGAAGGTGGCGCTGATGGCGTTGACCTGGCTCGCAAGCCCCTTTCTGGTGGTACTTCCCAGCCGGACCTCTTCTCCATGTTCCACG
>JAZLKH010000080.1:0-8358 GCA_045597545.1 Fibrobacter sp.
GGCAATCTTTCCGTTATGGAAGATCATGTCGATGGCGCGGGCATGGTCTTCAACGAAGAGCCAGTCACGAACGTTCTCGCCCTTGCCGTAAACCGGAAGCGGCTTCTTGTGACGGATATTGTTGATGAACAGCGGGATCAACTTTTCCGGGAACTGGTAGGGGCCGTAGTTGTTACTGCAGTTGGTGACAATCGTCGGCATGCCGTAGGTATCGTGGAAGGCGCGAACGAAATGGTCGGAGCCAGCCTTGGAAGCAGAATACGGGCTATGGGGCGTGTACTTTGTAGTCTCGTAGAAGAAGTCGTCGCCGTAAGCCAAGTGATGCTCGGAGCTGGAGGCCGGCGTCGTAAACGGCGGCTCGATGCCTTCGGGGTGATTCATCTTGAGGGCGCCGTAAACTTCGTCGGTAGAAATATGGTAGAAGCGCTTGCCTTCGTACTTTTCGGGAAGACTTTCCCAGTAGAGCTTTGCAGCCTGGAGCAAGGACAAAGTACCCATCACATTTGTTCTTGCGAAGGTGAACGGGTCCTTGATGCTGCGATCGACGTGACTCTCCGCCGCCAAATGTATAATACCATCAATCTGTTCATCCTGCATGAGCTTGTAGAAGGCGTCGAAGTCGCAGATGTCCATCTTCACGAACCTGTAGTTGGGCTTGCCTTCGATGTCCTTGAGGTTCGCAAGGTTGCCCGCGTAAGTGAGCTTATCCAAGTTGATGATCTTGTATTCGGGGTACTTGTTCACAAAAAGGCGAACCACGTGGCTTCCGATAAAGCCTGCACCACCGGTGATGACGATATTCTTCATATAAACTACCTGCTATTACTTTTTCTCAAACAAATATAAACATTTTCTACCTCCAAATCCGTTTTTTGACAAGTCCCCCTTATTATACCACAAGGTGATTATCTAAATTGCGAAACATTCTTGCAACATCTAGGAGGATTCTAAAAATGTCAAGAAGTACTTTTGTCAAGAGCGCCTTGGTCGCAGGCCTTATGGCAGGCGCCGCATTCGCTCAGAGCGGTATCGCTGGTGGCCAGGACGGTATTCACCAGTATAACGCCAACACCCTGGGTCAGTGGAATGTATCCTTTGGCCTCGGCGGTGATATTTCCGCCGACTCCTGGTCTCTGGCCGCCGGTGGCGAAATCAAGGACGCAAAGGGTAACAAGATCCTGCTGGACGGCATGGCAGCCTCCATCAGCGTAAACGTGAACGCCGCCATTGGTCTTACCAACTGGATGGACTTGGGCGCAAACCTGCCCATCAACATGGACTACACCGGCGATGCCGACGGCTATGTTAGTGGCAGCAGCCTGATCGAACCGGGCCTCGGCGATGTGGAAACATGGTTGAAGTTCCGCCTTTTGGGCAACGACCAGTCCACAGTCAAGCTGGGTCTCCTGGCTCAGTTCTACATCCCCACCGGTAGCGAAGAAGCCGGTATCCGCCCCCGCCATTCCTGGTACCTGGACAAGACCACCAAGCCCTTTACCGCAGGCGACTTTGCCGCGGCCGGTGGCCTGATTTTCACCCTGGATTTCTCCAAGATCCGCTGGAACACCCAGGTTAGCTATCTCTACGCCTTCGACGAAGACCAGTCCAGCGCCATCACCTACAGCACCGGCATTAACTTTATGCCCTTCAGCCTGATGGACATCTTCCTGGAAGCCTCTGGCGAAATGCGCTTGGACGACAAGCTCTACCGAGTGGACCCCATGGTGGATCCGTTCATCATCACTCCGGGTCTCCGCTTCCACATGAACAAGCACATGGACATCGCCCTGGGTGTTGAAATCGCAGGCCGCATGTTCAAGAACCTGGGCTTCGACCAGAACGAAGACAAGAAGGGTAAATTCGGATTCGACCTGGTCAAGGAAGACGACCAGAATCGCAAGACCACCTACCTGTACTCCTCCAGCCCGCTGGTTGCAGGAGCAGCCTCCCTGGTTTGGCGCTTTGGCGGTACCAAGGAAGAACCCAAGGTTAACGTAGACTCCCTGATTCAGGTACGTGCCGACTCCCTGGCCAAGGTGAAGGTGGACTCCATCATGGCTACCGTCGACACCACCACCAAGGTCGATACGATCGCCAAGGTTGACACCATCGCCAAGGTAGACACCCTGACCACCGTTGACACCCTCAAGGTGATCGACTCTGCCGCTGTGGCCGCCAACCAGGCCAAGATGGACTCCGTGGCCGCCGTTAACGACTCCCTGGCCCGCCTCGCCGCAGACGACGACAAGGACGGCATCCCCAACATGAGCGACAAGTGCCCCGAAACTCCGGAAGGCATCAAGGTCGGCGCCGACGGCTGCGAACTGGATACCGATAACGACGGCATCGTAGACTCCAAGGACAAGTGCCCGGCCTCTACCGCAGGCGCCCCCGTAGACGAAAACGGCTGCGAACTTGACGAAGACGGCGACGGCGTCGTGGACGCCAAGGACGCCTGCCCCAAGACCCTGAGCGACGTGAACGTAGATGAAAAGGGCTGCGCCACCAACAAGGACGAAGACCTGGACAAGCTCGCCGCCCAGATTAAGTTCAAGAAGGGTACAGCCAAGTTCGCCAAGGGCACCAACAAGGTTTTGGACAAGATCGCCACCCTGAAGATGTCTCGCGAAGCTCTGCGCATCGAATTCCAGGGCCACACCGACGAACAGAAGACCGCCGAAAAGAACATGGACCTGTCTAACAAGCGCGCCAAGGCCGTTGTGGACTACCTGGTCAAGAAGGGCGTTCCCTCCAAGCATGTTCGCGCCATCGGCCTCGGCGACACCCAGCCGGTTGTAGCCCCCAAGCCCACCAAGAAGGGCAAGAAGGCTAAGAGCAATCCGAAGAACAATCGCATCACCGTGGCCCCCCACGTAAAGAAGCCCGCTGCCCAGCAGCCTGCAGCACAACCCGCCGCAGCTCCGGCACCCGATGCTCAACCGGCGCAGGCTCCGGCACCCGCACCCGCTGCAGAAGCTCCCGCAGCTCCGACAGCACCCGCAGCAAATTAAAAAGCGATAACAGTCTAGGCTAAAAGCTAAAGGTCTCCCCTCTTGGGGAGACCCTTTTTCATATCCTAGGCAAAGCCGAAAAATCAGAACTTGATGGGATAAATCCAGTGCCACTTGACATCGGGGTATACCTGCAAAGTCGGCGCCGGGAACTTGATATAGTTCAAGTACTTCACCAAGGTCCTCGCCCACCGCTGCTGGGGCCGAAACGCCTCCAGGTCGTAATCCAAGGCCACGTACACCTCTCGATGAGGATTCGGTTCCCCCGTGAACACCCTTTCGTCGATACTCAGACCCACCGCCAAGGCAAGCCAGCCGGGATAATAATCGCGAATAGCCGCCGGCAGCATCCGGTGAACCTTGAAGGACGCCCAAAAAGTCTGGTTCACATAGTCGTCGGAGAACACCCCCGTCTCGCTCTGGTCGTAGTAGGCGCGGGTATTGATCCAGTAGCTCCACTTGAGATCTACGTACTTGAACAAGGGCACGTAACGCTCCGCCATAGGCAAGAAACCGCCCAGGGTACCCGACAGCACGTCAAAAACGCTAAAGCCCCACTGGGGCGCAAAACCATCCTTGATATCGATCGCCACGTGGGTGGCAAAGGCAGAAAGCCCCGCAAACAAGTACGACTTGAACTCCGAAAGACCCGCCCAGTGGTACCCCTCGTAAAAGGATTCCCCCACCAGCACGCCAAAGGCGAAGTGGCCAAACTTGTCCAAGTTCAAGGCATAGTCAAAATCGTTCTCGAAATGGAAAACGTTATCGTCCTCGTACCACCAGCCCTTATCCAGCACCAGCCAGTAGGCCGCACCGTAGGCCACCAAAGTCGCCGAGGCCACCCCCGCCACCCTGGTACCATCAAGCACCCGCAAGGTATCGCCCGGATCCTCGCTACGATAGTCGAAAGAGGAATCTCGCCAAGAAAGCCCCCTGTCGGCACTGGACAAGGCGAAGCCGCAAAGGCCCAAAAGCAAAATGGCCGCTGAGCGAAAAATCATCTAAAGGCGGTTCTTGAACAAGGGGGAAATATAGATAAATGACACCATGTTCATTTTACCCTTACCCCCAGGGGACCCAAGTTGACAAATTGATCAAGGAAACGCAAACGGTTTACCAACCGTCGCCAAAAAGGAGGACTTCATGATCAAAGTCGAATCGACAAACCTCGACGAAGTGGGCTACGACGAAACCACCCTTAAGCTCACCATCAAGTTCAAGAATCACAGCGTGTACGAATACAGCAACGTCCCCAGCTACATCTACCAAGGCCTAATGTACGCCCCATCAAAAGGACAGTACCATGCGGCCTATATCAAGGAAAGGTTCGCGTTCAGGAGAATTGTGTAGAGGCGTTCCCGGTGGAGCCGGGCGGGCTGTCGCGAGATTCTCGGGGCCTGCGAGGGAGCAAGCGACAGCAAGGAATGCTGGCGAAGTTTCCTTGTAAGCCTCGGAGGTTTTGCAGAAACACCCTCGGCACGGATATGAAACACCTCTATGAGCCCGAAAATCAATCGGAACTTGAAAGCAAAATGAAAAAGCCTGGTCGAACCTAGCCTAGAATCTGATGTCGGAACAAACGCTTCGCTATTTTTGCGAAAAAAATTGACACTACCATTTAAGTCAAAATATCCAAAGTATTTCTAAAGGCTCTTACGAAATCAAGGTCTTCTTGAGAAGGCTCAATTCCATTTTCTGGCTTGAATTTTTCATTTTCCTCCAAATAAAACCACAAAACCTTTGTGTTTTCGTTATCCATTTTAAATGTAAATCTCTTTTCTTTGGAAGAATCGAAAATATCTGTCGCGAGATTAAGTTGGTTTATATATGAAGGAATTATGTTTAAATTTTCCTTTGGCTTTTGAGGCGCTATGTAAAGATTGTAACGTGTTTCAAAAAAATTGAAGATGTCTTCTTTGAATTTTTCAGGATCATTTACATAATTATCTTTGATATAAATATTTAAAGATATGATTCCAGAATCAGCTTCTTTTTCTTGAAAAGGTAATACAGAGGAACGATGCTTATGGCTTAATTTTTTTTGGACACTAGGTATTCTTGTCCTGCATATGCCTTTGCTAAGGCAATCCAGCAATTCTACGCATAAGGTTATTAAACTTGGTTGAGTGAGGGATTTACCCGCAACATCAGCTGAATCTAAAGTAATTTGGTGAACGGTTCTTGCAAATTCAATCAATTTTTCTTTTACTCGCATTGAAATTTGTTCAAAACCAACATTTAATAAATCGTTAATCAGTTTAATTTGTCCATCATTATTTGATTTAAACTTCTTTTCAAAACCGTTAAGAAGAGCTGGCATTATATCAGTGGATTTGCCTTTTGGTACAGGAATAATCATTTGGACGAATTTTTGTAGATAATAATTTCCGAATGATGGTGATCCAGCTTTGTGAAAGTAATTTTTTGCTGAATAATTTCCTGGTCCCGATGTTATGATCGCGTTTGATGTTATTTGAGCTCGTCCAAAGGCTTTTGAAATGCCATCGTTTAGTTCATCTTTATTCATTGCAATCAGTTGTACAAATTGGAACATATCATATTCTGCATCATAACAAATATGGTGAAGTCGTTCAAGAACTTTTATTGCATATTCAGGAAGGCATCTATCTAACTCGTCGACTATAAGAATAACACCTTTCCACTCCAATTTGATTTGTAATAATAATTGGTTGATTATTGCAATGCTGCTTTTCAAGATGAGGTTTTCATCAAAGTTTTTTTCTATTGAGTTTGCCTTATCTTTATCAAGCGCTTCGGATAGAGATTTTTTGATATTTTCTAAATCAACGCCAATTTCTTTGAAATCTAGGCCAAGTTTGTTCTTGACAATCATAAAAGAAATTTTTTTGAATAGAGTTATGGCGATATTTTTTGTTTTGTTCTTTCTTTTCGCCTCAATGGTTTCAGAGACTATTTCAAGACTATTCAATGAGTCTACAAGGACGGACATTATTGCTATCAGTGGCTCGTCATAATAGTCATTCTGCCAACAATTGTAATGAACTACAAAATAGCCTTTTTCTCGTAAACGTTCTTCAAGTTTCTTTAAAATGAAAGATTTGCCGCAACCCCATTTGCCATCTATAGCAAAAGAACACCCTTGATTTTTTTTGATTTTATTGGATATAATAGTATCCAACATCTTTACGAAATCAGTTCTGTGAAGCAAGTCCTCTTGTGCCATATAAACCTCAATGCTATATAAGGTAAATATAGCACAAGTTAGTTTTACTAAAACAACCTACCCAAATGCCAGCCCGAAATTTGTCCTGTGCTCCAAAGAATTACAATACACCTGGATTTCCTTCTAGGATTCCATATAGTTCTCGATTAATCTTAACTTCCCAATTTTTAACACTGATAAATGAATGATTATTCCGGCGTACTTTGAGCCATCAGTCCGGCGCTAGAGAGCCACCTTTCCGGAAAATACGGAGCCACCCTTCCGGAGGCAGAGAGCCACCCACAAAATATCATGAAAACTCTATAATGCAAAAATCCACGACAATGAATGCCGCGGGCTTTTTACATGGAGGTCTCATGACCAAATATCGCGAAATACTCCGGCTGAAGCATCTAGGCTTCAGCGAGCGTAATATCGCAAGGAATGCGGGGGTATCCCGTAATACGGTGAAGCGCGTCGCCCAGGCCGCTTCGGCGAACAATATCGACTGGAATGCAGTCGAGCGGATGGACGACGCAACGATAGAGAAGCTGCTCTTCCCGAATCGGAAATCGTCGGAGCCTACCCATACAATAGACTTCGAATACATCCGCAAGGAACTGATGCGCAACGGCGTCACCAAGAAGCTCCTGTGGACGGAATACTGCGAGAACTGCAGGCTGTGCAACCGGGAACCGCTAATGTACTCCCAGTTCTGTTACTACATCCAGCAGGAGGAGCAAAAACGCAGGGCAACCATGCACATCCCACGCCGTCCTGCAGAAACAATGGAAGTGGACTGGGCCGGCGACCCGGCCCACATAATAGACCCCGATACAGGAGAACTCCTGAACGCCTACCTGTTCGTCGCCACGCTTCCGTACAGCCAGTACACCTACGTGGAGGCGTACCTTGACGAAAGGACTAGAAACTGGATCAGGGCGCATGTGCACATGTACGAGTTCTTCGGAGGGGTAACGACGATGCTCGTTCCGGACAACTGCACGACGGCAGTGAATCACGCTCGAAGCGACTGGTATACTTCTGCACTAAACCGAACCTACGGCGAAATGGCGGAACACTATGGCACGGCAGTAGTCCCGGCAAGGGTGAGGCACCCGAAGGACAAGGCAAGCGTAGAGGGGAACGTGGGCAAGATATCCTCATGGATAACGGCTGCCCTCCGTAACGAGGAGTTCTTCTCGCTTGCGGAACTCAATGCAGCCATAAGGAACCGTCTCGACCAGTTCAATGCGAGGCCGTTCCAGAAGAAGGAATGCAGCAGGCGGGAGATCTTCGAGAACGAGGAACGTCCGCAGCTAAGGCCCCTGCCCGCCACACCCTTCGAGGTTGCGGAATGGAAGACATCCACCGTCCAGTTCAACTACCACATCGTCCTGGATGGCATGTACTACTCCGTCCCCTATCAGTATATAAAAAAGCAGGTGGAGTCGCGGATGACCGACTCCACGGTGGAGGTGTATTACGAGCACGAGCGGATCGCCAGCCATGCAAGGCTTCACGGAAGGCCGAACCAGTACTCCACGGTAAAATCCCATATGCCAGACAGTCACCGGGAATATCTGGAATGGGACGGAGAACGGTTCCGCCGCTGGGCCACCGGGGTGGGAGAAAAAACAGCCACCGTGATAAACGCCCTGCTGTCGGGAAGCTCCGTTGAACAGCAGGCCTACAGGGCCTGCATGGGGGTGCTGAAGCTTGGCAAGCGTCACGGCAACGCGATGCTGGAATGGGCCTGCGAAAGGGTTCTGCGGTACGCCTACAGACCGAGCTACAAGAATATCCGGGATCTGCTGCTGTGCGGAAGCGACAGGCAGCAGGCAAAACCTGACGGTGAAAAAGAGACCCGTCGAGGAATCACCCGCGGGGCCAGAAGCTACGGAGGAAGCAAGTGAACAACAGCAGTACAATCGACAAGCTGATAGAGATGCGCATGACCACCATGTCGGACATGTTCGTCAACCAGCAAAAGGACCCGAACATGGCGGGAATCCCCTTCGAGGAACGCTTCGGCATGCTGGTCGATGCCGAATACGCCAGCCGCAAGAGCCACGCCCTGGAGCGCCTGGTAAAGAGAGCAGAACTGGAACAGAATGACGCCAGCATAGCCGCGCTGGACTATCACTCCGGACGCAAGCTGAA
>JAZLKH010000081.1:0-5897 GCA_045597545.1 Fibrobacter sp.
GGCAATTGCCGGAACGTCGCCGATGTATTCGGCCAGGGCGTAGGCGTGTGCTCCATTGTAGGTAATCTTGTTGTAGATTTCGTCGCAGATAATGAAGAGGTTGTAACGTTTGGCGATATCAACGATCTTCTGCAAAATTTCAAGAGGATAGACCATGCCGGTGGGATTGTCCGGATTCAGAACCAAAATGCCTGCGATGGAGGGGTTGTACTTCACCTTGTTTTCCAGTTCTTCAAGGTCCGGATACCAGTGGTTCTCGGGCTTGAGGCTGTAAGTAATGGCGGGTGCATGAGCGTGGGCAGCTTCTGCAGAGCTGTGGGTGCTGTATGCCGGGGACGGTCCGATAATGCGGGTTGTCATGGACAGCTGCTGGTAAAGGGTGGCAATGGCGTCGCCAAGACCGTTGAAGAACAGAATGTCGTCGACGGTAATCTGGGCACCACCCAGCTTGTTGGTTTCCTTCACGATGAATTCGCGGGTTTCCAGCATGCCCTTGGACGGGCAGTAGCCGTAGCTCCTGTTGGTCTTGGAAAGGTCCACCACGATGTCCTTGATCCATTCAGGGACTTCACACTTCTTTTCAATGGGGTCGCCGATGTTTTCCCAGTGGATGTTCGGCATGCCCAGCGTCTTAAGGAGGTTCGCCTTCTTCACGATCTCACGAATTTCGTAAGACAGTTCCTTGGCCCCTTCGGTAAGCAAACGCTTTCTCATTTTATACTCCGGTTTAAAAATTTTATTCAATAACTTATGGATGAAATTATAGAATAAAATTCAATGAACAATGAACGATGAAAAATGAAAAATGAGAATAATGGCGCTTTGCGCACTACTAAGGGCGGCAAAGCCGCGTGACTAATCGTTGTTCATTGTTCACTGTTAACTGTTAATTTTTTACATTTTGTGCATGGCTTCTGAAACCTTATACGATCCCATCCGCAAGAAGGATGTTCCTGCAACGCCCGAAGAACACGTGCGCCAAGCCACCATCCGCTATTTGCTGGACCAGGTGAAGGTTCCAGAACATCTGATTGCTGTGGAATTCCCTTTGGGCTCCATAGACTCGAAGACAGATGACCGCGTGGACCTGATGGTTCACAATTTCCGTGGCGGTTCCTCCCTGGACAAACCCTGGCTCCTGGTGGAGTGCAAGGCACCCGGCGAATACACCTGGGATGCCCTTCAAGTTCAGCTGAACAAGTATTTGCAGATTCTAACGCCAAGCTATGTGATGCTTTCGTTGGGTGACGCTGTACGTTACTTTAAATTGGATCCCGCTACAAAGCGGTTTGAAAAAATCGAAACACTGCCTCTGTTTCAATAGGAGTCTGCGGGGCAATCTTACTGAACCACAGAAGTAACTTCGCCGTCCTTGAATCGGGTGGTGAGCCTGTCGCCGGACTTAAGCTGGCCTGCGTTGCGTACAAACTTTCCGCTGGCATCCAAGGTCAAGGAGTATCCCTTGGCAAGGGCCGTAGCCGGGTCCGCACTCTTCACCTTGATTTCGTATAGGTTAAACTGTGACTTGGCAAGATCCAGAATCTTGCGGGAACCTTGCCTTAAGCCTTCTGCGTCGCGGTCCAGCCGAGCCCGCTCGTCGCGGATGATAAACTGCAGATCCTTTTGAAGACTGCTGCCGCAGATGGCAAGCTTAGTCTTTTCGCCTTGGATGCGGCTGGTTACCTTCTGCTGCAGCTTGACGCCCTTGCCAGCCAAGTCCTGATTAAACCAGCTGAGGGATTCCTTCGCCTTTACGGCGATTTCCTGGGCGGCTCCCAGCATCTTGTTCCAGCTGTCGCTGACCCGTTCGATAAGGCGCTTGGCGGTATCCGTCGGCGTAATGCAGCTTTGATAGGCCACCTCGTCTACCAGGCTCTTGTCAATTTCGTGACCGATGCCTGCGAAAACAGGAATGGGGTAGTTGGCTACGGCGCGGCAAAGGGCCTCGCTGTCAAAGAAGTTCAAGTCGGTCTTGGAGCCGCCGCCGCGAATGATGCAGACCACGTCCAGGGATTCCTCCTGTTTCAACCTCTCAAGGGCTGCGATGACGGTAGCCTCGGTTTCTGCTCCCTGCATCTTGGCGTAGGCGCACATCACCTTGAACTTGAAGGGGGATTCCTTGAGCTTGGAGGTAAAGTCCTTGTAGGCGGCGGTGCCTTCGCCGGTAATTAAACCGATGCGGATAGGCGCGTCCGCCAATGGCAAGCTCTTATTCTTCTCCAGCAAGCCCTCCAAGGCTAGCTTCTTTAAAATTTCTGACTTGGTCAGCGCCAGTTCGCCGATGGTGTACACCGGATCGATGTCCAGGATCTGGGCCTGCAGCTTGCCGTAGGGAATGTACAAGTCAGCCTTGATTAAGAAGCTAACCTTCAGCTGCTCCTTAAGTTCGAATGGCTTTCCGCAGCTCATAATCTTTGCCTGTATGCCGGCGAAACGCCCGGCAAAGCAGGAAAGGTTGATCACCGCGATGGGCTTGACGTTGCCCACCTCAAAGTCCGCGATGGTCAGGTAAACGATGTTTGGCTTGATGACCAGCTGGGTAATCACCCCGCGAACCCACACGGCGGGAGTTTCTTCTACCTTTCGCTTCAGGGAAGTCAGGTATTGGGTGACTGTAAAGGACTTGTTCTCGGTTTCCACGGCCAGAATATAATTATTTTTTAAGTCGCTATGGCAAAAGTTGTTTCTGCAATGGAAGTCCGTCAAAACTTTGGTTCGCTTCTGAACCAGGTTTCCCTTAAGGACGAGGAAATCGTCATCGAACGCGCAGGCAAGCCGCTAGCTCGGCTGGTGGGAGTTTCTACGCCCGCTGCGGGCAAGCTGGACTTTCGCGATATCAGCAAGCTTCCCAATCGGATTTGGGAAGAGTAAACGCCTTGTTGTAACCTACTGCTTGCATTTCTCGTAGACGAAGGGGTTGTGATCCCCTTGCACCTTGAAAATTCTGCGGTCGCGCTCGCATTCCTTCTCGGTGACGGGGAACTGCCTGTCCCAGGCTTCGAATAGCTTGCGGTCCTGGCTTGAAAGCTTTACGCCGTAGGTCTTTTCCATGTAAAAGCTGACGCGGGCGATAATGCCGCGGGCCTCTTCGCGGGGTTGAGCCTTTTTGAGCTTGAAGTCTACGATAGTCTTGCACTTGCCGTACATAGGCTCAGGGTCGTTTGTCCACTGGCTGTACATGAAGTTGTTGCGGTCTCCGTTGACTTCGCCGATGGCCGGGTAGAGGTTGTGCAGGTCACCTTCCATTCTCTGGAACGTGGCGTCGTTCATGCTGCAGTTCTTGCGGCCCCCGTCCTTCCAGCAGGGCAGAAAGTGACCCATGTTGTGGGCGGTGACGATGTGCTCCCATTCGATGGATTCTGCGCGCTTGAAACTCTTGCGCTTGGGGTTGTCGCGAGGCTCGAAGTCGCAGGTGCTAAAGTCCACATGTTTCTTGTCGGTGTACTTGCAGCCGCAGTAAAGGGTTTCCTGCAAATCGCCATAGTAGATGCGTCGCATCTGCTGGCCTGCACCCTTGTAGTCGTAATGCTGGGGCTTTGCCTCGGGATCCACCTTGGCCTGGGTCTCGGTAAATAGGATGAAAAGGACGATGGCCAAAAATGCCAGTGCCGATATGGGCTTTGCTCCCCTGATTTTTGCACCCTTGTTTTTACGACGCATATATAAATCCATATAAAAAAAGAAAACTTCGCAACGGAGGCGGTATGGCCTAAAAAATAATTCATTTTTGGCGTCCCCTTATTGTTCTATATTTTAATCATGCTCAAAGAAGGTATGGAATATCTCAATTCCCGCTTGATGTTCGGGATGGTGCCCGGTTTGGATTCCACTCGCCAGCTGTGCGACGCCCTAGGAAATCCGCAGAATAAATTCAGGACCATTCACGTGGTGGGCACCAACGGAAAGGGTTCCACCAGTTACTACCTGTCTGGAATCTTACAGGCTCACGGAATCAAGACCGCCTTGTTTACCAGCCCCCATCTGGTGAACCTGCGGGAACGCATCCGCGTAAACGACGAGCCTATCGGCGAAGAGGAATTGAACCGCTATTTGCTGCAGGTGAAGGCTGCTGCGGAAGGAATCTCTGCTGGGCGACTCGCCGCAGGGGAGACCGCAATCGAGCCCACCTTCTTTGAAGTCCTTACGCTGGTGGCCTTTTTGCACTATGCCGATGTTGGCGTCGAAGTTGCGGTGCTTGAGGCGGGCATGGGCGGACGACTAGACAGTACCGCCGTCGCAAGCGGAAACATGGCTGTTGTCACTAGCATCGGTCTTGAGCATGTGGAAGTTCTGGGTGCCACGGAAGAGGCTATCCTCAAGGAAAAGATGGGGGTCTTGGGAACGGCAGAAGGATGCGCTCGCGGCAAACGCTTCGTATTGGGCGGCTTGTCCTCGGAACTGTTGGCTGCGGCAAGGAAATATGCGGCTGGGCTTGAGGCCTCTGTAGAGGTCCCTCAAATTCGTAGCGACATAAAACTGCCGAACTTGGGACAGCATTACGTGGAAAACGCAAGCCTTTCGATGAAGGCTGCGGAACTGTTTTTGAATGGCTCTCCTGCGGCTGGATTCAGGAAATTTGATGACGCCCTTACGGTAGAGTGCCTAGCTAAACGTTCTTGGGCCGGGCGTATGCAACTGCTGCGCGATGCCTCCGGTGAAGTGCGTTACATCTTGGATGGGGCTCACAACTCCCACGCCGTGCGTCGCCTGGTCGAATCGTTGGCTCAGTACTATCCGAATAAAAAATTCCACTGCGTCTTTGGGGCCCTTAAGGACAAGGACGTCAGCGAAATGCTAAAGCTCATGGCGCCTCACGTAAGCCACTGGCATATCACCAGGACGCCCTATCCTCGATTCCGTGAACTGGACGACTTGCGTGGTCTGCTGCGGGAACTTGGCTTGTCTGTGGCGAGCGAGGGCGAACTGTCGCGCCAGTTCCTGGACAGCGTCCGTGTGACCGCGGATAGCTGCGCAGAAATCGCCGCGGACGACTACAGTCAAAATTGTTCCGCAAATGAAAAGCTCCCCGTGCTTATCACAGGGAGCTTGTATATGATCGGCGAAAGCGTCCAGGCTCTAAAATCCGATTTCGATGAACTCGCGTTCTTCCGCGGACTAGAGCCTACGACTAACGAACACCGCTAATTACTTGACCTTTTCGTCGAGGCGCTCGTAGGCCTTTTTGGCGCTTGCACGAACCTTTTCTGCTTCGGCCTTCTTGCCTTGTTCTTCGAGCATCTGGATGAACTCCTCGACCAGATTAGACTTAAGGGTCATGACGCCGTACACCTTGTAATGTCCATCTTCAGTGGATTCCATCTTAACATCGGTAAGGGTGGCTCCGTTGAGAGTCGTGTTTACACGGTTGGACGTTGTCGTTTGAAAGTGCTGAGAAATCTCATCGCCAACATCTTCCTTGAAGTTCTCGGTCAATGCCTTCACCTGGCTTTCCAGCGTCTTTGCCAAATCGACGCGCGCGTTCTGGTCGGCTTTTTCATAAGCGATTTGTTCGTCCTGGGAAACACCGACGCCAAGACCGGCGGGAACACCACTGTTGTTGTACTGCTGCTTGACGTTTTGCATTTCGACCATCAGATTGACGGTCTTTTCGCTTGGAGTGCTGGAGCAACCGACGAGTATGGCTGTGACAGCCAATGCGGTGAACAATTTTTTCATGGATTCTCCTTTGTTCAGCGGTTTTACTTGTTGTTCTGCTTAATCAAGTTCAGGGCGGAGCCTGCCTTGAACCATGCCCACTGCTGTTCGTTGTAGGTGTGGTTCAGGGTGATGCTGTCGGCGGAACCATCCTTGTGGTGGGCAACCAGAGTGAAGGGCTTGCCCGGAGCAAAGGCGGTGAGGCCCTGGATGTCGAACACGTCCTGTTCCTGAATCTTGTC
>JAZLKH010000082.1:0-5417 GCA_045597545.1 Fibrobacter sp.
AAGTTGAGTTTTTCTACCTTATAGCCTATGACAAAGTTTTCTGAATTCCCCTATGTTGCCGACCGCTTGAACGCTGTCCGCAGGGAAACTGTACAGGTTCGCGTTGGCGATGCTCTTATCGGGGGCGGTGCTCCCATTCTCGTTCAATCCATGACAACCACCAAGCCCAAGGACGTTGAAAAGACCGTCCAGGAAACCTTGGATTTGGCTAAGGCTGGATGCGGCCTCGTCCGTATTACCACTCCGACTTTCGCTGATGCAGCAGGCCTGGAAGAAGTCATGAAGCGTATTCGTGCTGCCGGTTGCAAGATTCCGGTTTCTGCCGACATCCACTTCCAGCCCAAGGCTGCATTCGAAGCCCTCAAGTGGGTGGAAAAGGTCCGCATCAATCCGGGTAACTTCGTTGATACCGGCATCCTCACTTTGGAAAACCAGACCGACGCCATGTTCGACGAAGGCAAGGAAAAGGTTGCCGAACAGTTTACTCCCTTTGTTCAGGAAGCGAAGCGCCTTGGCCGAGCCATCCGCATCGGTGTGAACCACGGTTCTCTTTCAGCCCGTATGATTTACCGCTATGGCGACACCGTGGAAGGCATGGTGGAAAGCGCCATCGAATACCTGGCTGTCTGTGAAGCTGAACATTTCGACCAGGTGGTCCTGTCCCTCAAGTCCAGCAACCCCCGTGTGGCTATTGCCGCTTACCGTATGCTGGCTGCCCGCATTAAGCAGGAAGGCTTTAAGCCCTATCCGTTCCATGTTGGCGTTACCGAAGCTGGTGCCGGCGCCGATGGCCGTATGAAGTCCGCTGCAGGCATTGGTGCTCTGTTGTTGGATGGCCTTGCTGATACTATCCGCGTGTCTTTGACCGAAGATCCTGTGGCCGAGGTTCCTGTGGCTCATGACCTGATCAAGGCCTGTGCGCTGCCTTCCGATAAGGGTATGGCTCCTGTAAGCTACGCTGTACCTATTTTGGAAAAGGATCCGTACCATTACGAACGCCGCGAAACTACACCTGTGGTTTTGAACGGCGTAGAAATTGGCGGTAGCGCTCCTGTGAAGGTGGGTGTCCGCTCCGACGCTGCAAGCCTGACCGGCGAACGTCGCAGCGCAGAATTTGCTGTGGCCGACCTTGGTGCAAAGCCTGTTGTTGAATTCAAGGACGCTATGGACATTGCCGGCTTTGCCGCAAATCCTGCTTCCGTTCCTGCAGGTTCCGTGTTCTGCTATACTGGCAGCGAAATGGTCATGGGCGTTCGCGCCATGGCTTCGGCTCTTTCTGCCGCTGGCCGTAAGGATCCCATCTTGCTGTACGCAAATATTTCTGACTCCGATAACGATATGCTCCGCGTGTCTGCCGATATCGGTAGCTTGGTGACCGATGGCCTTGGTGATGCCGTGGTGATCGAAGGCTATAAGAGCGCAAAGGATTCTGTGCTGCTTGCTTTCGACATTCTCCAGGCTGCCTACTGCCGTCGCAGTAAGACCAACTTTATCAGCTGCCCCAGTTGCGGCCGAACCCTCTACAACATTCAGGAAGTCATGGGCAAGATCAAGGCCCGTTTCGGTCATCTGTCCGATATCTCCATCGGCATCATGGGCTGCATTGTGAATGGCCCCGGTGAAATGGCTGACGCAGACTTCGGTTACGTAGGTGGCGGTCCGGGCCGTATTACTTTGTTTGAAGGTAAGACTGCCGTTAAGAAGAATATTCCCGAAGCTGACGCCATCGAAGAATTGGTGGCCCTTATCAAGGAACGCGGCCGCTGGGTAGATGCGCCGGAGGCGCAGTAAGCGGTGAGTGGTGAGTGGTGAGCATTGAGCTGTGAGCGAATGTCCGCGAGTTGCGCTTATAAAAAAACTCAAGGCTCACGGCTCAAAACTGATCGCTAAAAAGAATTTTTAAAAACTCTAAATAATAAGGAATAACAAATCATGGCAACTATTAAGACTATGAACAACATCTCCAAGAAGGGCCTTAGCCTGTTTGGAGCATACTATCAGGTTTCTGATACCATCGAAAATCCGGACGCCATCCTCGTCCGTTCTGCTCAGGTTGATACCGATCAGTTCGATGGCCTTCTGGCTGTAGCTCGCGCTGGTGCTGGTGTTAACAACATCACCATCCACAAGGCTTCCGCTAAGGGTGTTTGCGTGTTCAATACTCCGGGCGCCAATGCTAACGCTGTTGCAGAACTGGTGATGACCGTTCTCGGCATGGCTGTTCGTAACGTTGCTCAGGCTGCTAACTGGGTTAAGGGCCTGGACCTCAATGACCCGGATATGGCAAAGACTGTTGAAAGCGGCAAGAAGAAGTTTGCTGGTTCCGAACTGGCTGGCAAGACCCTCGGCGTTATCGGCCTTGGCAAGATCGGCGTTCTGGTTGCTAACTACGCTCGTTGGAAGAATATGCGCGTTGTTGCTTACGAACCGTATCCCAACGCTCTCAACATGCATGAACTTTCCAACAAGGTTGAAATCGCTGACCTCGATACCGTTATCGCTCAGTCTGACTTCCTCACTGTTCACGTTCCCTTCATCAAGGGCGTTACTGAAAATCTGTTGAACCGCAAGAACCTGGCCAACTTCAAGGGTACCCACATCTTGAACTTCGCCCGTAACGGCCTTGTGGAAATGGATCCCATCTACGACATGCTGGCTAATGGCACCCTCCAGGGCTACCTCAGCGACTTCCCGGATGCAAAGCAGATCCAGAATGACAAGATCATGTGCTTCCCCCACCTTGGCGCTTCTACCGAAGAAGCTGAAGAAAACTGCGCAGTCATGGCTGTTGAAGAATTGAAGGACTACATCGAATACGGTTGTGTTCGTAACTCCGTCAACTTCCCGGCCCTCATGGACAAGCCCCACATGGGCATCAAGAGCCGCGTTGTTGTGATCAACGAAGACGTTCCCAACATGATCGCAGAAATTACCAAGGTGATCGGCGCTGCTGGCATCAACATCGCTTCCTTCAGCAACAAGAGCAACGGCAAGATCGGTTACAACCTGATCGACTCCGAAGCTACCATCGGTGACGATATCATCGAAGTGCTCTCCAAGCTGGATAAGGTCATCAAGGTCCGCGTGATTCATTTCTAAAAATCAGCGAAGCTGGTTTTTAGGGCTATCAGGTCGGTCGGCTTCGCCTCCTTATGAGGAATGAGCCGGCCTATGGCTCTTGAGCTAGAAAATGGCGCCGTTGGCGCAAAGAAAAAAAATCCGACGAGTTCGACTCGCCGGATTTTTTAGTGCAGTTCGCTTCCTGTGGCCTCGAATCTGGAGCCTCGTGCCTGGAGCCTGGAAACTCGAGCCTACTTATACATTTCCTCGATGACGGAAGCGTATTTTTCTTCTGCAGCCTTGCGGCGGATCTTGAGGGTCGGTGTCAGCAGGCCGGATTCAACAGTCAGGTTGTCGCCGATGAGAGTCCACTTGCGGATCTGTTCCCAATGGTTCAACTTCTTGTTGATACGGGTGATGTGCCTGGAAAGGGCTTCATTGATGCGCTTGGATTCCATGGCGCGATCGATGTCGAAGTCGTCCTTGGCTCGCTGCAGGAATCTGCGGGCATTCACCGGATTCAAGAAGATGAGCACTGAGGCGAACTTGCGGTCGTTGGCAATGACCAGTGCCTGTTCCACAAGGGGATGACGGCTGATTTCCACTTCGATGGGATTGGGACTTACATACTTGCCGGTGCTGGTCTTCAAGAGTTCCTTGATGCGTCCGGTAAGAATCAGTCGCCCTTCTTCGTCAAAGGTTCCCTGGTCTCCGGTCTTGAAGTAACCGTCTTCGGTAAAGATTTCCTTGTTCAATTCGGGCATGTTGTGGTAGCCCTTGAACACGCTGTCTCCCTTGGCAAGAACCTCGTTGTTCTCGCCGATTTTCACGTCGAGATAGGCGAGGGGGAAGCCGACGCTGCCCGGACGGATTCGCTCGGGATCGTTGACGCAAAGGACGGGGGAGCATTCCGTAAGGCCGTATCCTTCGCAAATGGTAATGCCCACGTTCAGGAGGAAACGGCAGATGGACTTGTTCAGAGCTCCGCCGCCGGTAACGATGATACGGAATCTGCCGCCGATGGCTTCGCGCATCTTGCTATAGACCAGCTTATCGTAAATGCGATGCCAGATGCTGGGACCCTTCATGGGGTCTTCGATTTTCGCTAGCTTGATAGCTCGATTCAAGAGCCAGCGCTTGGGACCGTGGAACTGGTCCGCAGCTGCAGTCATGCTTTCGTAGACGCGCTCGAGAATTCGGGGAACTACCATCATGGCGGTGGGGCGAACTTCCTTCATCAGCATGGCGGTGTTCTTCGGAGTGTCTGCGAAGTACAGCTTTGTTCCGCTCAAGATGAAGAAGTAGACTGTCATACGTTCGAGAACGTGGGCTACGGGCAAAACAACCAGGCCTACGTCAGTGGTGCGGTTCAGCTGGAGAATGTCTCGCTTGATGGTCTGGACCTGCACCAGCATGTTCCTGTGGGAAAGCTCGGCGCCCTTGGGGCGGCCCGTAGAACCGCTTGTGTAGATGATGCTGAAAAGATCGTCCGACTGGATGGAATCCAGCTGATTCTGTATCCATTGGGTTGATTCGGGTTTCTTGGAAAGTTCCTTGCCTTCGTGGAGAAGGTCATCCCAATAGACTCCGTTTTCCGGACATTCAGATTCCGGGTCGATGCAGATGACTGCCTTGAAACGGGGGAGGGATTCACGCAGGGCTGGGTCCAGTTCCTTTACGTCGTTCAACAGCAAAATCTGGACATCGGAGTCGTCGCACTGAAAATTGAAATTTTCAGAGGAGATGTTTGGGAACAAAGGTACCACGCGTGCGTGATTTATCTGGGAGGCGATGTCTGTCATGATCCATTCGGGGCAGCTGTTTGCCACGATGCCGATGCTCTGATTGGCCTTGATGCCTCTTTCCTTAAAGGCCAGGGCCAGAAAACGGGTCTGGTCTCTCAGTTGTTGCCTGGAAAAATGCACCCAGTGTTCGTGCTTACGGTGATTCCATCCTTCAAAATCCTCTCGTTCGCAATTGGCGAAAAACATATGAGCGAGAGATTGGTATTTCAGCGGCTCCATTGCGGCTCCTTAAAAAGTCTCGTTATATGGCTAAAAGTAGATTACTAAATGGGAAAAAGGCTTTTTTTTATGAAAAAAACGAAAAAATGAGCAAAAAATGGTGGGTGGACTGGTGAAATTGGATGTTTTTGCTGATATTAAATAATTTGTGTTTTGAAATTTTGAGAACATATTTGTTCTTTTTTTTTGCAGATTTATTTGAAAATTCGTGAAATTATTATTGCTTTTTGCGAAATTTTGAATTATATTTTAAGAAAAGATTTGAGAACAATTTTGTTCTCCTGTTTAAACAAAAGGGATGTGGTTATGAAAACTTTGAAAACTATTGCAAGC
>JAZLKH010000083.1:0-26312 GCA_045597545.1 Fibrobacter sp.
TCCGACTTGGTGGACCGCGGTTCTGTTCTCGTAGCCCCCGACGAAACCAAGGATATTCCCCTCCCCTCCAACGGCGACGGCATCCTTTTTGAGGATTACCGCTTTGGCGTCAGCTGCGGCAGCCGGTTGTATGGCGCAGAAATCGTTCATAACGCCCACAATAGTCGCGGAGATGGCATGCGAGGCATTGGCCCCGTGCTGCGCCTGGACTTTGGCCGCGATTTCGACATGCGCCAGATTGGCCCCAACATGGCCGTTTTCCGCAACGACTCCCCCGCTCTTGAAAAGGAACTGCGGAAGACATTTACCGACCGCAATCAAGAAAAGAAACGCCCCCTGAATATGGAATTGACGGGCGCGGTAGGCGAAAAACTGACCTTGAAGGTTTGGCTTGCCGGCGCAACCCTGATGCAGGGAATAGACAAGGCGGCTGTCGTTGAAGGCGAAAGCCCGCTGGAAGTCGCGAAGAACGTAGTGGACGAGTCTGCTTTGGAAGCGCTGGCCCGCAAGGAACTGGGCGGGCTGTCGTCCACGCCTTACGAACTTGGAACGCTGATGGTTCGCGTGGACGGCGCACCTTTCGTTCCCGGAAAAGTGCTGCGCAACCTGCGCCAATCCGCCGTGCAGCAGCTTGAAGAAGTTCAGCTCCAGTGGAAGGAAATGCACGTGAGCGCCGCCGAGGGACGCAAGTTCCTGCAGAACATTTCCGCCAAGTTCGCTGTAGAAACCAAGAAGAACGCAGCAGCCGCAAACAGCAGCGCGCCCGCCCAATTCGGCATCGCCTCCGCTATGGCCAAGCCCACCATCAGCGTCCTGGTACGTAACCCGGACCAGATTGCAGCCCTCAAGGGCCTTTCCATCGACAACGTCATCATGGACTTTGACTGGGGCGTCAAATACGACGAGCCCCTCCAGCAGATTCGCGATCTTGGATTCAAGGCAGGCATGGCCACCTTACGCATCCACAAGCCCGGCGAAAACCATTATCTGCGAAAGATTCTGGAACTCTGCCCCGACTTCGCCTTGGTACGTAACCTAGGTTCCCTTTCCATCCTCAAGGACAGCGGCATCCCTCTGGTTGGTGACTACAGCCTAAACGCAGCCAATAGCGCCAGCTACCAGTGGCTTTTAGACCAGGGTCTCACCGCCCTGCACCCCTCCTGGGACCTGAACAGCGTACAACTTTTTGACCTGCTGAACAACATCGACGGAAGCCGCCTAGAACTGACACTTCACCAGTACATGCCCGCCTTCCATTCCGAATACTGCGCCTTTGCAAGGAGCCTTACCACAGGTCGCCGCTTCCCGGAATGCGGCAAGATTTGCACCCAGCACAAGGTTGAAATCGAGGACCATAAGGGTGAACGCCACTTCCTGCAATCCGATGCGGAATGCCGCAATACATTGTTCGTAGGCCACCCGCAATCCGCATTAAAGTTGCTACCGCAGCTCCGTACCGCAGACGTAAACCGATTCCGTCTGGAAATGCTGAACGAAGATGCCGAAACCGTCCGCCGCAAGGTGCTGATCTACACCCAGGCTATCCTCGGGAAGATTTCCATCGAAGACGCCATCAAGCAGGCTGGTATTCAGGAAAAGTACGGCTTAAGCGAAGGCCAGCTCTTTAACGAGAGCACCTGGCAAAACCGCAAGAAATGCGACTAACACAGCGTTCTATTTTCGAACGGAACGATGGCCGTCGCCTTTGGGATCCGTATTCATTTTAGATAAAGGTATACGTCCTTCGTATACAAAGCCCAAGAAGAAATGATGGAGCAGTCCCCAGCGGTTACGCCCCGTAACGGAATTTTCGTAATCCACCATCTTGGCAAGCCACTGGAACTTCGGGGATATGTAAAGAGCATCACCCACTGGAAGGCGCTTCATCACCTGGATTCCTCCAATGTAAGCCAAATTCATAGAAGAATCCTTGTCAACCACAAATTCCACAAATCCAATGCCAGCCAAGGCATCAACGGCAAAGGAACCTATTTCAAAACTGTAGCCAAAAATTCCATCCAGCCCCGCTGCAGATGAGTTGTGTCCCAAAATACCGTCCATCTGGAGTTGGAACAAAAGATGATGGTACTGGAACCGCCCAGCAAATCCTAGCGCCACAGTTTCGTCAATATCAGCAAAGGGCGAACCCAACAAGGTCTTTCCAAAATTTAGTCCAATACCCATACTGAACTTATCATCTTCGCGATCATAATTTTCAAGCAGGCTTACAGTTTCCTCGTCTATAAGATTTTGGATGGCAACTTTGTAACGGCTTTCCGGATATTTTTCCAAAAAGTTATCGCGGACTTTCATAATCCAGGAATAATCAACATCGAACTTTTCATTCCGGCCAAGGGGACTTTCGTTATCAAACCATAGTCCCGCCCAGGATTCAGCAATATCATACGCCACGCCAGTGGTCGTCTTCCCCACACTTTTTGCAATTGTAGCAAGCCTACTTTCGTTAAATAATTTATCCGAAACAAGCTTCACCAAAACCCAGGAGCTATGGGGAATATCCATCAACATTTCCCGCTTGGAACTTGCAAATAAAAAATTGTACTTGGCTATGGTAAAATCCAGCAGTAGGTTGTACGCCGCATTATCCTCGTCGGTTGCGATTCGACCCTTTTCTTCGCGGCCTCTGAAATAGGCATACTTCGTGTATACATCAAGCATTTCATGAGCGCCCCTTTGTTCCTGGTAAAGTGTGTAGGTAACCTCCACCAACTTATCCAGACGATTTTTATCGGCACAAATTTTTGTTTCTACCTGGGGTCCGTATTCAACGACAAAATCCAAAAGTTCCAGATGCCTTCGGGCAGAATCCGCGACTTCATTCTCGTTGAACAATCCAAGTACATAGCGGTCAAAGGTACAGGCATCCATTTGCCCTGCCGTAGAAAATGAGCAAAGCGCCAACAGCGCAACAAGAAGGATTCCCGCAACACGCATTACAGGCCAGCTTCCACATCATGGTCCCAGATCATGAATTCCAGGGAAATCCCTGCATAGAACTGGTTAACAACACCCCAACGCCTACGACTATTTAAGGGCGAGTCAAATTTCATCGCCTTTACGGACCACTGAACCTTGGGCACCAGGGCCGCATCGGTGTGCAGATGAATCCGCTTTAAAGCCTGCACACCCAAGAGTCCAATCTTTGAAGACGTAGTATCCGCCCCCATAAAGAACTGGTCAAAGCCAAATCCCACAAGAGGATCCACTTCAAAAGTTCCAAAGTCAAAGGCGTAACCCAGAATTCCTTCCAAGCCCATGGCAGAAAGGCTATGGTCAATGTACATGTCGCCCTGCAACTGCAACACAACGCGACCAAAACGGAAACGGGCATGGGGAACAGAAACAGAAACCTTCTCCCCTACAGGATCAAAGGCGGACGACAACAAGGATTTGCCGACCATGACTCCCACGCCAAAAACAAAGACCATTTCGTTGTCCCTGCGACTTTCTATTTCATATTCTTCCTGATTTTCTGAAAGGGAAGCCATTAAACTGTCGTCAATCATCAAATCAAGAATAGTCGCATAAGTGCTGTATTCGCTTCGATAATAGACTGTTTCGTAACCCCGTAGAAAATCCTGTAGCCACTGGTATTGACTGGTGCTAAACTTAGGATGAACATTCCAATAAAACGGAACAACTTTCTCCAATTCAGACCGCATAATCTCAAGGGAAACTCCATTTTCAGCAGCCAACCTGGTAACGAGAAATTCATCCAAGGCGGCATCCCACTCTGTTTCAAAACCGTACCGCTTATAGTTACTTTTTACCCCTGCCAAAAACATGGTATTCTTCACGTGGGCAAAGTGGCGGTCATACTTTGCAATCATAAGGTCCAATGCAAAATTGTAGAAGGCATTGTCCTCGTACGTGAAACCGTTCTCCTCGCCACCCGCAAAATAGACGTACTTCGTATAGGCCACGTCGTATTCCGGCAAATCTTTATCGGTCTTGCTTCTATTAAAAAGTTTGGAAACCTTTTGGGACAAGAATTCATACCGGACACTGTCTGCACAAACAGAATGTCTTACCGAAGAGCCTTCCTTCAGGAATAAATCCAGAACCGTCCTGTAATTGGAAGGGGCATTTTCATTGGCAATAAAGGCGTCGATGACCTTGTCGTCAAAATCGCAGGCATCATATTCCCCGGTCTGGGAATAGCACAAACTTACCGCACAAAGCAAAAGCGCGATAAATCCATGAATCCAACCTAATCGAGATATAATTTTCAAAATAGCCTTCCCCCAAAGCGAACTATACAGGTCTCGATGACAAGAGAGCCGCTACCCCTCTTTTTTCTCAGCCTTGCGGCCCTTCGCAATGGCTTCTTTCGCCAGC
Source organism: Fibrobacter sp. (assembly GCA_045597545.1). Taxonomy (GTDB): domain Bacteria; phylum Fibrobacterota; class Fibrobacteria; order Fibrobacterales; family Fibrobacteraceae; genus Fibrobacter. The sequence goes on from JAZLKH010000083.1 coordinate 4,360, forward strand.
TGGTCCACCAGTTCGTTCCACTTGACGCCAGTGTGGGCAGCCACCTTCTCAAACTGCACTAAATGCTTAAGTGGTTGAATGGCAACAACATAGCGTTTTGCGATATTGCTCTTGGCCTGCCATTCCCCTTTTGCCCAACGGGCAATCCCCTCGTAGTCGTGACAGATGACGCCGGTTTTATTATTCTCGGCGAGCCACTTCATAGCCTGGTAGCTGGCCATCACTTCTCCGTCGATGTTGCGGCTCTCGGCCTCGAAAGCGGTAAGGCCGGAACCGCGTGCGATTTCCTGGTCGTTCTCGGTAACCACGAAGGCCCAGCCGGAATTAGGAAAATCCGGAGAATAGGAACCATCGACAAACACGCGAATTCCACCGGGGGCAGGAGCCGCCATGCCCGAAATCCAAGCCTCGGCATCAGCCATAGAAACGAAGGACTTGAAGAGCACTCCCTTTACCCCATGGGTCAGTTTTTCACATTCGGCCCAGGTGGTTACAATCCTGCTTTCGGTTGGAGTCTTAATCGCGTAATATTTCTGTTTTGCCATACCGCGCAATTTAGTATATTTAACCCGACTAAATTTTGGGAGAATTGTGAAGCCATCACCATATTTTACAGACCGTTTCCGTTACTTCTTTAAACGATTCAGCAGTGCGGAGTCGCTGTTCAAGTGGTTTGTAAAGCACGCAGGCGAGGAGTCGGGGGCGTTCAGTTTTCCCGAGGCTCTAAAGGACAATCCCAAGACCCTTGTGTTTTTGCCCCGAGACATGGAGCACAGCGCAGCATTTATGCACGCCATGCCCCAAACGTTCTTCCAGAATGCACTACTTTTTGCCCATGAGTCGCTCCACGCCCTGGTATCGGCCAAGCGAGCCCACGCCATCTACTACAGCGACCTGGAATGCCGCTACGGCGAAAAGGTTTTCGGCGAACTGGAGCAAAAGGTCAAGGACTATGCCCCACAGGTGGTGATTTACCTAGGGGATTCGTTCCTCCCCCGCCTGTACCTAGCAAAAGTCAGCGGCGCCCCCTGCCGTATCGGTTTTTGCAGCGAGACCAACTATCCCTTCTTGAACCTGAGCCTGCACCCGGACAAGTCCTCCGAGGCTGCGCTTATCGCCCAGTATTACGGAATCAAGTAATGCAGAAGAGTAGCGGCATCATCATCACCGAGAACGGCGGCTATGCGGACCTGCATCTGCACACCAAGCTTTCGGACGGCACCCTGGAAGTAGAGGAACTGCTGACCCTTTGCAAGCGCAAGGGACTCCGCTGCATTTCGATTACGGACCACGACAACCTGGACAGCTATAACCTGGCCGTGGAGACGGCCAACAGCATCGGCATGGAAATTCTGCCGGGTATCGAAATCTCTGCGGTTTGGCAGGGCAAGGACATCCACATTCTGGGATACTTCTGCGACCCTACGAACCTGGCCCTGAACATGGAGCTGCAGGACTTTGCCAAGCAGCGCGTTACCCGCGTAAAGGCCATCATCAAGAAGCTGAACGCCCTGGGCATCGACATCACTTTCGAAAAAGTCCTCAGCTACTGCAAGGGGAAGGTCATCGGCCGCCCCCACATCGCCATGTCGCTAGTAGACGAGGAATACATCGGCAGTTTCTCCGAGGCCTTTACCAAGTACCTGGGCGACGGCTGCATCGCCTTTGTAGAAAAGAAGGGGCTGAACCCCCAGCAGACCATTCGCCTTATCGAAAACGCCGGCGGCATCGCCGTGCTCGCCCACCCCTACAAGTCCGGTCTCAGCGACGAATTTATCGAGCAGATGGTGGAATGGGGCGTGCAGGGCATGGAAGTCTACAGTCCCGCCCAGAAGGGTGCCGTGGGCCGCAAGTACAAGGAGATGGCCCAGCATTACGGACTGGTGGGCACCGGCGGTTCCGACTTCCATACGGAGAGCGGCACCTACCCGCCCAACTGCATGAAGATGCCTTACACGGTGGTACAGGCTCTGCGCGAGCGCCGAGAAAAGAGCCGCGCCGAATGGTACTAGCATGACTCGAGCCCCTTTACTTGCGTTCGTGTTCCTGCTTGCAAACGTTGCCTTTGCAGACATTCAAAAGCCAAACAAGTACGAGCAGCCCGCCCCCCAGGATTCCGCCAGCTGGTCCCCCTGGACGATCGACCCGGCTCCGAGAGAGACCGACGCCGGACGCTGGGTGCTGCCCCTTCACGAGGTCATGCAGCGAACCTACGATATCGCAGGCCAGAAGTCGGAATGGCTGCTGGGAACCTCCATACTCGGAAACCCGGAGCTGGATCCCGCCGCCATGGGCATGGGTTCCATCAGCAGGCGTTACCCCAGCAAGTTGGCAGGCCTCTACACCACGCGGCTGGGCTTTGACGGGAGCACCCTTACGCTGAATGGCGAAAACGGCATCCTTTTCGAGGAACGCAAGGGAGTCGCCGTCGACACACCGATCGTCGATGTAAACTGGGAACGTCCAGCCTTTAGCGGCAACGCCCTTCGCCTGGAATTTCGCAGACTGGTGACGGACTCCGTGACCCTGGACCTTGGCGTATCCAGCCACTCCGACGTGGACTCCAAGGAGTACAGCTACCAGAACGTGACCCATTCGCCCTACTTCGCCCTGGGCCGCGACTCTACGCAGATTCCCTTTGGCGGAAGAAACATCGCCATGAACAGCATGCACATCCAGCCCATGCTCACCTGGCGATTCGGCCTGGGCAAGGCCTACGCCAAGATGAACTACCTTAGCCTGGAAAATGCGGACAATACCAACCACAAGGTTCTCAAGGACACCCTGGACCTTTCCATCCGCACATTCCAGACCAATCCCTACGTAATCGACATCAGCGCAGTCACCTACGGTGCCGGCATAGAGCTCTACCCCATCAGGAACCTAACCCTTAGCGCGGACATCAGCTACGGCGACCACGAGATCGAAGAGGATTCCCTGCCCAGGTTCAAGAGCGGCATCAAGGAGTACCTGGACACGGCAGGAATCGCCCAGGCCGACACCCTGTACTACGACACAACGCTGAACAAGAACTACCAGACGATCCTTGGCGGATTCGGCGTAAGCTACCATACGCTGCTGAATCCTACCCTTCGACTGCAATATGAATTCTTGGATGTGGAGCGCGAAGGCAGCGTAAGCCACAGGCACACCTACTACCAGGACCGCGAAGTGGGATACGCCCAGGTATCCGACACCTTGCGCAAGTCCGGCCTCGGCGCGGTGATGTTCAGGGCGCAAGGCGGCATGCAGCGAAACAGCTCCGTGCGAAACCAGGTGGACTACGCGCCGGCCTACTCCCTTGACGTACTGGCACTGCTCCCCTACAGCTTGCGACTCAGCGGTTCCTACCGCCACGACAACAGATTCCCCGATGCAGACCAGTTGAAGATAAATGAAATTGGCCGCCTGGCGTTCCATCGTAAGGACTTGAACTTCGAAGAGCGTAGCCGCGCCACGGTAAACCTGGGCTGGCAGAAGCGGGACGTTTTTTACGGCATCGGTTTTCGCAACGAAAGCGTCGACAACCTGATAAAGCCGCGGTGGGTTAAATGGGGTGGCGTCGATACGACGAACTCCATCGAGGACGCATTCACGTGGACAAACATCAGCGAAGCGGAGACCTTCGACTGGATGTTCCAGGTGGGTTTCCGCCTCGGCAACTGGAAGTTCTACTTGGAACGAGGTCAGGCGCTGGACCGCAGCCTTAGACTCATCGACACGCCGGAGCTCTACTACAAGGGTAGCATCCACTGGCAGAACCGCTTCGTATTTGACCGCCTAGGCGTAAGCGTCCGCGTAGACTGGCAGTGGTTCGACAACCGCTTCGACTGCACCATCAACGAGAAGGGCCAGGTGGAGCTAGAGGAAATGAACCATTACCTGGCACTGGACTTCGAGGCCAGAATGCAGATTCTGCAGTTTGAACTGTACACGAGGATCGAGAACTTCAACCACAGCATCTACATGCCGGAATCGGGCTACACCCCAGAAGGGCTGCGCTTCGCCTACGGCATCGTGTGGACCTTCGGAAATTAGGGTGCAAGCTTGTAAATCCAGGGCCAGTACTTGCCCGTAATCCACAGGTTCCTGCCGTCGTAGGCGATGCCGTTGAGCACATCCATGTTGGGGTACTTGCGGCGAAGTTCGGCGACTTTACGAGACAAGTCCAAGTACTTGATGACCTTGCCCGACGGAAGCGAGATGACCGCAATGGCATCGGTCTGCCAGATGTTGGCGTACAGAGTGTCCCCTACGACTTCCAGCTCGTTGAGCATTGGTATGGGATGGTCCCCATCCTTCACCTGGATCACGCCCACCACATAGTAGCCCCCAAGGGCCAGCTGCAAGAGTTCGCTGCTGCCATTACTCATCAACAGGGCGCTGCGCCAGTAGGTAAGGCCCCAGCCCTCGGTGGGAATGCGGAACTCCCCCTTCGGCTTAAAGGGCTTGCGACTGTAGACAAAGGCCTTGCGGGATTTCCAGGTCAGGTAGAAGATGTCGTCGCCCACCGCGATGGATCCCTCGCCAAAGTAGCGTTCGGCAATCCGGGCGGAATCCAGCACCTTGCCGCCCAGGGTTCTGCGGTACAATCCCGACTGCCCGTACTGCCCCGTACTTTCGACAAGTTCCGCCCCATCAAAGAACAACCCCTGGGTAAAGTGGCTCTGCTCGTGGGGAATGGAATCCACGATGACGGGGACTTCGCGGGGAGCCTCGGAACGGGCACTGGCAGGAACCAGGAGCAAGACCGCCGCCATCCAGGCAGAAAACATACCAAAATATCGAACAAAAACCATAAAAACCCGTAAATTATTGTGTATCAACGAGTTACACACCGCACCTCTGGGCCAGGTTCGCCTAAAAATATTAGATTTCAGCCCATGGGCGAACTGCGTACACCAGCAAAGGTAAAAATTATCGTCGGCATCCTGGCACGGGACGCCGAGGCCGTAGAGGCTGTACGCGGTACCCTAAGGGAGCGCTTCGGCGAGGAGGACCTGAACCTTGCGCCCTTCCCCTTTACCTTTACCAACTACTATAAGGAAGAAATCGGCGATGCCCCGGTGCGCGCCTTCTTCAGCTACGAGACGCTAGTAGACCGGGAGCAAATCGTAGACATCAAGCTCTGGACCAACGACGTGGAGCTGGAAATCGCCGAAAAGTCGGGAACGCCAGGACTTCGCCCGGTGAACCTGGATCCGGGCTACATGACCCTGGGACAGTTCTTTTTGGCCACCACCAAGGACCAGCGCCAGCGGGTCTACATGCAGCGAGGAATTTTCGTGGAACCCACCCTGTACTTCCAGGACGGTCACTTCCACGCCTTCGACTGGACCTACCGCGACTACCAAAGCGAAGCCTACATCAAGTATTTAGAACAAGCTCGCGCAAGGCTGGCCTACCAGCACAGCACGGGAAAACCATATAGGCTTAGAAACACTAAAGTAAACAGTGGTTAGTAGACTGTTAAAAAAGCTCACGCAACAGCGCACCTATATAAAATAAAGTTTCCTACATCCTACTTCCTACTAATCACACACCTCTCTTATCATGAAAGCCGGAATTTTTACAGTACTTCTTCTTTGCGTATCCAACGTCTTTATGACCTTTGCCTGGTACGGCAACCTTAAGCTCAAGGAAATGCACATCAGCACCGACTGGCCGTTGTACCTGGTGATTCTTGCCTCCTGGGGCCTCGCCCTTTTCGAATACTGCTTCATGATTCCCGCCAACGGTATCGGCAGCAAGATCAACGGCGGCCCCTTTAGCCTTATGCAGCTGAAGATCATCCAGGAAGCCATTTCCCTCACCGTGTTTACAACCATCGCCGTTACCGTATTCCACACCGAGACTTTGCAGTGGAACCACATCGTGGCCTTCCTCCTTATTATCGCCGCCGTATTCTTCGCCTTCCTTAAGTAATGGGATTCCGCATCATGAAACGCTCTAAGTTAACGACATCCGCAGTGTTCGCCTTGGCCTTGGCAGCAGGACCTCTGCACGCCCTGTCCGAGGAACACGAGATTCTCGAGATGGTTGACTTGAAGGCCATGGCCGAAGCCAAGAAGAATCAGAGCTCCTTTGACTTTTCAACCATGCTCATACCGGTGACCCACGAGGCTCCGCTAGGTTCCCCCTACGGTATCCGCAATCACCGCCTACACCGCGGCGTCGATGTTCAGGTGATCAAGAACGAACCTATCGTTGCGGCGTATCCGGGAACGGTGATTGTCTCCAAGTACAACAAGGGCGGCTACGGCCACTACGTTATCGTGGAGCACAGCAACGGATTCCAGACGCTATACGGCCACCTGGAGCTGCGAACTGTTCGCGTCGGCGATTACGTTTACCCCGGCGACGTCGTGGGCCTTGCCGGCAACACCGGCAGATCCTCGGGCGCCCACCTGCACTTTGAAATCCGCTACGGCGACGTAAACATCGACCCCGCAACGATTATCAACTTTCCCAAGTGGGAGTTGCGACCCGGTGTAGAAAGCGTCTCCAAGCAAAAGGTCATCGCCGCGCACTACAAGATGCAGAACAAGCTGAAAAAAGAGAACATATACGTGGTGCAGAAGGGCGACACCCTTCAGGATATCGCCACCTGGTTCAACATCTCCGTCGACGCTTTACGCCGAATCAACAACATCAAAAAAGACGCTCCCATCCGAGTGGGACAGCGTCTAAAAGGTTGCAGGTAGGTTGCAGGTAGCAGTTCCGCACGCAGGCTGCGCCTAGGCATCGCTTCTTTGATGCGCGGCTTTAAAACACCACGTCAAAGAGCGAGAAATCGCTAGAGAGCAAGAAATGCGGCCTTCAATTCGCGGGTGGCCTGTTCCGGATCCGCAGCCTTCTGGATGGCAGACACCGCGCAGATGCCGCTGATTCCAGAACCCTTCAGCACATGGATGTTGTCCTTGTTCAAGCCGCCGATGGCATTGACACTGATGGGAACGGCCTTCACAATTTCCTTAAGGGTATCCACACTGGTCAAGATGGTGACCACCTTGGTTGTAGTCGGGTAAATGGCGCCCACGCCCAGATAGTCCGCCCCCTGTTCATAAGCCTCAAGGGCCTGGGGCACCGTCTTGGTGGTGGCGCCCACAATCTTGCCCTCGCCCATAAGCTTTCGGGCCATACGCACCGGCATGTCAGTCTGGCCAACATGGACCCCCTCGGCGTCAATGGCCAGGGCCACGTCCACGCGGTCGTCGATAATCAGGGGAACGCCGTAACGCTTGGTAACGCCGTGAACGGCCTCGGCAAGTTCCATATACTCGCGAGTGGAGCGGTTCTTTTCGCGAAGCTGGATGATGGTGGCCCCGCCCTTGCAGGCAGCCTCCACGGCAGGCAGAAAACGGTCCTCGGGAACAGATGTGCTATCGGTAATGAAGTAGAGTGTGGTATCCAGTTTCATAAAATCAAATCACCGTATGTTCGGAGCCAACGACCTTCACATACAGGTAAAGGGTCTGGCTATCGTTGGAGTAATCCTCGGCGGGAATCATTTCCATCATCACCCGGTTGTAGCCTTCAGCCGCACGGCGGCGATAAAAGATGCTGAGCGAGGAGTTTCCCATCTTAAAGTATTCACGCAGGTATTCAAAGTCGGTCTTGGTCAGGTATTCATCCAAGTCCTCCTCGTGAACCTGCCCCGAGGTTCCAAAGCCCTGGAGCCAGACAGAAATCTTTGACGAGAATCCCATCTGGGAGGTCCTTTCGTCCAGGTTCATCTTGATGACTCCGTAGGAATCGGAGGTCAGGTCAATTTTAAGAATCTTGGTGTAGGAATTGCACACGGCGTCAAAGGCTTCCTGCTGGCCGCGGCGATCCACGCCCTTGGACTTGTAGTAATTATTCTTCTCCTGGTACATCATCTTGTCGGCGGCCTTCTTCATTTCTATCAGGTCGGCCTTATGCATAAAGCGCCTAGCCGCATAACCAATAGAAAAGGACAAGTCCTTAACCTTCTGGCCCTTCCACTGGGACGCTTCAGTCTCTAGGCGCGTCTTATAGGTATCGCCCGGCTCGTCAATATGGGCCGCAACGATAAATTCGTCACCACCCACTCGATAAACCTTACCGCAGCCGGCAAAGACACTGGCAATGATACGGCTTGCGCCCATGATGAGTTCGTCACCCGCCAGGTGCCCTTGGGTATCGTTCACCTGCTTAAGGCCGTTGATGTCCACGGAGAACAGCACCAGGTCCTCTTCAATGGAATGTTCACGATAGCGCTTAAAGTCATCCTCGTAGGCACGCCTGTTGAATACGCGAGTCAGTTCGTCGGTCGTAGAGGCGATAATCAGATTGTCGTTGTGCTCCTTGGAAACGATGAACACATGAATAATGGAACATCCAAGGACAAAGCCGATGGAGTAAAAGGGTGCGTCCGGGAAAAACAGCTGGAAGACACCGCACAAAATCGGAGCCAGCACAAACCAGAACACGGCAAAGTAGTTCTTACGCTGGTTGCCCTTGTTCTTGAGACCCGCAATTACGGTCACCAATCCTATCAGCACATAGATAAAGTACTGGTTAAAGAACGCCACTCGTCTAAGGGATTCAACCAGGTATTCGTTGTTGGGACCGATGGTAAAGATCGTCGGAACAAAAATATCTCGAATGACAAGCCCGGCCTGAAAGCCCACCGCAAGGAGCACCAAAAGGCGCAGGAACAACTTGTACTTAACATCTCGCCCCAGGTACACCAAGACAAAATGAAGCCAAATGTAGGCGGAAATCACAGTCCAGATATGAAAACCCGTCGTCACCCAGAACAGGACTTCGGGATGTCCCAAACCAGGCATGGCCGCAACGCCCCATAGAGCATCCTGCAAGCAGAAGAATACACACCAGGAAAGCAGGATTCGAAAGGCCCTGTCCACCGCCGAAGACTCGTTTCTGTACACATAGGCATGGCACAGAATAATCCCCAGGATAATGGCGAAGGTAAGCGAAGCGATCCAGTAAAGAGCATGTTCCATGCCCAAAAAACTAATAAAAAAGAGCCCACATAGAAACAGGCTCACAAAACAAGACTCAGCATTGTGATTCAAAATACATTTTCTTGAGTCTATTTGTACATCAAAACGACCTGCCCCTCAAGCCCCGAAGGCCCGCCCTGACCACTAGCCGCAAACCACTAATCACTATACGTACAGGTAGTCGTTGAGCACAGGCTGCAGGCCTTCGCCGCTGATATCCTTGTACATGGCGTTGAAGCTGCGGTTGTCGTTGATTTCGAACTGTTCGTCACCTTCGGCATCGTTTTCGCAGGAAACTGCACCAGAGGCGGCGCCGGAGTTGATGTCGCCGGTCCTGGTCTTTACAACCTCGTCGCTGTCCTTGTACTTTTCCTCGTGGTCGCCGACACCGGTGCTAACACCTGCGGAGACCTTGGTGGCGGCAATCTTTACGATGCCGTTACGGAATTCCTTACTTTCGCGGCTAGACACGGTAATGCCGATGAAAGGCATAAAGATGCGGTAGGCGCAAAGAATCTGGCAAAGTTCCTTCTCGTGAACATCCTGAGGATTGATCTTGTCGTTGTTCACGATGGGGCGAAGTCGCGGACAAGAAAGGCTCATTTCTGCATGGGGGTACTTCTTTTGCAGATAGTAGGCGTGGAGGGCACTGGCCAAGGCATCCTTGCGGAAATCCGAAAGTCCCAGCAGCGCAGAGAAGGCGCAGCCGCGCATGCCTCCCATAAGGGCGCGTTCCTGGGAATCAAAACGGTATGGATAAATTCGCTTGTGGCCCAGCAAGTGGAGCTGTTCGTAGCGGTCCTTGTCGTAGGTTTCCTGGAACACCGTCACATAGTCCACGCCACATTCGTGGAGGTACCTGTACTCGTCGGTGTTCACCGGATAAACTTCGATGCCCACCATGCGGAAGTACTTGCGGGCAATCTTGCAGGCCTCGCCGATGTATTCCACACTGCTCTTGGCGCGGCTTTCACCGGTAAGAATCAGAATCTCTTCCATACCGCTATCGGCAATGACTTTCATCTCCCGTTCGATCTGCTCCATGCTGAGCTGCATGCGCTTGATGTGATTGTAGCAGTTGAAGCCGCAATAGACGCAGTAGTTTTCGCAGTAGTTGGCGATGTACAGCGGAGTAAAGAAGTAGACCGTGTTGCCAAAGTGCTTGCTGGTTTCAAGCTTCGCCTTCTGTGCCATCTGCTCCAGGAAAGGTGCCGCAGCAGGAGAAAGCAGCGCCTTGAAATCCTCCAAGGTGCAGTTGTCATGCTCCAGGGCCATCTGCACGTCGCGGGCGGTGTACTTGGAGTAATCGTAGGCATCCACCTGGTCCATGACCTTGTCGTAAGTATCCGACTTGATCACTTCCATGCCCTTCATGTATTCCATGTGATTGGAACGGGCGCTGGGATCGTTCTCGATGCGGTGCTTGCGTTCCAAGGCTTCCGGAGAAAGGGAGTCGGAATCAATAAAATATCGTTCGTCGTGATAATTGTTCATAAGCTACCAGTTATCAGCCCGCAGCTTCGCTGCTATGAGTTGTGAGATAGATAATCGCGGCGAAGCCGCCTTGCCTTAAGCTCGAAGTGAGCATCCATAGGATGCGAACGAACTCATACCTGAAAGCGAAGCGACCTCATACCTGTTTAGTCTCTCAGGAATCCAGTCAGAGGGTCGCTGGCGGCGGCACCACGGACCAGAACTCGGCCAAGGCCAGAGAGGTAAGCGTTGCGGCCAGCCTCGATGGCGGACTTGAAGGCGGCTGCCATCAGGGGCAAGTTGCCTGCAGTAGCTAGGGCAGTATTGGCCATCACGGCGGCTGCACCCATTTCCATGGCCTCGCAAGCCTGGGACGGTTTGCCGATACCGGCATCCACGATAATGGGCAGGTCGATCTCGTCAATGAGAATCTGGATAAAGTCTTTTGCTGCAAGACCGCGGTTAGATCCAATGGGCGATGCGAGCGGCATCACCGCTGCGGCACCGGCATTCACCAGGTCGCGGGCCACGTTCAAGTCGGCGTACATGTACGGCATCACCACGAAACCTTCCTTAGCCAAGATTTCGGTAGCCTTGATCGTCTCCTGATTGTCGGGCAGCAGGTACTTGGTATCGCGCATGATTTCGATCTTCACGAAATCACCGCAGCCCAGTTCACGAGCCAGGCGAGCGATGCGAACAGCCTCGTCGGCGTTGCGGGCTCCCGAAGTATTGGGCAGCAAGGTCACATTCTTCGGGATGTAGTCCAGAATATTTTCGTGTTCCTTGGTGTTGGCTCGGCGAACGGCCAAGGTAATGATTTCTGCACCGGCGTCGCGAACGGCAGCCTCGATCAAGTTCAAGGAGTACTTGCCAGAACCCAGAATAAAGCGGGAATTAAATTCGTGGCCACCAATAATCAGTTTATCTTGCATTTTTTTTGCCTCGATTTTTACAAGACAAAAAATAACAATTTTGGGGTCAACGCATAATAGCTCTCGCAGCGCTAAAGACCGCAGAGCAGGCGAATCACGGTCTGCGCCTCGTGAGCCGCACAGGCAGCCACCCGAGGAGCCGCAAGCCAGTGAACCTCATCCACATCCGTCTTGCCATCGCCGCAAAGGTAGAACCGCTTGGTAATGCGCCTAGTCGTAATGTCGTTCAGGTCGCCAAAGCCCGCCATGCCGCTTGCCGCCACCAGGAACTTCTCCGGCAACTCCTCCAGCACAACGTTCACCAAGGTCGCCTTGGCCTCGGCCTTGTCAAAGGCCTCCACGATGGCATCGGCCTCACCCACCAAAGAAACCGCATTCTCGGCGGTAACACGTTCCACGTGAACTTCGACGTCCAGGTAAGGCGCCACCTCGCGCAGGTTCGAAGCCATGGCCTCGGCCTTATACATTCCAACTTGTGCAGCCTTGTACTGCTGCCGCTGCAAGTTGGTCATTTCCACCCGGTCAAAGTCGATGAGAACCAGCTTCTTGACGCCGGCACGGGCAAGGCTAACCGCCACATTGGAGCCAAGACCGCCAACGCCGCAAATGGCAACGGTACACTTTTCAAGGGCGGCAACAACAGCCTCCCCCTGTTTTTCAACAAGGGCTGCCCGCATCTGCTCGCGAGAGGGAATTTGCGGACGACAATCCGAGTTCATCACCCGCCTCCTACAAAGCTTACCACTTCCACGCTGTCCCCATCGGCAAGGAGCGTTTCAGCATACTTCGCCTTGGGAACAATGTCGCCGTTCTTTTCTACGGCGATGCGCTTGCAATCATAGTTGGTCGTAGCTAGATAATCAGCGACAGTCTTGCCGGCCACATCCAATTCCACGCCATTAATCTTTACCATAGCTAAATCCTTAGGTAATCAAAATCTCACATGACTACCGATAATAAACGGTCAATACATCAAGGCCAATCATAGCCGATTCCCTAGCCACAGCCCCATTGGGTAAACCAGGAAAATTCAGGCCATCTCGCATAGTCCCAGATTCCACCTGCCGTTCCAGGGCGTCATCAATGGCAATATCAGTGGACTGCCACAAGTCCAGGCGATTCCACAGGGGGCGAGCATCAGAGTTAAACGCTCCATCGCAGGGATTTTCTACAAAAAAAAGCTGAGAAGCAAGACCTGCGCCAGGTTCCACCATCAGGCGATGCATTCCGCGGGCAGATAAGTCGGTAAGCATAAAGCGCCAGTTTTCTGCAAAGGTGGCGTGGGGCAGAATCACAGTTTCAAAACTTGCAAGGGCTGGTTGCGGAATACAGGTGTAAACGAGAGTAACGTCGCATGCAAACACCTTCAGCCTAGCGACTTCCTCGGCGGAGAATTCGCGGTGCCCCGCCCATACAATCTTCACGGGATTATTTCCGTGGGTGAAACGCACATCAAGGCTTGGGTTATCCGCAAGAACGGTTCCTGCACCAACAAGCACCGCATCACTCATGGCACGAAGTTCATGATTCCAGCAGTTAGCGCCATCACCCGTAATGCGCAAAGACTTACGGGAACCATCGGCAGCCACACCTCCCATGAACCCTTCCTGGGAGACCGCGCACTTGACCTCCACAAAAGTCTGCTTGGTGCGAACAAAGTAGTCGTAAGCCTCGAAGTAACGCTCTACCCGGTGGAATACGGCGCGACCCGCATCTTCGCGGAGCCCCTCAGAGATTTCCGCCGCAGCGCAGGCATCCACACCTTCGAAGACTTCGATTCCAGCCTCTTCAAGAATCCTGCGGCTGTTACCGCGGACAACCGGATTGGGATCCGCGTGGGCAAAGAACACCTGGCTGATACCCGCATCGATGAGCGCCTTGGTGCAGGGGGGCGTGCGGCCATAATGACAGCAGGGTTCCAGCGTCACGAATATGGCAGCCCCGCGGGCAAGTTCGCCCGCGTCACGCAACGCCATGACCTCGGCATGGGCACTCCCGGGGCGTTGCGTACGCCCCCTGCCCACCACAACGCCATCCTTCACCACCACGGCCCCAACCGCCGGATTGGGGCGGCTCACACCGATGGCATGGACGGCCTCGTCCAAGGCCATTTGCATATAGTTTGTCGCGTTGGAATCCATACGCTAGCTGCGGAACGAACGATTACTTCTTGGGGAAAGCCAAGAAACCGCCCGCCACATTATAGACTCGAGTGTAGCCATTGTTCATCAAGAACTTGGAAGCCACTTCGCTACGACGGCCAGAGCGGCAGTACACCAGCAAATCCTTATCCTTGGGCAATTCGGCATAGCGCTGCTTGATTTCCGGCAGCGGGATATTCACGGCATAGGGAGCAAACCCTTCGCTCAATTCATTGGGATTGCGAACATCCACATAAATTGCGCCTGCCGCCTGCATTTCAATAGCCTTGGCCCAGTCGATGGTAGGCACATCAATACGCGGGGTCGGAACCTTGGCTGGTGCTGCAGGCTGTACAGCAGGCTTGGCATCCACCTTTACAGCGGCTTCGGACTTGTTTTCGTTGCATGCGGCAAGCATAAACATCACACCAGCAGCAAAGCACATCATTTTTTTCATCATCAGGAACACTCCTATTTAACTATCCCTAAAACTATCTTCGTCCATCTGGATATACACACCTAGAACACGATAGGTAAAGCCATCCGACCTCTTCAGGGGAATGGCATTAAACCATAAAAGCCTACGGTCCCTGTTAAAGGGGCCCTTCCAGGACTTGGCTCTACCGCTTTCAAAAACTTCCGACAAAATACCCTGGATAAAGGAGTAGTACTTGGGGCGAACCACTTCAAGAAGACGTTTGCCGAAAGTTCCCCTGGGGCTGGTAAACCTAAAATCCAGGGCGAAAGCCTGATTGCAGCTAACCACCTTATTTTCACGGTCTACGCAGAAAATTCGAATATCCGGGAAAGACAGCATGGTGGCAATGGCCGCATCCACATCCTCGCTTTCCTCAAAGACGGGATTGTCAAACAGCAGATCCATTCTTCGGGCGGACCCCCTGATGACAATCTTGGAATTTTCCTCCATGTGCAACCGGCAACGGAAATTATACCAGATCAGCTTACCCTCGGGGCCAATCAACCGCATCTTGATACTGGCGTTTTCCTCCGAATCCTGGTTCGTCGCGCGAAAAGCCACAATGCGAGCATTTATTCGCTTTTCGAACATGGCGTACTCCTCGTCCAGCAGCAGGGAGTGTATGTTCTGCACACCTACGGAACGGGGAACTACTCGCCCCTCGTCATCGGAGATGGGAGTAAGCAACGTCAGCTGGCGGGAATCCACATCAAATGACCACAGGAAGTCACCGGTATTCTGCAACAGCATGTCCACATTTTCCTGTAGGCGATCACGCTGGTTTCGAGAGTCCACATCCATGGTGACGTTCTTGAGCAACAGCAGCAGATTCTTTTCACCCACTTTCTTTTGCACATGGGCCCTCAGCTCATACCAGCGGGTATCCGCCTCGCTCCTGAACGCAAAGATGAAGGGAATGTTAGGATACGCCTCGACACCCTTCAAATACTCCTGAAGGCGAGCGTATTCCGAAGCGGACAATATAGTTTCAAACCTCTTCTCCTGGCATATCTTTTCAAAAAAGGGATCGGAGAACAACCTTGGAGCCGCATCCAGCAAGACACCCTCTGCGGACATAACCAAGAAGAATTCATCCACATGCCCAGGGAACTGGGTATAAATACTCTGTTTCTCCTTATATCTGCGCAAGAGCAGGTGGGAAATCGTAATCGCCACCAGCAGCACAAATACGAAAAAGGCAAGAAAGGCCAATACACTCAGAGAAACATACATAGGTCGCTCTACAAGATAGTCTTTTTTTGAATCCTCCGTGTCAGCCCAAGACCGAACCACCGCCACGATTCACCAGAAAAGCCGTACTGACCCTCCACGGAGTTTCCCCCAAACCAGAACACCAAGGATAATGACAAGCCAAAGCCCGGCAAGCGATAAGCCGACTTCAGCTCAATAAAGCCTAGTCTTACCGACGAGCCCATATCAAGCTTGGAGCCATCCCATTCCCCAAACAGCAGCAAACCCTGCCCCGCCATCAGGCTTACCCCGAGCAAGAAATCGACCGAAGAAAGGACCTCCGAAAATTCATCAGTCCAGCCGACAACCATTCCTCCCAGATTCAAAGAAGAAATCGTATAAGACGCCCCTAGCTTATACCGATGCCGTCCCCACAAGTCCGCCCCGGGAATCCACTCCATGGAATATCCGTAGGCAGCCCCAAGCACAAGCCTCGACGCCGCCCATGAAAAATCCATCTCGGTGTAAGACCTCCTGTACAGGGAATCCAGGTAGGTATACTCGTATAAAAAGCTCAACCTCGCCGAACTCAGGGCAAGTTCCCCCGAAGCCTCGGCGGCAACCTCGTCCACGTTCCGCAAAGAGTAGCAGCGCAGTCCAAAACCAGGTGACGCCGACCTTGCAGGCGTCGAACCGTAGCTAGGCAACCCCCAGAGTCCCAGCTGTGGAGAGGGCATCCTAAAAAACGCGGCGTCCGTTTCAGCCAGGACAATTTGATGCAACGGACACAAGACAAGCAACAGCAAAGTGCAAAGAAACTTTTCCATGACAAACCCCCTTGTCCAAAGTCGCCTAAGGCCGCAGCACAAAGCCAACCATTTTTTCGAACTTGCCTGCGACCAGGGAAACATAGGCCACACCTGTTTTGGGCAAGCCCTCCAGGGGAACGCTCCACCAGGTGTTGGACTGGGCAGGAGCCGTCTTTTTCCAAAGAATCCGCCCGGCGGAATCCAGTAGCCGCATGACAACATCGGAGTTCCCTTCTACAAGAACCCTTAAGTTTGAGCTGTTCCTACGCACCACCCGGGTAGATAATTTATACGCAAAAGGCTGAGACACCTGCTGCGATTTTTGATGCAACTCCTGCCACGAGGCAGAATCCGAAAGCACGTTCAGCGAACATTCGCTCCCAAGGAACCCCGGAGTGTTTTCGGCCTTGCCCGTAAGGGGGCTGAAGCCCAATGGGCATGCCACCGTAGACTTGTCCCAGTAAACACTGTCCACCACCCTGTCGCCAAGGCATACGGAAAGTTCGCCAGCCACATTGTTCAGGTAACCCATGGAAACCTGCAGCAGCCGCACCTCCCTAAAGCCCAGGAATTCCCTGAGCCCAGCCGTATCCCTGGTCAGGATCAGAGACTCGTAGGGAGCGATGGAATCCACCCGTCCGTTTTTCACCGAGCCCCAGAAGTCCCCCCGTTCGCAAAAACGAACCCGGTTCAAGGGCAAGCTCAACGTGGCTGCGTTGTACACCTCCACCCATTCGGGCTCTGGCTCCTGGGGGCAGTGGTGAACCTCCGAAATCACCAGGGAACGCCCCGAAGAATCCGCACCCCATCCATTCATCAGGGAATCCAGAGGGTCAACCGCCTCCTCCCCCAACTCGTAGTAAGGGTTCACCAGGCCAAAGCTAGGTTCCGCAACCTCCCAGCGATCCGTCTCCTTGACTCTCTGCAGCGAGGCCCCCACCTTGGGCCTAGGCAGCCAAACGGAATCCAGGCACCGCCGCGATTCCCCGGAATCCGCCACCGCCTCGTTCCCCAGCCAGAGCTTCCAGCCGGTCTCCCTGGAGTTGGGCAGCGATACCGCCGAAACACCGCAGAGAACCCCGGCAATCTCCGGGCAGTAAAGGGAATCATGAACCAGGACCAGGCGCTCCCCCCTGGCGTAAGGGTACCGCACCGCCTTCTTATCCTCGAATTGAATCCAGAGGTACTTGGCAAACACAGTGGAATCCAAGCGCACCTCCACAAACTCCCCCTCCTGGTCGCTTACATCCGCAGGGTCCGCAAAGACCTCCACCAACAGGGGGCAGGCATAGGCGGGCGAACAGCTGAGGAGCCCCACCGTAAAGCACAAGACGGCAAAGGCCGCAGCCATCGCCAACAACAACGCAAAAAAAGCCCGCAAGTCGCGAAGCTTCTCATGTATTTTAGACAACTCACCCTCCAGGGGGTGATTCCGCCCTTAGCCAGTCCGAGCCAGCGCTATTTTCTCGAGCGGATCGCCTAGTCGATCGAATAATCGTTAGGCAACATATAAGCAACCGGGTTCACCGGGTTATTACCCACCCAGACCTCGTAGTGGAGGTGCGGGCCAGCCGAAAGGCCGGAGTTTCCCATATAACCAATTACCTGATAGCGGCTCACGAACTCACCCGGATGCACAATGTACATCTGCATGTGTCCGTAACGGGTCTTGATCCCGTTGCCGTGGTTCAGAGTCACAAAGTTTCCAAAGGAGGAGCTGACCTGGGCGATTTCCACCACGCCGTCAGCGGGGGCAAAAATCGGAGTCCAGCGGTCGTTGGAAATATCAACACCCTGGTGGGGGCGGCCATAACCCAGAATGGGGTGCATTCGGGGACCGAAGGACGAAACGAAACGTCCGCTGGTCGGCGCGATGGATGGCACAAAGCGCCACATGGAAAACTTCTGCTCCATGAACTTGTTCAAGTTTTTGAAGGAAGCCCCGTTGTTGGAAATCTTGGCGCTGAGCCTGTCGGCGGTCTCGCCAAGAACGGACATGCGCTCAAAGACCGGCGAGGACTTGCGAAGCAGCAGGGAATCGGCGCTGATGTTGCCACCCGTACCCAGCTCGCGAGAAACCTCGTCCTGCAAGGGAAGTCCGAAACGCGCGTAAAGGCGATTTTCGTCCCGCAAGAAATCAGAAGAAGTGTTGGTAAGGTAATCCATGGTACTCTGAATCTGGGACATTTCCTTGTCCAACATCAGACGCTTGTTTATCTGGTGATTGAGCACCCCATCGTAAATGGTGGTAGAGGCAATCTGGATTACAAAAAGAATAACACCCAAAACCATGAACACGCGAAGAATGGGCCAAGCCTTAAAGAGGAACGCCGGCACATGCAGCGTCATCGACTTGGACGAATTCTGGAAGTGTATTGTGGTCTTTACAAAATCCATGATTGGCGAATTTAGCAAAAAAAAGCCGAAAAAACTAGTCTAAAAAGCGATTTTGGGCCCATGCACAATAGTTCTCACAGTGCAGCTAATCTCTTAAAAACCGCTAACTCATTGATCCTCAATGAGTTAGCTCAACATCCTATATACTTGCCAAGTCCGCGGCACTCGCCTTACCGTGAGTCGCGCGCTTCAAGTATCAACTTGAAGTAGTGGCGAGAGTGAGGACTGGCGTAGCGTCCTAGAAAAATTGGTCCGAACGGTCTATATAAAGTCCACGGCGCTCGCCTTACCGTGAGTCACGCGCTTCAAGTATCAACTTGAAGTAGTGACGAGAGTGAGGACTGGCGTAGCGTCCTAGAAAAATTGGTCCGAACGGTCTATATAGGGTGGCGCAAAGGCGCCCCCCAGGGCGGCTCGGCCATGTCTTCGCCAAGCTTCGCTTGCCAAGTCCGCGGCGCTCGCCTTAGACGGGGTTGTCTATATCAATGAATTTTGCGGGGATTTGCAGACTTTCGCGAATTTTAGACGCAAGGGCAAGAACGCCGAAAATTTCGGTACGATGGTGACCGGCTGTAATCATATTGAAACCAGCCTCTTCCACGGCGATAGGAACCGCCTCCTTGATTTCTCCGGTGACAAAGGCATCGCATCCCAAGGCGATAGCCTCGTCCATGCCGCTGGCCCCGCTGCCGCTGCAGACCGCCACCTTCTTAATGGTTTCTGAGCCGTAGAACAACTTGTTCTGAACCCCATGGGCAAAAACTTTTTCGGCCGCAGATACAAATTCGTCCTGGCTCAACGGGGATTCAAACTCCCCCACCCAGCCCACGAAACTGTTTGGCATATCCCCATCCTTGAGAAAGCCCTGCAGATTCTTAAGGCCAAGGCCCCTTGCAATCAGAGCGTTATTGCCAATTTCAGGGTGGCCATCCAAGGGCAGATGATAACCGTAAAGGGAAATACCATGCCGCATCAGGCGACGCATCCGTTCGCCGAACTTTCCCGTAAGCACCCGGTCCTCCCCCTTCCAGAAACCGTTAGGATGATGCACGATGATACAATCCGCGCCATCCTCTATGGCGGCATCAATCAAGCGATCCCTAAAGCTCACGCCGGTAACTACGCGAGTCACCTTGTCATTAGCCTCGACGCAGAGTCCATCTACACAATAGTCATGAAAAGCCTGGGGAACCAGATACTCGTTAAGCCATGCAGAAAATTCGGTAAGTTTCATAGTTGAAATAGTAGAAAAAGTCAGATCACAAGGTCATCCCATTCCCTTTACGCACTCACAAATTTCTTGAATTCCTCATCCATTTCCAGGTTTGCATCCGCCATACACTTCTGGGCGAAGAGGTCTGCAGCTTCTTCTTTCTGGGGATTTTTGTTGCCGTGATAGACGTTCTTGATAAAAATGTCCTTTTTGCCATGAAGGATAATATGAGACAACTCATGGAAGAACGTGTACCAGAAGGCTCTGCGATCCTCGAAACGGTCGTGAATCTGGATAATGGGAATGTCGCGGTACCAGCGGGCCATGCCATGAATAGGCGCGCTCTTGAAATTTTGAACGTAAAGGATTTTCACGCCCAAGGTCAAACCAAACTCGTGAAGTTTCTGCATGCCTTCGTCGATTTCACCGGGTTTGCCCTGAGTAGACTGGTCCCCATATTTTTTCGCCAGTTCAATGAACTGTGGCAAGGCCTTCTTCAATGCGGAGCGAATCTTCTTGTCATTCTGCTTTTCCATGGGGATAGCCTCTGCAAGAATTTCGCCGCGACGGAGCCAAACAGAGGCCGCGTAAGGATCCTGTGCCTCGGAAAGAGAAATCCGGAAAGCAACCTTAAGATCCGCACTAAGGTAATAATCCTTCCATGCCTTAGGAGATGAAACCCTAAAGAACTGCAATATGGGAGAAACGTTATCGTCCTTATTATCCATATCGGCAATCCAATTGCGGGGAGCCAATTCCGGCAAGGGGAAATCAGAACGCCAGAGAGACTGATTTTTAAGAGACTCACGCATTTTTTTACGCATTAGGTCTTCTTCATACATTCTCTGCATGGTTAGCCATTCTTCGGCGCTTATGTCAGTAACATATTCAAGATTCAAGGCTACTTCCGTAGAAACGCGACATTTTCCCTTGAGAATTTCGTTGACCGTCTTAGGCGTATAGCCAATACGGCGTGCAAATTCATTGACATCCATACCCATTTCCTCAAGTTTTTCCTCAAGGATATCGCCAGGGGAAACTACCCCCCAAATCTTTACGTCATTTTCTTCAAACATTTTATGCCTCCTCAATGGTAATCCACAATTTCAAGAACCGTGGCCTCAGAAACATTTGACCAAATAACAGTTTCATCCGGTTCTGCACCCTTTGTAATCAAACGATTAGGCTGATCTAGGTTACAAGCCCATTGTCCCTTACGATTTCCAATTAATTCATGAAAATTGCCAGGGTATTTCTTTAATTGCTCAAAATTTTTTGCAGCAGCCAAAGCTCTAATCCTTCTTAAATAAAGATTCGAACGAACCTTACCCATTGTCCTAACCGCAAAAGCCTCATTTTCGGCACATTGCCTTAAATCACGATCACTAAATTCAATTTTCACAACACCTCCTACGTTATTAATTTTTCCAAAATATAATAAAACTTTTTAACAAACACAACAAGTTTCAAATTTTTCCACAAAAAAAATTACATTCTCAATTTTTACATTATCCACCGCCTTTACGATAGTGTATCTAGTCAGACTTTATGCATTTTTGTAAATTTATGCATAGAAAAACTTAAACCGTTTTTTCAGCGCTTGGGTTGGTCAAAAGTGCGACCTTCTTTTCGGTGCTGTTAACACATAGGAGCCTATAATGGCACATTATCTCTTTACTTCTGAATCCGTATCCAAGGGTCACCCAGACAAGGTCTGCGACCAGATTTCCGACGCCATCCTGGATGCTTGCCTTGCCAAGGACCCCGCAAGCCGCGTTGCCTGCGAAACTTTGGTGAACACCGGTCTCGTAGTGATTTCCGGTGAAATCACCACCAAGGCTGACCTGGACTACCAGGCAATCGCCCGCGAAACCATCAAGAACATCGGCTACACCGATTCCGAAATCGGCTACGATTACAAGAGCTGCGCCGACATGGTGGCCGTAGACAAGCAGTCCCCGGATATCGCCCAGGGTGTTGACGCCAAGGCTGCAGAAGGTAAGGAAGACGACAAGCAGGGCGCTGGCGACCAGGGCATGATGTTCGGTTTCGCCTGCGACGACACCAAGGAACTGATGCCGCTGCCCATCAGCCTCGCCCACAAGCTCATGGAAGAAATCCAGAACCTCCGCGAAAAGGGCAAGATCAAGTGGTTGCGTCCCGACGCCAAGTCCCAGGTTACCGTGGAATACGACGAAAACGACAAGCCGGTCCGCGTTGACACCGTGGTTATCTCCACCCAGCACGAAGAAAAGGTGAACGGCAAGGAACTGAAGCACAGCCAGATCGAAAAGGAAATCATCGAGAAGCTGGTGAAGAAGGTGAT